>CAYNCT010000005.1:0-14773 GCA_964396005.1 uncultured Verrucomicrobiota bacterium | reverse complement strand
TTACTTGTTGACCCGCCGTCTCTCTTCGATGATGATGATTTCGGCCATAATTGGTGCATTTTCCAGCCTGGTCGGATTGTATATAAGCTACTATGTCAATATTGCTTCGGGATCCGCGGTGGTGTTAACTGCAACCGCCTGTTTCTTGATCACCTTTTTATTTTCGCCGCGCAGGGGCGTCGTTTGGCAACGATTCAGGTTTTGAAGCAGTCAGGGCTGGGTTAGGACAAGGACAGTCTGGCTGAACCGTTGTTGGGTCATCTTCGCCAAGGGATCAATGACAAGGTAGAAAGCCTGGCAGACAGCAGCCTGATCACCGCGCTCAATATATAGTTTGTTGGTCACCGTACACTGTTTCTGGTTAAAATTGATGTCGCGGCAGTCGAAGCAATAGCCGCCATCTGAGGCTGCCGCGCTGAGATCAACGTGTAAGCCTGGACAGTCTATGGTTACTTCGATTTTTACCACTTCCGGCGGCAGGCCAGACGGGCGCCCCCCCACAGTAAAGCGGCCACAGGTCTTGTTGGGGTAGACCATAGAGATTGGGTCAGTGTTCCAGGTTTCGTCCGGGGCCACTGCCAGGGGATCCAGGCTGAATTGCCGCCAGGAGTGCTTATCCCTGACCAGGTCAGTTGTTGAGAGATCCGAACTTTGAGGTTTACCGTAGGTCACCTGCAACCCCAGGCCGAGCTGAGTGCAATCAAAACGAACAGGGGTGGGTGTGGGAGCAGGGGTGGGGGTAGGGGTGGGGGCAGAGGGAATCTCCACGAAGCGTTGGTAAGCATCACCGCAATCGAACACTCCGTTGAGTTTTAGAACGCATTGTGTACCGACAGGCGGGATGGCTTTCCCGGGATCCAGGCAGTAAACTTTTTTGGTGACTTCTTCCTGTACAACCAGGGCAGTCGTGCGATATCCAATCCCAGGGATCAATTCTTGTTGGGGGAAGATTTTCTTAATGACCCAGGTGCTGGTCTGCAGGACAAGAGCCTTGCCTGAAAAGGCCGGGGGCGGCGTGGCTGCCTTCACTATCTGCTGTTGGCTGCGTTCAGAGCCGGCAAACAGCAAACAAATGAGCAGCAGGAAGGAGAGAGAGAACAGGCGGTGAAAGGTCCAATTTCGAGCGTTCATAAACCATCCTGTTGCAATTATCGTGCCACCGAGTATGGAAATACTTAATTGATTTTTTTATGCGGGCCAGTCAAACACCGCAAAGGCTGACCTTTCGTTATTGAAGACCAGGCCTATGCAAATCATTCACAGGGCTTTTAACGAAATCATCAAACCCGGCTTACTCCAAGCCCACACTAAATTCTTGGTTAAGCCCTAAATCCTTGGGTAAAATTGTTGTAAACTAAGGTAAAATGAATTAGGATTAATCTGGCCCTAAGAAAGGAGTTGACATGCGCAGAAGGCGAGAAGAAAGACGGGAAGAACGACAAGAAGATCGTGGATTAGGCCGCCCTGGTGGTGGGGGAAACCGTTACCAGATGCGTCAAAAGATGATCGCTATTGGGGATGATTTCTGGATTGAAAATGATCGTGGTCAGAAAGTGTTTAAGGTGGATGGAAAGGCATTACGTGTTCGCCAAACTTTGATTTTTGAAGATGCCCATGGCCAGGAACTGTTTAAGATCCAGGAACGTATGCTGCGGGTCAAGGACAGCATGGAAGTCGAAGATGCCCAAGGACACCAGGTTGCCCTGGTCAAGAAAGCCTTGATTACCCCGCTTCGTGAACGCTGGGTGGTAAAAATAAAAAACGGCCCCGATCTGGATGTGCAAGGCAACATCCTTGACCATGAATATTCGATCGGCGAAGGGCGCGACAAAATTGCTGAAGTGTCGAAGAAGTGGTTTCGCCTGCGGGATACGTATGGCGTATCTATTGATCCCGGGCAGGATGATGCCCTCATCCTGGCCGTGGCTGTGTGCATTGACGAGATGTCGCACAGCGGGCGATAATGGAAACTGCAGGAGGCTGTGCTGCCGCCAGCCTCTTGTTGAAACACACAGGCGGATGATTGCCCTGAAATAATCAATTATGAATGGAGGAGTTCAAAAATGTGTTGTTTTATTACTGCTTTATTTTTATTTGGTCCTAGGTTAGCCTTCCTGGTTTTTTGGCTGATAGCTCCGGTCCGGGTCAACCTGGCTCTGGAGAATTTTAACTTCCCATGGCTGGTCGGCATCCTTGGCTTGATCTTCATACCCTGGACGATGTTAATGTATGTATTGATCTTTCCGCTAAACGGTTTCGATTGGATCTGGCTGGGATTGGGTGTGGCAGCAGATATCTTCAGCTATGTAGGTTCCTACCACAACCGCAAGCAGGTACCTTATTACACCGGACCGTAAAACCTAAATCATTTCAATTCACTTCAAAGTTGGGCTGAATTCTTTCAGCCCATTTATGGTTAAGGTGCTTGCAGTGCCTGGTAATGATGGAATGGGATTGTTCTGTGATTGTTACCATGATTTTACAACCGCCTCTCTTAAAATCCTAAGAAAATCCTAAAAATTAGTGTATAATTAGCCCAAGCTTAGGAAACTGGCTATTCAAATTTATTTTCATTAAACAAAGGAGTTATCATATGACAGAAGGTGCACTTGAACTAAAGGCTAATCAAAGACCGTGGTGGCTGTTGCTGATTGATGGCGTTCTGGCGATCATCATCGGCGGTTTGCTACTCTGGGGTCAAACCATCACCAAAATAGAAACATACCTCTTTATTGTGTACTTCCTCGGCTTCTGGTGGCTATTCCAAGGCGTTTTCGATCTTATCTACATGTTTGTAGATCACCGGGCCTGGGGATGGAAACTCTTCATGGGCATTGTCTCGATAGTTGCCGGCCTGGCGATTATCCAATATCCATTGATTGCAGCTCTGTTGTTACCCAAGGTTTTCGTCCTGGTATTGGGCATCTGGGGCTTACTAGAGGGAATCATCCTGCTAATTATGGCCTTCCAGGGTGGTGGATGGGGAGCAGGTATCCTGGGTGTATTGGCCATTATTTTTGGTATTGTGTTGATGGTCAATTATTCGGTACCTGGAATGGGCCTGGCCTTCCTGTGGGTAGCGTCTGTATCCGCCGTCATTGGCGGCATTGCCATGATCGTACAGGCATTCCGGCAAAGAAAAGCTTGAGCGATAATTCTTGTAAAGCCAGCTAGAAGAATTCTCTAACAGCTTTTCCAGGAAAAAGAACAAGAAGCTGGTTCTCCCCCTCCGTGGGGGCAGAACCAGCTTGTTTTGTATGATCATTCAGGCCCGTTTTTCGAATAGATCCTTCTCCATAATGAAGGAGCACTTTATGAAATTCCGTTAGCTACTGCTCAACCTTGTTATCAGTGCCCTTACCAAAAATGATCCTGGCCAGGTTTGGAAAAGTGAAACGGTCCATCATTACAGCCCGAAGGATCATTAGGATAGTTATCTTTATCAAATTTCATTGTTGCGCGTATTCTACTTTCATTGTAGAATGAAAATGGGTACATTAAAAAATCACAATCCTGGGTGCTTTATTTAAACAGTTTTGGTGATTTAATGAGTTCGTTGAGGCACTGCTTTTACTGCGCGGCAAAGTTCTTGTTGGGAGAGCCTGTGATGAAGAATATTGCACGAAATCTGAGCATCATTTTTCTGCTAATTTTGCTAACCCTGACGGGTATTATTCCTGCAAAAGCTCAGGGTATTATTATCGGGGACACAGTCCCGGAAGGTCAAGTGGTTCTCAGCAATGTCATCCTGTTTGGAGATACGGTCACAATCAGCGGTGACATTGATGGTGATGTGTTTGCCATCGGCAGGCAAATTGTTATTGATGGAGATATTTCCGGTAGTGGCATTGTGCTTGGACAAGTAATGGAAATTAATGGCACTTTTGAAGGCAGTCTATATGCTGGCGCGCAAAGCACCCTGCTGGCAGATCCATCCAATTTAGTATATGACCTGTATTTTATTGGCTTGCAACTAACCTGCCAGGCCGATTCAAGCATTGGCCGGGATATCCTGATAATTGCTTTAGGTGCTAATCTTCAATGTGACGTCGGCAGAGATGTGAGGGGATTGATTGGACCGATACCGATCATCCAGGCTATCTTGGATCTATTCGGAAAATCCATTCCGTTTCTTGAAAGCGGAAATTTAACCGGCATGAAGGATAATCTCTTCCAGCTTCCGTCTGTGGAACTCTCTCAACAGGGAAACCCGCAGACATGGTCATCTCTTCGTTGGAAAGATGCCAGCATGGCCTTGTTGGGTTTGCCTGACCTTGTGAGTGAAAGAGGATCACTTCAAGAAAAGACCGTCAATTCATCAGAGGTGGTGGATTGGTTATTAATCCAATTGCGCAGTATCATCCACGTATTTGTTTACAGTGCCATAGCTATGTTAATTTTTCCTAAGTTCTTCCAGCAAACGGCTGAAAAGATCTGGCAAAGACCTGGCTCATCAACAGGAATTGGCCTGTTGGCTGTAATATTCATTTTTTCTGCGACGTTGTTGATTGCCATTTTATTGATCCCGCTCATCCTGTTCTTTTCCAAACTAACCCTGATCTCTTTCTCGGTCTTCACCTTCATAATAGGTTATACCAGCCTGACGCTTTGCGGTGCAATCATTTATCTATTTTCAGTTTTTGTCACCAAAGGAATTGCGGGCAGCCTTGTTTTCCAGAAAATCTTCGGGCGCTTAGCACCGAGCATGGTTCGTTATCGTTTCATGATGCTTTTCCTGGGAACGGTGCTCTATGTTTTATTACGCTCAATCCCTTACCTGGGCGTATTAATAGGAATCTGGATCAGCCTGCTGGGGTTGGGCGCTGCCTGGTTAGTTTGGATTGAAAATAGAAACGCTGCTCGAAAAATTTCCAGCGAACAAAGCACACCTTAAGGGGCGGCTCAAGGATCATATTTACACGGACTTCCAGGTAGTGGTCAGTGCTATACCCTTCATATACCCTTCATATACCCTTCCTTGGAAGGGTGGACCAGCGGCAGGCATAATCTTGGGGCTGAAAAGAAAGGCTGCTCAACCCAAACCATCTCTGTTGACAGAGACAGAAGGCCTGGAGAGAGGCAGCCTTTCAAAAAAAACTATGGGTTGTTTTCAGACTCCCCGCTTTTTCAACTCATCTTTCAGGGCTTTTTCAGCATCGTCCGACAAAGTGGTGTGTAAAATTTCACCTTTATATGGCCGCAGGGAGGCAATTGCTGCACCAACATCTTGACCTCGGAAGATGAGAAAAATTGCTGATGTCCCGGGAGTCAACTTTTGTTTGACTTCATTGACAAATTGCTTGTCAATGTGATCTGATGCAGAACTGCCGATCAGGCCTCCCACTACAGCACCCAGTGCAACCACTGCCAGGGGAAAAATCAAACCTGCAACAAGCGCTCCTACCAAGCCGCCCCAAATTGCACCGGTTTTCGCTCCGTCAGACATCTGGTTCTTTACCTCAATTTTCCCCTCTTCATTGCAAACAATCACAGCCGAGTCTTTCAGGTCAAGGTAACCCGTTTTCTCACCTTGCATCATGGTGTGATGCACTTTCGCGGCCTCTTCCATATTATCGAACTTTATAACGATGATATGTGACATAAATGAATTCCTTTCTTAAAAAATTTATCCCGTGGAATTGAAGCAGTAAGGAAACGTCCCATCCAATTTTACATTAAAAAGTCCTGCGGTGAACTTTAATGTCCTGCACTTCTCCATATTGCTTTTCTTTTGCTGGCTGCATCGCCGCGCAGGCTATGATAAGTGAATAAAAAAACCAACTTTAGATTGAACAAGTTGGTTTCCGATGGGGCCGGTGGGAATCGAACCCACAAGGAGTATCACCTCCGGAGGATTTTAAGTCCCCTGCGTCTGCCTGTTCCGCCACAGCCCCTGTACGCCAGATTATACTCGAAACTTAATCACTTTTCCTTCCCTTTTTAAGCAATAATCCAGCCAGAAGTAAAACACCCAGGGTGACTGCCAGGCCTAAACCAGCCTGCTTCACTGTCTTCGGTTCAAACCCTGGCAGAACCACCTCGCGATCTCCATAATTCTTGAATAATTTCCCCCATTTCGTTTGCAAGGCGTCTTCTACGCGTTTCCTTCCGACAAATGGGTACCAATAGACATTGTGATAGAAATTGCTGGCAAAATAAGACCAGGGAACCAGCGGGCTTTGCAGCAGGATCTTTTCAAATGGTTTTAACGGTCCATGGTAAATTAATTTTTGACCTCTGCTGGCAAAGGTGTCTTCTTGTTTAAAATTCCACGGTTTTTCTTGGTTAATATCGTATCCAATAATTTCAATCTCCCTGGGGTCTCCCACTCCCAGGCCAGCTTCATGAGCCAGGCGAATAAAGCGAATATTCATTGGATCGAAACCTTGCAGCCTGGCGGATACGGCATCTATGGCTACCTGGTCTGAAGATGCCAGGATGATGTCTTTTTCATGCCAACGCATCGCTCTTGGTCCCGGCCCATCCCCGGCAAAGGTGCCGTCCATCACGGCAAACAGACCGGGATGGATTTCTTGTTGGATGGTTAATAAATCAACCAGCGTTTCATGAATGACCGAATGGGTCCAATGACGATTTCGGTGAAGTAAGCCTCCGAAGGCATTTTTCATAGCACCAGTAATCGTTGTAAAAACGTGAGTCTTTACAGTAGGTAAATGGATCATATTGATACCGATTAAGTCTTTTGGTATGAAAACGCCCTGAGGGTAAACTTTATCCAGCACCAGGAAGGGTTTTTTGGGTTTATATTCGACCCAATCAAATTCTTCTTTGAACAAATAAAGACAAGGAATCTGGTATTGATCGGTGACAAATTTATGCTTGTTATTCTTTTCGCCGTCGGAGGTATCAACCACCACGGTATCATTATGCACGCCGATAACATCTGTGTAACCACGAGCTTGTAAAGACTTTATCACGCCCTCTAACTGCCAGGGCGTAGAAGAACAAGCCGGGTACCATGTCTGCCAGGATATATTGATCTTTAAGCCGGTGGTAAGGTTTTTCTGGACACTCTCCTCAAATTTAGCCAGGCTTAACAGTTGGTGGTAATCTTCCAGGATCCTTTCCGGGGAAGTTTTCAGTACTGCAACTTTTCCTTTTCCAGGGAACGATGACATGGGTAATCTCCATAAGTAATGTAACCATCATTCTAACAGGATTCACGGAGATTTTAGCCTTTAATTGGCAAGAACGGTTTCAACCAGCCTGGAATAGCAACCCCGTGAAAGGGACCCGTTCAGCGGGAGGGTTACGAGTTCAGGGCCATCAAACGACCTTGGTGGTAGAACCCTGGTGTATGAGGCAGTAAGCCTAAGAAGCTGCCTGAGAAGATGCTTGAGAAGATGCTTGAGAAGCTGCTTGAGAAGATGCTTGAGAAGTTGCTTGAGAAGTTGCTTGAGAAGATGCTTGAGAAGCTGCCTGAGAAACTTAGCCGAACCTCAGCTTAATGGCCAGAGCAGGGGCACCAGGCTGATGGCCAGGACATAGATAAACAAGGTGAGTAGACCGCCCACTTTTAGAAAATCAATAAACCGGTAGCGCCCTGGACCGTAGACCATCAGGCAAGCTGGTTCCAGGGGGGTAAGGTAGGATGTCGAGGCTGCCACGGCGATCATGATAGCGAAGGTGCGCGGGTTGAGGCCAAGCTGAACTGCGGTTTGCAGGGCAACCGGGATAACCACGGCTGCGGCGGCCTGATTTGACATGGGTTGGGTTAATAAGACTGTCAGGAGGAAAAAGCCGCTCAGCAGCCAGAAGGGATGGTAATGCCCCACCAGGGCAATCAGGCGGCTGGCCAGGTATTCAGCGGCACCAGTAGTTTGCATGGCTACCCCGAGGGTGAGCATACAACCGATCAAGATGATCACTTTCCACTCTACCCTTCGATAGGCCTCTTCGGGCGTAATACAACGGGTCAGGAAGACCAGCAAGGCTCCCAGCAACATGGCTAATGGCAAAGGGATTAGTTTAAATGTTCCCAATAGTAGCATACTGGCGAAAATTGCCCCAACGATCAGCGCATTGCGACGGTTAATCCGCTGGGACTCGACCAGGCCCAACACATCGAAGGCATTTTCAACCTGCAAGGCAGCAATCTCTTTTTGATTGCCCTGCACAAGGAGTACATCGCCCATGCTCAGGCGAGTGTGGGAAATCTTGCTGTGGACCAGGCCAGAACGGCGGCTGATAGCCAGGACCTGGATATGGTACTTTTCACGCAGGCGCAGGCCCCTGAGTGTTCGGCCGATAAAGATGGAGCGCGGCAACAACACGACCTCTGCCAACCGTAAGTTATTGTCTTGCAAATCGTTGTCAGAAAACTTCACATCAGCCTGGATGTCAATCCCTGCAATATCCTTTATCTTGAGGATTGCTTCAGAGGAGCCTTCTACCAGGAGTGCGTCACCCATTTGTAGTCTGGTTTCAGCAGAAGGCGCCAGCACACGCTCTCCATCCCGTATAACCGCCACCACAGTCAAATCAAGATCGCGGCCCAGGCCAGATTGCGAGAGAGTATTGCCAATCAGGGATGAACCAGGCAAGATCCTTAATTCGGCCAGGTAGGGCCGCAAGTTGAATGTATCTGAAAAGTTCTCCGGCGTGGGCCGAATGGGGATCAATCGCTGCCCAATGACCAGCATATACCCGATCCCTACAATCAAAATGGGAACGCCAACTGGGGTCAACTCGAACATGCCAATCGGGGACAATCCGTTTTGCGTCATCAACCCGCTGACGACCACATTGGTAGAAGTGCTGATCAGGGTGACGGAGCTGGCCAAAATGGCAGCGAAAGCCATCGGCATTAGCAAGCGTGAGACGTTGAACCTGGCACGTTGGCTGATCCCCAGGATGACTGGTAAAAAGAAAGCGGCTGCGGCCGTGTTGTTGATGACCGCACTCAAAAGGCCAACAGCAATCATGACCATCAACAACAAACGTCCGGGGTGATGGTTGGTATACTGCAACAAGCGGCGGCTGACAATATCAACCACCCCGGCGCGCATCAGGGCTGCCGTGATAATCAACAGGCCAAGTAACAAGATGACCGTATCGCTGCCAAACCCGCTGAAGGCCTGATCCATCGGCACCAGGCCAAACAAGATTAAGGCTACCAGGACGCCCAGGGCGGTCACATCTGGGGGTACCCACTCGAAGGAAAACAGCAGGAGAGCAATTGCCAGGATGATGAGGAGAAGGAGGATGGGAAGAGTCATACAGGATTCCAGTCGCCGTGAATAATCCCTGATGGACTTAATCTGCTTGTCTAAGTTTTACATCCATTATATACTTAGACGACCACAGATGAAAGTGTTTCCACATTTGGAGGAAAAATGAACTATCATGATTTGCATGTACTACAAAATATCCGCGGGTATCCATCCCTGACCATCACCTTGCCCACGCACCGGACTTCGCCAGATAATCGCCAAGACCCAATCCGGGTAAGAAATCTGGTGGCTGAAGCAACTGACCGGTTACAGGCAGAATTTACGAAGCGTGAAATCGAGCCTGTCCTGACCCGCCTGGAAGGGTTAGTAGCAGACCTGGATTACCGCCATACTTTGGATGGACTGGCCTTGTTCGTCAATAGTGAATTTGCCCGGGCGCATATCTTGCCGTTTACTTTGAAGGAACGCATTTTGGTTGATGAGGGTTTTGCCATCCGAGACCTGGTATATGCGTTGAACCGTTCTCAACGTTATTGGGTCTTGGTGCTGGGGGAGAAACCGACCCGCCTGTTTGAAGGCGTGTTGGATACGTTGATCGAGGTTGAGGAGGGTGGCTTCCCGTTTACCCATACCGGTCCTGGGGGAGAAGCGCCTTTGCCAGGAGGCTTTGGGATCAAAAAGTCTGCCTATCGGGATGAGCGGCACCGCCAATTTTTTCGCCAGGTGGATGCCGGGCTGAGGCCATTTCTCTTGGAAGATCCTCTCCCACTGGTGGTTGTCGGGGTTGACCGTTACTTATCGTTCTTCAATGAAGTGAGTCAGCACAAAGACTCTGTCATAGGCTCCCTGACCGGCAGCCACAGCCGGACTTCAACGACCAGGCTTGGCAGGCTGGTCTGGCCGCTGGTCAAAGCAGGATTGGATACACAACGCCAAAAATACCTGGAGGAACTTGGCCTGGCTGTCAGTCAAAGAAAATTTGCAGCAACCATTGAACAAGTCTGGCGGGTGGCGCAGGAAGGGCGGGGCAGGTTGTTACTGGTGGAGAAAGATTTCCATTTTCCGGCGAAAGTAGATGCTTCTGGTCTCCATCTGGAGCAGGTGGAACTCACGGGGGATGCGGAGGATATGGACGATGCGGTGGATGAGATTGTGAAAACAGTGCTGGACAAACAGGGAAAGGTAGCTTTTGTCGAAAATGGCAGCCTGGACCAGTATCAACGAATTGCGATGATCTTGAGGTATTAGGAGCTGGCATGTCTTATAACCAACATGATTGGGAAAATCCCCAGGTGGTGGGGATCAACAAATTGCCAGCCCGGGCTACCAGTGTGCCATACGCTGACCAGGCCAGCGCGCTGCAACAGGATGCAGCCTCATCTCCCTGGGTGATCAACCTGAACGGGGAATGGGATTTCCAACTAGTTGCGAATCCTGAAACGGTTCCTGATGGATTTTACAGGGCAGATTTTGCGATTGGGGATTGGGCAAAGCTGCCTGTCCCTTCCAACTGGATGATGCATGGTTTTGACAAGCCGATCTACACCAATGTCAAGCTGCCGATCCCCAACACGCCGCCCTTTGTCCCCTCGAATGATAATCCTACCGGCCTATATCGGCGGACGTTTGAGATCCCGGCCGGATGGGAAGGACGGCGGGTCATCCTGAGCTTTGGCGGGGTGGAATCGGCCTTTTACGTGTGGGTGAATGGGCAGAAGGTGGGGTACAGCCAGGATTCGCGCCTGCCAGCCGAGTTTGATATTACAGAGTATGTCCGGCCAGGCGAGAACCTTCTGGCGGCTGAGGTGATCCGCTGGTCGGATGGCACCTTCCTGGAGGACCAGGACCACTGGTACATGGCAGGTATTTACCGGGACGTGAGTATTCATGCGTTGCCTGCCATCCACATTTGGGATGTGTTTGCCAAACCAGTTTTGGATGCAGAATATCAAGATGCTACTTTGACAGTCGTGGCGAAGATTGGTGGAAACTCTGAGCAGGCCAGGGATTACCAGGTGGAGATGCAACTTTTCAACGCTGAGGGACAAACGGTCTTTGCTGAGCCTGTTACTGGGGTGGTGCATCCGGATCCCAACCAGGTGCTCAAAGTGACCCTGGTGCAGGAGGTGAAAGCGCCCCATAAGTGGAACCACGAAGATCCCTATCTTTACACACTGGTCGTTATACTAAAGGATCCAGGCGGAAATCCGGTGCAATATTCTTCACACCGGATTGGCTTCCGCAAGGTGCAGATTGCCAGGCGGGAGCTGCTGATCAATGGGAAGAAGGTGTACATCAAAGGCGCCAACCGGCACGACCATCACGAAATTCATGGAAAGTATGTACCTTATGAGGCACTGTTAAAAGATGTGTTGACCATGAAGCGTCACAACCTGAATGCAGTGCGCACTTCCCATTACCCCAACGACCCGCGCTTCTACGATTTATGTGATGAATACGGGTTGTACGTCTGGGACGAGACCAACCTGGAAACCCATTCGGTTTACAACCTGCTTTCGAATAAGACCGAGTGGCTGACCGCTTTTATGGAGCGGGGGGTGCGGATGGTGGAGCGCGATAAGAACCATGCCTGTGTGCTGGTGTGGTCATTGGGCAACGAAAGCGGATATGGTCCCAACCACGATGCTATGGCGGGATGGATACGCGGATACGACCCCGACCGGCTGGTGCATTATGAAGGGGCGATCAGCGGTGGCCTGGAGCGTTGGAAAAGAGGTCACCTGGCAACAGATATCTGCTGCCCGATGTACCCGCAAATAAAGGATATCGTGGCGTATGCGGATGATCCGGCCAACGATCGCCCGTTAATTATGTGTGAGTATGCTCACGCCATGGGGAACAGCGTTGGCAACCTCAAGGAATATTGGGAAGCGATTGAAGGACACCAGGGTCTGCAGGGTGGATTTATCTGGGATTGGGTTGACCAGGGCCTGGCCAAGTGGGACGAAAAAGGGACCAGGTATTGGGCTTACGGTGGGGATTTTGGCGACACGATTAACGACATGAATTTTTGCATTAACGGCCTGGTCTTTCCGGACCGCACCCCGCACCCCAGCCTGATCGAGTATAAAAAGGTAATCCAACCTGTGGCGGTCAAAGCGGTTAACCTCAACCGAAAGATGGTCGAAATCCAGAATAAATACGATTTTACTAACCTGGACATATTGGTGATCCGTTGGGAAGTGTCTGTGGATGGCGAAGCGAAGCAGGCTGGAGAACTGCCTGGCTTGGATCTTAAACCAGGAGAGTCAGCAGTAGTGAGGCTGCCTTATTCCAAGTTGAGCCTTTTTCCCGGCGCGGAGGCTTTCCTGACCCTGAGGTTTTCCCTTAAAGAGGCATGTAATTGGTCTCCAGCCGGGCATGAGGTGGGGTTGGAGCAGTTCCAGTTACCGGTGCATACTGGGGAGAGGGGTGGCTGGAATTTGAAGAGTGACCGATCCCTGGCAGTGACAGAACAGGCAAGCATGTTCATTGTCCAGGGGGAAGATTTCAAACTGTGCTTTGACAAAACCAGCGGGATCATGAACCATTACTCTTATTGGGACAATGAGTTATTGTCAGAGGGTCCAAAGCTGAACATCTGGCGGGCCGCAACAGATAATGATGGGTTTAAGTTTGACGAAGGCCAACCTGGTAAGTTGCTGCATGGCTGGCTGCAGGCTGGCTTGAACCGGTTGGAATGGGCCTGCGAATCGTTCTCCTGGGAACAACCCATTAACGGGATAATCAAGATATTCACCCGTCACCGGGTGAAGGCACGCGGTGTGCCGCACGGTTTCAACCATATGGTCATGTACACTATCTCGGGCGATGGGGAAATACGGACTGACCAGGTGGTAAGTTGCGATGAAGACCTGCCGCCCCTTCCCCGGTTGGGAGTAATTATGATGGTGCCGGCCGGTTACGAGTGGTTTACCTGGTTTGGGCGAGGCCCGGTGGAAACCTATATAGACCGTAAAACATGTGCGCCGGTTGGGTTATACCGGGGCAGCGTGGATGAGCAATACGTGCCGTACATCATGCCGCAGGAAAACGGCAACAAGACCGATGTGCGCTGGGCTTCCCTCACAAACGAAAAGGGCTCTGGTTTGAAGGTGGCAGGTTCCTTCCCTATGGAAACGGGTGTCAGTCATTACACTGCCGCTGATCTCTACGCAGCTTACCATACTAATGAGCTGAACCGCCGACCGGAAGTGTATTGGACGTGGGATGTGCGGCAATGCGGCCTGGGCGGCAATAGCTGCGGACCGATGACCCTGCCGCAATACCTGGTGGAGCCGGGAGAGTATGCATTTTCGCTGCTGCTGAGACCGGTTTCAAAGTTGCCTGCATGATCTTACAGGTGGCACAAGTAAGAAGAACTGGTGGCACCAGTTGATTAGCTGGTGAGTAAACAGAGCTGCTCCACAACCGAGGATGGCGAAAAGAGGCGGACGTTTTCCCGGATCAAATCCAGGTGAGCTTCCACTTGCTCGGGCAGGATACCGGGCGGGGCATAGGTTACGTACAAAACGCGAGTGGTCTGTGCCGAAATGGGTGAACGGTTGTCCTGGCCGTAAAGGATCGAGCAGGAGATATCTGTGGCATCCCGCATGACCATATCGCCAGCCCGGATTTCTTTGCGGGAGCCGTTCATCTGGGTTATGCTTTCGCCTTCCTGGGAGGTATCTATCGTGATCGGTGGGGACAGACGGTCAGCATCGTGACCGGCAGAAAGTAAGAGGGTCTGCGTCTCGGCCATAAAGTTGGCGTCCACCAGAGGCGAGACGGCTGGCAGGTTTTTGCCTTTTAAAACGATCGATTCGAGCTGGAGCTGGACGTGATAGGTTTTGTTGAAGCGCGTGTAATAACGGTCATAAGCGGAGATCACGGGGATTGCCAGGAAATCCTGGCGGGTGAAACCCGCGTACTGCTCTCGCAGACGGGTTTCAATTACTCGTTTACGATCCTCCAGGGCGGGTGAAGTTGGCAGGTTGGGGGTGCCAGATATTTCCAGCAAGCCGATGGTGGCTCCAGGATGAGTCGCGCGCCAGGTGGGGGTTGCGGTGATGTCAAGCATGGCTGCCTTATTTTGAGTATACCACCTGGATTTATTCTGAAACGTTCTTATTATTACCTCTCAGGTTACAGACATATTGAGATTAGCAAACAATTACTTTTAAGCTCAAAGAAAGAGAATTTAAACCACAGATAAACACTGATTCACACAGATTCCTGGTGTAGTCAGAGAAAGAATCAGCGTTTATATGAGTTCATCCATGGTTTGATATGCCTTTGCTTATAACGTACTGAACCTTCGTAATGACAGGTGAGAGGTGTTGCCGGATTTTTCAAATGCAAATATCATGGCTTGGTTCATGCCAGAGAAGAGATTTGTTATACAATATGATTCTCCAAAAAATATATTCTGAGTACCGTTTCTAACTGAAAGGGCAACATGACCGAGAAACTTGCCATCCACGGCGGCCCAAAAGCCGTCACCCATCAACTCACCTCCTGGCCGCAATTTGATGAGAAGGCGATCCGGGCAGTGGAGCAAGTCCTGCGCTCCGGTAAGG
>CAYNCT010000004.1:0-56562 GCA_964396005.1 uncultured Verrucomicrobiota bacterium | reverse complement strand
ACAACGGCAGCACCGGCGCGCTCGGGGATGTCGTGATTGACGCCGACACCACCGTACCGCTGCCACCGGACGGCATCCTGCATTACCGCAGCCTGCGGGTGAACGCCGGCCGCACCCTGCGGTTCGCCCGCAACGAGCACAACACCCCGGTATACCTGCTCAGCCAGGGCGAGGTGGTCATCGCCGGGACGATTGATGTCTCGGGCCAGCGGGCCCCGGATAACAGCCCGAGCGGCGGCGAGGGTGGGCCCGGCGGATTCGACGGCGGTAAACGTGGCTTTGCCGAAATGCCACCGGGCGCCGGCTACGGTCCCGGCGCCGGCAAAGGCGGATCCGGCAGCTCCAGCTCACCCGGGGGGCCGGGGAGCGGTTCGTATGGCAGTATGGGCCATGATTTCGGCAATACCAACAGAGGCTCGATCTACGGCAGCAAACTGCTGATCCCCTTGGTGGGCGGCTCGGGCGGCGGCGGCTCGGCCGGTGCGCCGGGAGAAGGTGGGGGTGGCGGAGGCGGCGCCATTCTCATTTCCTCCAACACCCGCCTGGAACTCACCGGCAAAGTTCTGGCGCAGGGTGGAGGTGCATCTTCGCAAGTGGGTGGGAACGGCGGTAGTGGCGGGGCCGTGCGCCTGGTCGCTCCGGTGGTGGCGGGCAACGGAACGGTCGATGTGACGACTTTTGCTGGTTTTGCAGGCTCCGGCCGCATTCGCGTGGACACGGTGGATCGCCGACAACTCAGGTTGACGTTCAATCCGCTGGCTTCCCTTTCCGTCGGCGCCAACCTGTTCATCTTCCCGCCTGTCGTCCCCCGGCTGGATGTGGTGCAGGTGGCGGGGCAAGACATCCCCGTGGGCAGTGCGCCTGTCACCTTCCAGCTTCCCTTTGGTGGCGACCCCAATCAGCTCGTCCGCGTGCAGGCCAGCGACTGGAATCGCGTGTTGCCCATGCGCGTGGTGCTGACCCCCGACTCCGGCGCGCCGGTCGTGTTCGACGCCGAGATTGACAATAGCGCGCAGAACCCCGCCGTGGCCGATGTCCCGGTGACCGTTCCCGTGAACACCCCGGTGACGGTGCATTGCTGGACCCGCTAAGCCGGAACGTGCAGTAGGTTTTGGGTGGAACGGCCAACCTGGCCGTTCTGGGCGGCAACTTACCGCCCAGCCCTGCGAACGGAAGCCGCACACCCTTCAGTGGCAGACTCGTGCGTTCGACTGTCGGGCGGGTCGCCCCGCCGAACGGGCCAGGCGCCCGTTCCACCCCGCACTCAATTGAGTCGTTCCGGCCAAGCTCGACTCGCGTGGTTGAGCAGGCAGCGCGCCCGCCCCGAGGCGCCTGTTTTCCGCGCCTCGCGGAAAACACCGCCCGTCGAAAGCGACGCCGCACTTGGGGATCCACGCCAGTCGTAAAGGCTGGCTGCACCGGCGTATCCGCCCACGCCAAGAGCGGGTTCTCTGGTTTTCGGGTTCGCGTTGAACGGCCCGCAGGCGGAGGGCCGGCTGCCGGGCCAACCCTCCGCGCGGAAATTCGCAGCGGTTGTCCTGTTTCCGAGCTGCCGTCGGTGTTTTACGGCGTCAGCTTCAATTCAACGACCCCGTAGTCGCCTTGCGGCAGCCAGAGCGTGGTGCCCTGGCGAGCGAGGCCGTTGTCCAAGCTTGGATACACGCAGCCGTCGCCGGTACCTTGCCCCACTTGGCGAAGGTTGGTTGGCTGGGTGGTGTCCCAGACCGTCACCGCCGACCCGGCGGAGGCGAGTAGGAGTTCTTCGAGCCGGGTCAGTTGAGCGAGGTAGCCGGGCGTTTCCGTTAATCCGACCTGAAGCAGGACGCCTTGCTCGGAGAGGCGCCACGTCTCAAGGCGCGTGGATGGTTTCGCGGAGTCGTGGCGTCCCAGGATCAGGTGATCCGCGACGGTGGCGAGCTGGCCGGTCCAGCCGTCGCCTATGCGCTGCGACGTGACCAGCGAGGCCTCGACGCCATCGTAGGCGAGGACATCGAGGAATTGCGTCCAGTCGGTCTCGCCTTTTTCGTTCCAGTGGTAGCCGGTGGTGTAAAGGACCTCGCCGGCGTGCGTGACGGCGGCCAGTTGGCCGGGCAGGTTGACCGGCGGGCGGAGGGTGGGATTGGCCGGGTCGGCAAAATCCACCACGCTCAGGAAGTGGCGGGTGACCCAGCGGCCGCGCGTCAGGTCGGGCACCCTGGGGGGCTGCGCCTGCGCGTCCGGAACAAACTCGGACCTCTGGTGACTGAGGTAAAACAAGCCGTTCACCAGGAACGTCGGGCCGAAGCCCCAGGCGGTGTTGTCGGTGCTCAACTGGGTGAAGGAAGCGAAGCGCGGCGCTCGCGGGTCGGTGACATCGAAAGCGAAGAACTGTCCGCCGGCGGCGCCGCTCCACCACCACGGCAGCCAACGGCCGCCCGGCAGGAAGTCCACTCCCCACGGTCCGCGCCACCAGCCCGAAGCCCCGCCGGTCAGGACCAATAGTTCCGGACGCGGCACAAAGGCTTTGAGGTTGCCCAGCCAGCCGGCGGCTTCGACCCGCGTCGCGGTGGTCCCGGCCACCCGTAGCTCGGGCAGCGCCGCCAGCTCGATCACGGTGAGGTACAGGTTCGGCGGCGGGGGTGGCTCGCCTTCTTTCCCGGCTTCCACGCCCGCGACGGCCGGATCGAACTGCGCCACGTAAAGGAAATCGCCGATGCGGGTGCTGGCGGTGATCGGCAGCGCGAGCGGCAGTGCCAGCTTGCCGAGGAGCCGATTGGGATCGGTCGCGCTGACCACCCGGGCGCCGGGCGTGTTTCCGCCCCACCAGGCGCTGCCGCGCTCGATCAGGACCAGATGATTGCCTACGGCGAACACGTCATCCACCGGCCACGCCAGCTCGAGGTTGCTGGTCACCTGGGGGCGGTCGCGGTCTGCGGCGTTGACGGTCAACAGTTCACGGCCGGACAAGGAGAGGATGCGGTCGCCGCGCAGGGTGGCCCGCCGCGCCTGCATGGCGTGCTCGATCACGCCCCGGGCCTGCAGTGTGTCTTCCGCGAGGTCAATCAACTGGACGCGCGAGGTATGGCCACCGGGAGCGTAGCCCTGGTAGGGTACCAGAATCAGGCCGGCCTCGGGCAGCACGGTGAACGCCTTTTCGTCGTAGTTGGCCTCGCTCCACGAGTGGTTTTCGCCCAGCGGCACCTTGGACAACAGCGCGGGCTTGGCCGGGTCGCGCACGTCGAAGAGCGACACCTCGACCTGAGTGTTGTTGGTGCCGCCGACCCCGACGGTCACCAAGCGATCGCCCAAAGGCTGGATGTACGTGGACCAGCCGGGCACTTCGAGCTCGCCGTGCAGCCGCGGCTGGGTCGGGTCGCGCAGGTCCACGATCCACAACGGATCAATTCGCTCGAAGGTCACAATGTAGGCGCGGTCGCCGTCGAACCGGGTGGCAAAGAGGGCTTCGCCCTCGCCGACGCGGATTTGCCCCAGCTTGCGCGGCGCAGCCGGATCGGCCAGGGAGAACGTCTCAAGCACGCTGGCCGTTTCGTCGCGGTCCTCCCAACGCCAGACGTGCGAGATGACGGTGAACACGTCGCCGTCGAGGTTGAGCTTGAACTTGTCGTCCACGCGCCCGGCGGGGCGGACCGTGGCGGTGGGTTTCATCACGCCGTCGGGAGAGCTGATGTCAAGGAGTCGCACCTCGCTCTGCCACCAGTCGGTCGGGACCTGGAGGCCAATGAACAGGAAGCGATCCGTGGCGGCCACGACGTTGCCGTAGCCCGGAAACCACAGGGAATCCCTGGCCACCGGCGCGGTCGGATCGCTCAGGTCGAATGCCGTCACCGTGGTGCCGTATTCCCACTGCTGCCCGGGCGGTTGGCCCGGCCTTCCCGGTGGCAGTGGGACGACGCGGTAGGTCTGCGACGCCACGTAAAGGGCCGAACCCACCAGCCGGCTTTCTTGAATGTATCCCGGTACCGGCAGCGATTTCACGATCACCGGCGCCCCGCCCGCCACGTTCACGATCAGCGCCTGGCTGCCGGGGTCCGCGCTGCCATCGCAGCCGGCCCGGGCGAGCAGGACCGCGTGCTGGTCGCCCAGCAGGTACATCTGCTCGCCGGCGGCGGGGATCTGCAGCGCCCCGGAGAGGACCGGGCGATCCGGCTGCGTTAAGTCCACCACTTGCAGACCACGATACTGGTTGAAGAAATACAGCCGGTCGCCGCGCACGACCCAGATGTCCGACTCCACCACCGGGCGACTTCCGCCACCGCCAGCCTCCGGCGCGGCGATGCCATCGAAATTGCGCCAGGCGTCCGCCGGCGGGTTGGCCGCCGTACCGGCAATCGCCTCACCTTGGAATTCCGACCGGCCCTCGTAGTGGCGGGATGGCAGAGCCTCGGTGGCGTCCCCCCGCACCCGCAGCATTTCCACCGTCTCGGATTTCGCGATCCGGAAGGTCACCGTACCGCCACTGCCCGGCAGCCGTTCCACGGCGCGTGGCACCCACGCACCGGCCCCGAGGCGGGAGCGTCCCTCCAACGTCACACGCCTCACCCCGGCCGGAGCTTCCACGGTGACGATCACCTCGCGCTCTTCGACCAGCACCGCCGAGATTACCGGCAGCGCCTCGGGCGTGGCGCCCGGGGCACGCGCCGGCACGTCGAACGGGAATCGGACCAAGCCGCCGCCGTCGGCGCGGATCACCAGCTCGCCTGCACCCGGCTCGACCGGTCCGAGATCGAGCTGGCCGGTTTGCGTGGACAATACCTGGGGACAGGCCAGCCCTAACAGGACTTCCAGGCCGCACGGCACGATGACCTGCCGGCCGTCGCGCAGGGGCTCGCCGAAGGTCAGCCGATGGCACGGATTGGGGATGGTCACGGAAAACCGGGCCCGGGTGCCATCCGCGGCGTGCTCAAAGGTGACGGCCAGTGTGTCCAAGACCCAGCCGGGCACGCCACCGGCTACCGGCTCCCAACGTTCGGCGGCGCGTGCGAGGGTAAGCGTCGCCACCACCGCAACGACGCCCCCGATGAGACCAAGACGGGTTTTCAGGGTTTTCATGATTCAGGTGCGTTTCCTCGACCGTTGATTTGGTCTGCTTGAAATAGTTTGACCGTGGAAAGAGTTTTCCCTCGCCTCGCGAAAATCAAGGGGCATGTCGCCGCACAGGGGCTCCCGGGCGTCGCGACGGCTGGCTGCGTTCAGCGCGGTCGGCTGCTCTGTGTAGCCGCCAACGGCCCGGCGCGGCGGGAGGGACCAAATGGACTTGCATTCAAGGACCGGATTCCCATGCTCGGCACCAGCAACGACACTACTTTTATGGCAGACCTAGCAAACAAATACCCCGAGAACGCCGCCGGAAAATACTACGTGGACAACCAGTGCATTGACTGCGATTTGTGCCGCGAGACCGCGCCGAACAATTTCAAACGCAACGAGGACGGCGGTTATTCCTACGTCTTCAAACAGCCGGAAAACGCCGACGAGGAGGCCCAGTGCAAGGAAGCCAAAGAGGGCTGCCCGGTCGAAGCGATCGGCGATGACGGCGCCTAGCCGTGCGACTTTTCCCGCAACGCCCCGCGGTTTCGGCCACGGGGCGTTTTCTGTTTTTGGAGTGGGCCAACGGTCGGGCCCGACGCCGGGGGGCGGTTGGCCACCGCGGGCCACCGGTGGGCGAATGCGCGGCGGAGGTTGCGCCGGCGGGCGGGATGGGGCACCTTCCAATGCAACCCATAAGGCAAACCCAACTCACCCGCCACCTTCCCCACCATGAAAAACCTCGTTGTCTGCTGCGACGGAACCTGGAACACCCCGGATCAATCGGAACACGGCGTGCCTTCGCCGACGAACGTCGTGCGGCTGTTCAATTGCGTGACCGACAAGGCCGCGGACGGCGTTCCGCAGGAAAAGTACTACCACCCGGGAGTGGGCACCGGCAGCAACTGGTGGGACAAACTGGCGGGAGGCGGGACCGGCATCGGATTGAGCCGCAACGTCATGAGCGCCTACAAGTGGCTCGCGGAACGCTACGAGCCCGAGGATCGCGTGTATTTGTTCGGCTTCAGTCGCGGCGCCTACACTGTCCGCAGCGTCGCCGGCATGCTGGCGTCCCGGACCTGTGGTTTGCTCAAACTGGCGGGACTGGACGACCCCGAGGTGTGGACGCGCGTCGAGCGGGCGTACCAGCGAGGCTATCGCGAGCGGAAGGACCGCTCCGCGTGGGCCGGCGGGTGGGAGTTTCATGAAGTTGCTCCCGGCGACTTCCGGATTCCGGTGCATTTCCTCGGTGTCTGGGACACGGTGGGCGCGCTGGGCATTCCCGATGAACTGGCGATCTTGAACCTGCTCGATGACACGCGGCGCTACGCTTTTCACGACACGAAGCTCAATGACCGGGTGCGGTACGGCTGCCACGCGGTGGCGCTGGACGAGCGCCGCTTGAGTTTCGCGCCCACCTTGTGGACCGGGATCGAAAACCGTCCGGACATTCAGCAGGTGTGGTTTCCCGGGGTGCATTCGGATGTGGGTGGCGGTTACCCCGAGACGGGCCTGTCCGACGGCGCCCTCGCGTGGATGATGGACCAGGCGGAAGCCCGGCAGCTTGGGTTGCACCCGCAGATGCGCCAGCAGGTGAAACCCGATCCCCAGGGCGTCTTGCACGACTCGCGGACCGGGCTCTACCAGGCGCTGCGGGCGCAGCCGCGCAACTGGCCGGAGCTGGTCGCCAGCAATTGCCCCCGGCAGCTTCACGAGTCCGTCCTGCGCCGCCTTGAGAACCCGCCGATCACCCAGGCGCCGTATCACGTCTCGCTGCGGCTGGCCCCCGGCGAGCAACGGGCGTTCTCGATTTACGCCGCCGAGCCCTGGAACGAAACCGGGCTTTACCTCGGCGCCGATGAGGAGTTCGAGTTCACCGCCGTAGGCGAGTGGATGGACCGCGACGTCAAGTGCGGTCCCGGCGGCACGCGGGACGGCAAATTCCACGCGGGCGAACTCGCGCACCTCGCCGGCAGCCTGTGGGGCCGGGTGGAAAGCGCGTTTAAGAAACTCACCGCCAACGCCCAGGCAGACTTCCGCGGCACCCGCCGGGTTGAGGAACTGCCCTGGTTTGCGTTGGTGGGGCTGGTGGCCAATGGCGGGGAGGACGACGAGGGCCGGGAACTTCCCGGTGAAATCCTGCCCATCAAGAACGGCCTGACCCGCACCATTCGGCGCCCCGGCTACCTGTATGGCTTCGCCAACGATGCTTGGAACTTCTACGACAACAATCGCGGCAGCGTGCGGTTGACCGTCCGGCGGGTTCGCTGACCGGGGGCGGTCACCGGCGCTCGTCGGCGGCCGGCGCAACCGAACGTGAGGCATCAGAGACTGAGCGGACTGAAGTCGGCGTTCCGGTGGTAGGGCGCCGCTGCGCCGGCGCCCAGGTCGGCCGCGACGCCGCTCGGCGCTACCGAAGCGCGCGGTGTAGCGCGGAGTGCAATCGAACGCGAGGCAACAGGGATTGAACGGACTCAAGTCGGCGTTCCGGTGGTAGGGCGCCGCTGCGCCGGCGCCCAAGTCGGCCGCGATGCAACGCGGCGCTACCAAACACCAGGCATCAGAGACCGAGCGGACTGAAGTCCGCGTTCCGGTGGTAGGGCGCCGCTGCGCCGGCGCCCAAGTCGGCCGCGACGCAGCGCGGCCCTACCGGATATTGCCGTTACGCAGCGCGTCCCCACCCAAGGCTGCACTTGGCTGCGACACAGCCCGGCGCTACCGGATTGGCGCCGGTTTGTGGATCGCGCTGTGGCCGTTCCGTCGGTCGTTCATCCCCAAATCTGGCGATCGAGCGAGCGGAGTTGGACGGCCTCGCCCACGTGTTCGGCGGTGATGACCTCGGCCCCGGCGAGGTCGGCGATCGTGCGGCTGACCTTCAGGATTCGGTCGTAGGCGCGGGCGCTGAGTTTTAACTCGTTCATCGCCAGCTTCAACATCTCGATGGTGCTTTCGTCCAGAGCGCAGTGTTGCTTGAGTTCGCGGCTGCCGATCCGCGCGTTGCAGGTGATGCGCGGTCGGTCGGCGAAGCGGCGCTGCTGCCGCTGCCGGGCCCCCACCACGCGCTCGCGGATCGCCGCGGACGGCTCGCCCGGCCGCCCGCCGGTGATGTCCTGGAATTTCACCTGGGGCACTTCGACGTGGAGGTCAATGCGGTCCAGCAGCGGCCCGGAAATGCGGCCGAGGTAGTTCTGAATCTCGCGCGGCGAGCAGTGGGATTCGCCCGGCATCTTGCCGTCGGGCGTCGGATTCATGGCGGCTACCAGCATGAACTCGCTGGGGAAGGTCATGGTGCCGGCCGCGCGAGAAATGGTGACGCGGCCTTCCTCCAGCGGCTGACGCATGGTCTCGAGGACGCTGCGTTTGAACTCGGGTAGTTCATCCAGAAAGAGCACCCCGTGGTGGGCCAGCGAGATTTCGCCGGGCGTGGGATTGATGTTGCCGCCGAGGAGGCCGGCGTCGCTGGCGGTGTGATGGGGCGCGCGGAAGGGGCGGCGGGTAACGAGGCCCTGCCCCGGCGCGAGCAAACCGACGATGCTGTGAATCTTGGTGGTCTCGAGCGCTTCGTGCAGGGTCAGCGGCGGCAGGATGGTGGGCAGGCGGCGGGCGAGCATGGATTTGCCGGTGCCCGGCGGGCCGATGAGCAGGACGTTGTGGCCGCCGGCGGCGGCGATTTCCAGGGCGCGCTTGACGGACTCCTGGCCTTTGACGTCGGCGAAGTCGAGTTCGTCCTCCGGCGGCTGCTCGAACATCCGGGCAATGTCCACGCGGGTCGGCGCGAGGGTGAGCTCGCCCTGGAGAAAGCCGGCCGCCTCGCGCAGGTTCTGGATGGGAATCACGGCCAGCCCGTCCACCACCGCGGCTTCCGCGGCGTTGTCAGCGGGAACCAGCACGCCCACCTTGCCTTCGGCCCGGGCGCGGAGCGCGATGGGCAGCACGCCCTTGACGGGGCGCACGCCGCCGGTCAGGGCCAGTTCGCCCACGATGAAAAAGTTGTCGAGCTGGTCGGTTTCGATTTGTTCGCTGGCGGCGAGCATTCCGAGGGCGATGGGCAGGTCGAAGCTGGGTCCCTCTTTCTTCACGTCGGCCGGGGCGAGGTTGATGGTCGTGCGCCCCATCGGGAACTTGAAGCCCGAGTTGGTCAGCGCCGTGCTCACGCGGTCGCGGGACTCCTTCACCGCGGTATCCGGGAGGCCGACGATGACGATCACGGTGTCGCCCCAGCCGGCGTTCACCTCGACCTCGACGGGATACGCCTCGATGCCGTTGACCGCGGCGGAACTGACCTTCGCGAACATGCGGCTCTTATCGCGAAAGGGGCGGGGGACTGCAAACCGATTCCCGCCCGCCCAACCGGTTACGGTCGCGGCGACGCGCCGGCTCCGGTGACGAGCGTGCGTCGGCGGAACACTTTGTCGCCGGCGCACACATAAAGCCAGGCGCGGCCGGGGCCGGCGAAGGCGCAACTGACGATGGGGCGGGACGGCGGCGGCAGGATCAGGCCGCTGGGGCGGCCGGTGACGTCAATCACCTGGATTCCCGCGTGCGAGGTCACATAGAGCCGGCCGGCGGCATCGGTCGTGGCTCCATCGCCGCCGGCATCCGGCATGTTGAGCGGCTTCCGCAATTCCCCGTACCGCTCGCCGCCCCGGAGCGAACCGTCGTCCGCCACGAGGAAGTTCCAGACGTTCGTTCCGCCATATTCACTGACCCAGAGTTGCCGCTGATCCGGGCTCAGGGCGATGCCATTGGGCTGGCGCAGCCCCGCGGCAACGGGCGGCGGACGGGACATGCCTCGGGCCGAGCCGGGGACGCGCACGACCGCGCCGGCGGCGGTGTCGGTGAAATAGAGCCACCCCGTCGCAGCGACCGCGAGGTCGTTGGGGGTCACCTCGGTAGCCACCGTGGCGACGGCTTTACTGGCGGGATCAATTACCACCAGCCGCTTCCCGGAGTTGGTGTCCTGGCCCTGCACGCAAGCGTAGAGGCGGCCCTCGGGTCCAAACTTCAGGCCGCTGACCTGGAGCCCGCGTTCCAGCCAGGGCGAGGGAGCTGGCTCACCGACGCCCTGCCGGTGGATCACGCCGCGGGGCAGGTCGGCGAAATAGAAATTGCCCTCGCTGTCCCCGCAAGCGGCGTCGGTAAACGCGTAGCCCTCCGCCACCAATTCCCAGCCGCCCTCCGGGGGCAGGATTTTGGAGAGCGCTTCGTCGCCCGCGAGGTTGTCGCGGGTGAACGGAGGGGGCAGGGAAGCGAGTTCCGGCCGCCAAAGCCAGCGTAGCGAGTCGGGCAGAATGGCGCCGCCGTGGCGCCCGTTGTGCGCGCCGTCGCCGAAGACAAACCGGAAGTCGTAGCCGGCGAACGCCAGCGCGCTGGCCATCTGCTGGTTCGCCAGCGGCCAGTTGCCGTGGAGGTTGTTCAGATCATTGCTGCCGTCCTGCAAGAAGACGCGGATGGGCTTGCGCTCGGTTTTACGGATGAGGGCCGGGTAGATTTGGCCGCCCCGGATGTTAACGAAACTGCCGATGTGACTGAGCACCTTGCCGAACTGGTCCGGTCGTTCCCAGGCGACGGTCCAGGCGCAGATGCCGCCGCTGCTCATGCCGCCGATGGCGCGCTGTCGCGGGTCGGCCGACAGGTTCAGGCCGAACCGGTTGGTGACCCACGGCAGCAGCTCTTCGAGCAGAAAGCGCGCGTAGGCGTCCCCCAACGAATCGTACTCGAGGCTGCGGTTGTTGCGGTTGCCCCAACCGTCCGCCGCCGGGGCGCCGTCGCCGCGATGGCCGGGATTAATGAACACGCCGACCGTGACGGGCATTTCGCCGCGGGCGATGAGGTTATCGAACACGATCGGGACGCGCATGTCCCGGTCTTCCCGCACGTAGGCATGGCCGTCCTGGAAGACCATGAGGGCGGCGGCGCGGGAGGGTTGGTATCGCGCGGGGATATATACCCAGCCATCGCGGGTGGTGTCCGGGAAGATCTGCGAGGCGTTGAACTGGAAGACCTCAACCCGGCCACGCGGCACGTCGGGACCGCGCTGGGTGGATTCAGGGCTGAGGGAGTAGTCATCCGCCCCGCGCAGGGCGGACGGGTCGGCCAGGGCCAGCAGCAACGGCAAGGCGGCGAGGTAGCGGGTGCGCATGGGCAGACGGTAGCGAGGACCGGGCAGGACTGGCGAGCGGGAACGTGGGCGGGCCGGGCGTCGCCGGCCTCGGCCGGAGCGGCGGGGTAGGTTTTGGGTGGAGCGGCCAACTTGGCCGTTCTCGGCGGCAACTTGCCGCCCAGCCCTACGCCCGGCAGCCGGACCCGCTTCAATGGCAGCCTTGTGCGTTCGACGGTCGGGCGAGTCGCCCGACAGAACGGACCAGTGGCTCGTTCGCCCCCGCAGTCAATTGGATCGTTCCGTCTCAGCAGCGGCGGCTCTCTTCGTCGGCGATGCGGCGGATGTGCGCGGCGAACTCCTCGTCCTCGCCTCCAAGCAACTCCGGGAGGGCGTCCCGGAAGTCTTTGCGGCGGCACCATTCGCGCATGTAGTCCTCCCACGACAGCCAGAGGCGGCGCGTTTGCCGGTCCATTTGCTCTTCGTACACGAGGATGTAGGCGCGCTCGAAGAGCGAGACGAGGATGTTGAAGATGGCCAGCTTGCGCTCCTGTTGCTCCTCACTCAGCGGGACCTCATGCCCACCCTGGCGCAACAGGCGCAGGTCGGCGTTGTCGAGCACCAGTTTCTGGAAGCTGACGTATTCGTCAGAGAGGCGCTGATAAATCTCCTCGTCTTCGCCGCGCCGCTCCTTCCGCTGCTCGAAGACGAAGACGAGGATGGCCATCGGCAGGCCGATGATGGTGACGACATAGCTTAGCAGCTCGGTCCACTCAAAGAACGTGAGGCCGAGGGCAGCGGTGATTCTCATGACCCCCGCAGGGTATCCCGCGCCGTGGCTTCAGCCAAGGTCGCCGCGAAGCCGCGCCCGCGAGGTGCTGTCCCGGACGCCGGCCTGCGGATGCGTGGCCCGGGTCAGGCGGCGTGCGTTTTTTGTGCCGCCTGCTTGAGTCGGAGTTGGCCGCAGGCGGCATCAATGTCGTGCCCTTTCTCGCGGCGCAAGGTGGCGTTGGCGCCGGCCTCGAGGAGGGCGGCGAGGAATCGGTCCTGGGCGGGTTCAGCAGGCCGTTGCCAGGGGAGTCCTGCCACGTGGTTGTAGGGGATCAGGTTGATCTTGGCGTGGAGCCGCCGGGCGAGTTCGGCGAGGGGCTGGATTTGGTCGGGACCGTCGTTGATGCCGGCGATGAGGATGTACTCGAGGGTGATCATCCGGCCCTTCCGCGCCTGGTAATATTCGGCGGCGGCGATCAGTTCCCGCAGGGGATACTTCCGGTTGACGGGCATGAGGCGGTTGCGGACGTCATCCGTGGCCCCGTGGAGGGAAATGGCGAGGCGGTATTGGGCGGGCTCGTCGGCCAGGCGGCGGATCGGGGGGCAAAGTCCGCTGGTGGAGACGGTGATCTTGCGGGCGCCGATGTTGCCTCCCCACGGCGCGTTGAGGATGGCGAGCGCCCGGAGAAGGTTGTCGTAGTTGGCCAATGGCTCGCCCATGCCCATGATGACCAGGTTGTTGACCGCGCGGTCAGCGGCGGTCGGTTCGTCGAGGGGCGTGGGAGGCGGGGACGCCGGAGGTTGGGCGGCGGCCCACCGTTCGACGGCCAGCACTTGTTCGACGATCTCCTCGGCGCCGAGATTGCGCTTCCAACCATCCAGGCCGCTGGCGCAGAACCGGCAGCCGTAAGCGCAGCCCACCTGCGTCGAGACGCACAGCGTCTGCCGGTCGGCCGCCTCGCCATAAAGGGCCGGGGTGGCCGGGATCAGGACGCTTTCAATCAGGGCGCCGTCCGCGAGCCGCCACAGGAATTTGCGCGTGGTGTCGCCGGAGCCCTGAACGGTGACGAGGGAGAGCGCGCCCAGCGTGAACTCGCGGCTCAGACGCTCGCGCAGGGCGCGGGGCAGGTTGGTCATCGCGTCGAAGGCAGTGACGCGGTGGTGATACAACCATTCGCACACCTGGCTGGCGCGGTAGGCCGGTTGTTGCCAGGCCCGGAACGCCTCGCGGAGTTCGTCGAGGGTCAGTGACTTGAGGTCGCGCATCGCCGCGCGGGGCAGAGCCGGCCGGCCGCGCCCGCCCTTAACGGGTGAGGTAATAGCGAGTGGTGTAGTCCTGCACCATGCGCCAGGTGCTGAAGCGCGCCGCGAGGGTGACCCAGGCGCGGCGGATGCGCATCAACCACTGACGCGGGAGGCCGGCGGCGTCGCGGTTGTAGAACATCGGGATCACCTCCTGCACGAGGGCGTTGTAGAGGTTGGCGCTGTCTCGGCGGTCCTGCTCTTCAATCGAGTCCGGGTGCGAGTCGTCGCCGATCGCAAAGCCATTGGTGCCGTCGTAGCCCTCCCGCCACCAGCCGTCCAGGATGCTGAGGTTCAGGCCGCCGTGGGGGACGGTTTTCATGCCGCTGGTGCCGCTGGCTTCGAGGGGGCGCCGCGGGTTGTTGAGCCACACGTCGCAGCCGGCCACCATCTGGCGGGCAACGTGGATGTCGTAGTTCTCGATGAACACCAAATGACCGCTCAGTTCGCTGTGTTTGCTCAGGTGAATCACCCGTTGGATGAAGCGCTTGCCTTCGTCGTCGCGGGGATGGGCCTTGCCGGCGAAGATGAACTGGACCGGCCGGCCGGTGTCCTTGACCAGCCGCACGACGTTGTCGAACTGGTCGAAGATCAGGGGGGCGCGCTTGTAGGTGGCGAACCGCCGGGCAAAGCCGATGGTCAGGGCGTCGGGGTTGAGGAAGGCGTCGAACGTGATGAAATCCTCCTGACTGATCGAGTGGCCCTGGAGCAGGAGCCGGCGCCGGGTGAATTCGATCAATTCGCGCCGCAGCTTGTACCGCAGCGCCCAGAGTTCCTCGTCCGAAACCACCGCCGGATCAGCGAGCCGCTGCCAGAACTCGGGCGAGTTGGCGTCGGCAATCCAGTCGAGCACCTGTTTGTCCGGATGGAGGCTGAAATAGCGGTCCTTGATGAGCCGGCGAGCGGACCCCTTCATCCAGCCCACCAGGTGCACGCCGTTGGTGATGTGCCCGATGGGGACGTCGTCCGGGGACTTGGCGCCGTAGAGTTGCTGCCACATCTCGCGACTGACCCGGCCGTGGAGTTCGCTGACGCCGTTGGCGGCGCGCGAGTAGCGCAGAGCGAGCACGGTCATGCAGAACTTGTCGCCGGGGTCGCCGGGGCGTTCGCGGCCAAGGTCCATGAGTTGCTCGTGCGAGAGGCCCAGGTTCGCGGCGAATTTGTGGCCGGCGTACTCGACCAATTCGGAGCTGAAGCGGTCATGACCAGCGGGCACCGGGGTGTGGGTGGTGAAAATGCACTCGGCGCGGGTGGCGGCTTCGGCGGCGGCAAATGACTGTCCCGCGGCCAGTTTCTCGCGGATCAGTTCCAGCGTGAGGAAGGCCGCGTGGCCCTCATTCATGTGGAAGACCGAGGGGCTCACGCCCAGGGCCCGCAGCAACCGCACGCCACCCACGCCCAGCAGAATCTCCTGCATAATGCGGGTGGATTCGTCGCCCCCGTACACCCGGGCAGTGAGTTCGCGGAAGTGCATCGCGTTCTCGGGCCGGTCGGTGTCGAGCAAGTACACGGGCACCCGGCCCACGTTGACGCGCCAGGCGTGGAAATGAACCGTGCTGACGCCGATTTTCACCGAGCACACCAGCGGTTCGCCGCGCTCGTTGAGCACTGGATCCAACGGTAGCAGGTGAGGATGCAGGGTGGTGTAGTGCTCCTTCTGCCAGTTCTCGTGGTTGATGGTCTGCTGAAAATAGCCCTGGCGATAGAACAGGCTGATCCCCACAAAACCCAACCCCAGATCGCTCGCGGACTTCGCGTGATCGCCAGCCAGGACCCCCAGCCCCCCTGCGGCGATGGGCAGGGTCTCGTGGAACGAGAACTCGGCCGAGAAATACGCCACCGGGTTCTTCAACAACTGCGGGGCGTGTTGATGGCCCCAGGTGTGGGTGTCGTTGAGGTAGGCCTCGAAATGATGCAGGACGCGGCGCACGCGCTCCGCCAGCTCGCGGTCGTGCAGGCGCACCCGCAACTCGTAGTTGGAGACCTCGCGCAGCACGGCCACCGCGTTGTGGTACAGGTTTTGCCACCCGCGCGGGGTCAGATCTCGCAGCACGTCCTGCGCTTCCTGATCCCAGCTCCACCACAGGTTGCGCGCCATGCGGTTAAGTCCGGCCGCCAGTTCTGTCACCGTCGGTTTCGCAAACGATTCCATGCTCAAGTCCGGTTGGTTTGGAGTTTCTCCTTCGCCCCCAAGGCAAGGCCGGCGAAACGTAGGCAGCGTCGCGGTTCGTCGCAACGCAAAATGCCCCCGCGAAGCGAATCGCAACCGCAGGGGGCCCGGCCGCGCCGGCGCGACGGGCCGCCGGGCGACCGGGCGGCGAAAGCGGGCGGCGAAAGCGGGCGGAGGTCGTCGCCGTGGGCAAATCTGCTTGGGCGGTTTCCAGGCTTTTGGCTAAATCGGCGACGTGCGCGTTTACACGCGATACCGACCGCCGTCCCGGCGCGGCCGCCTGCGTTCCCTGAGCTACTGGATCGTGGCTCTGGCGGGTTTGGCCGTGCTGGCCTGGGTCTTTTGGGACTCCGGTCGAGAACCTTTGCGGCGGACGAGGCCGGCGCCCGCCCCCGCGACCAACTCGCCGCGAGCTTTTGCTGTGCGTGCGCCGGCCCGGCCGGCGGCGCTGGTGACAGCGACGACGAACGTCCTCCTTCCGCCTCCGGCGCCGCGCGCAACCAGTGGGCCGCCAGCGAGCGGGCTGCCGGCAGCAACCACGAACTTCCCGGAGCTGGCGCCGCCTCCGGGGCCGCCGCAGTACCCGACCAACCTGGTGCTTAACGGCCGCTGGGACGGCGCGCGCCCGGTGGGGACGACCTTCGAACTGCAATTGGCCCTCGCCCGCCGCGGCTTTTCCAGCGGTTCGATGGATGGCCGGGCCGGTTCCCAGACCCGAGCGGCGCTGCGCGCGTTTCAGGCGGACGCCGGACTGCCCATCAGCGGGGTGTTGGATTCGGCCACCCGCCGCGCCCTTATGCTGGACCCGGAGCCGATCGCCACCTACCGGGTGACCGCGGACGACGTGGCGCGCTTGCGTCCGTTGAGGCGCACCTGGCTGGGCAAGTCGCAGCAGGACCGACTCGATTACGAGACGATTCTCGAGCTGGTGGCCGAGCGTTCCTGGTCGCACCCGCGCTTGATTCGCGAGCTCAATCCGCGAGTGAACTGGTCAGCGGTGGCGGTCGGGGCGCCCCTCCAGGTGCCCCAGGTGCTGCCGCTTCCGCGAACCCGGGCGGCGCGGTTGAAGATCGAGTTGGGCGGGAAGGTGCTGCGCGCTTACGACGCGAGCGCGAACTTGATTGCGTTCATGCCCTGCAGCATCGCCCGGCGGGTCGAGAAACGACCGGTGGGCACGCTGCGCGTGGCGCGCGTGGCGCTCAATCCCGTGTACACCTTCAATCCGGAAATTTTCCAGGAATCCGCCGAGGCCCGGCGCCTGAACCGGAAACTCGACATCCCTCCGGGGCCGAACAACCCGGTGGGCGTGGCGTGGATCGGATTGGACAAACCGGGCTACGGGATTCACGGGACACCGGAGCCCGAGCAGGTCGGGCGGACCGAGTCGCACGGTTGCTTCCGTCTGGCCAACTGGAATGCCGAATATCTGGCGGGCATCGTGAGCGTCGGGCTGCCTGTGGTGGTCGAGCCGTGAGCGGCCCTCCTGACGGCCATGCCCGGCAAGTTTAGTTTCCAGTTGCGCAGCGAGGAGCGCCGGCGGGCCTTCCCTCACAAGCTGGTGATCGGGCAGCGCGACAGTGAAACCCGCGGGCGGGTGCTGCTCCGGCTCATCGGGTATCTGCTTTTCTTCCGTGACCGATTGCAAATCGAGCCGCGGTTGGACCTGGATTTGATCCCCTTCGAGCCGGACCTGCTCCAGTGCGACTACGAGCTGCGCCCGGTGTTGTGGGTCGAGTGCGGGGGTGCCGACGTCGCCAGATTGGACCGGCTGGCCGTGAAAGTGCCGGAGGCCGAAATCTGGGTGTTAAAACCCTCCGTGGCGGAGGCGGAGGAACAGGTCCGGCAAATGGCGAAGGCGGGCCTGCGCCGGAACCGTTACCGGGTCATCGGCCTCGAGGGGGACGCTTTTGCAGAGCTGGAGGGACTCCTGATGGCGCGCAACGAGGTGTACTGGGTGGGCGGTGGGTTTGACCCGCCGGAAATGCGATTCGAGTTCAACGGGCTGTGGTTTGAACTCGCCTTTCGGATCCTCGCCTTGTGATCCGGGGAGCGTAGCGCAGAGCCGGCCCGGACCGGGCGGGATTCACAGCAGCGGCACCTGCCGTTGTTCCCGGTCGAGCAATTCGCCCAGCGTGCGGGTGTCCTGCCGGCGGCGTTCCATGATCGCCTTGTCCAGGGTGCGATCGTAGGGCACCGGGTATTTGCCGTCGTAACAGGCCATGCAAAACGCCTCGCGCGGCCGGCCGATGGCCCGCACCAGGCCGGCGTGCGAGAGGTAATGCACGGAGTCCGCGTGCAAGTAGCGGCAGATCTCGTCCATCGTGTGCGTGACGGCCATCAGCTTGCTGGGGTCCGGGAAATCTATGCCGTACACGCAGGGATGCAGGTGGGGTGGGCAGCTTACCATGACATGGACGGCCCGGGCTCCGGCTTGCTTGAGGTTTTGCACGCGCACGCGACTGGTGGTGCCGCGCACGATCGAGTCGTCCACCACGATCACGCGTTTGTTTTCCACCAGCTCGCGGATCAGATTGAGCTTCATCTTTACGTCCGAGTCCCGCGCCAATTGCGAAGGCTGAATGAAGCTGCGGCCGACGTAGTGGTTGCGGACGAACGCCATCTCGAACGGGATGCCGCTCTCCAACGAGTAACCCAGCGCCGCGCAATTGCCGCTGTCGGGTACCGGGACGACCAGGTCGGCCTCCACCGGATGCTCCCGGGCGAGCTGGCGGCCCATTTCCACCCGCGCTTGATACACGCTTCGGCCGGCAAGGGTGCTGTCCGGCCGCGCGAAATAGACGTACTCGAAGATGCAAAACGCCCGGCGTTGGTGGTCGGGAAAAGCCTGGATGCTCGTCAACCCGCGCTCATCAATGACCACGACTTCCCCCGGTTCCACGTCGCGGACCAGTCGGGCGCCAACGACATCAAAGGCGCAGGTCTCGCTGGACAGGACCCAACCGTCGGGGGTGCGGCCGATGGACAACGGGCGAAATCCGTAGGGGTCGCGCACGCCGATCAACTCCCTCTCGGTCATGATGACCAGGGAGTAGGCACCCTCGATGCGGCGCACGGTTTGCACCAGGTTGTTTTCCACGCCCCCGAGGTGGGGTTGCGCGAGCATCATTATGATGATCTCGCTGTCCACCGTGGTTTGGAAGACCAGGCCGCGGCTTTCGAGCTCATCGCGAAGCTGGGCGGCGTTGGTCAGGTTGCCGTTGTGGGCCACGGCGATCTGGCCGCGCTTGCAGTCCACGGTCAGGGGTTGGGCGTTGATCAAGTGGGAGGAGCCGGTGGTCGAGTAGCGCGTGTGGCCGACGGCGATCGAGCCGACCAGGTCCCGGTGCAGCGTCTGGCCCGTAAAGATCTGCGGCACCAGGCCCATGCCGTGATGCTTGTGGAAGCGGCCCTTGTCGCAGGTCACGATGCCGGCGCTTTCCTGGCCGCGGTGCTGGAGGGCGTAGAGACCGTAATAGGTGAGTTCGGCGGCATTGGGTTGCCCGTAAAAACCGAACACGCCGCAGTAGTGCTTGGGATAGTCCTGCATGAGCTTGCGCCGCCGCCCGCAACCCGATTCCAGCGGCCGCCCGCCGCGGGCGCAAGCCGGAATCCGCAACGTCGTCCGCAGGGGGCGTTATTGGCTTGTCAGCGGCAGTCGCCCGGGTTACAAGCCCCATGAACTCAGCTTAAACCGCCGCCGGGAACTGGTCGCGCCGTTCGCGAACGGGCTCGTCGGCACAACCAACACAAGCACTACCTATGAGAGGACAACCAACCCGAACTCTCGCCTGCCTGCGGCTCCTGTCGGCAGCGGGACTGCTGTCCGCGGCGACCGGCACCGGCCTGGCCGAAACGGTGTGGGTCGAGGACTTCAACACCGATGGCTCGATCGGGCCGAATCCACGCTACACCGTGACCGGAGGCTTCAAGTCCGAGCCGCCACACGCCCCGGAGAATATTGACGGCACGGCCAGCGATCAGATCGGGCCGATCTACTGGGCCCGCAGCTCGGAGGTGTCGTATGTGGGCGTTCCCGCGCCGACCGCCGGCCGCCGGGCGCTGCTGGCCTGGGATGGCGCGTTGACCGCCGGACCCGGCGGCGCTTCGGCGGACACGCTGCGCTTGATCGGCAATACTATCCGCTGGCTCGCCCGGGACAAGGCGAACGCCACCGTGGTCTTTTCACCCAACGCCGCGGCGGCTCAAGGTCTGGCGGATCACCTCACGACTCTCGGCTACAACGTGACCGATGACGATGGCACCACCGCCGATACCGCTTATCCCGGCGACGTGATTGTCAAAGGGCCCGGCGGTCCTCCCTCGCGTTTCGCCACCGCACGCCAGGGCGTTCTGGTGTTCTCAGCCGCGGACCACGACGACATGCTGACCTCGAGCATCGGCACCACCGCCACGTTCGAGCCAACAGGCGGCACGGTAGTGGCCAGCAGTCACCGGTGGCGGCCGGTGTGCCGGCTGCATTCACGGTGGCCGACGTTTCGGCCAACTGGAACCTCATGGGGGACGTGCTGCCCGGGGGCGCCACCACGGTGGCGACCATGGTGCGAGTGATTCCCCCCACGGTGGCAAGTTTGGCCGATGTGGACGCCATGGCGGCGGGAACCAAGCCGTCAGTCAAGGCGACGGAGACGACCACCCATCTCGACTACTCCGACGGTTCCTCCGGGGATTGGCTGCTGGACCAAGCGGTGCCGGGCAACGCGACGGGTGTGTGGGGCCTGGTGGCCCGGGGCAAGCTGAACGTAAAGGCGGCGGGCCGCTACAGCTTCGCGCTCGGGATGGATGACGGCGCCCGTTTGCGCATTGATCGGAACCGCGACGGTTTCGGGCCGGAGGATAACGTGATCGTCGAAGACGCGGCGGGGACACATCGGGCGCGCTACGGCGACGCGGAATTCGCCACGGCGGGGCTGTACGACTTCGAAGTTGCGGTCTTTAACTCCGGGGGCGCGGGCGGCATTGAAATGTCCGTCTCCATTCAAGCGGGGGGAAATGATACCAGCCCGATCACCAGCGGCACGTGGGATCTGTTGGGCGACGCCATCGCCAACGTGGTGTTGAGCGGGCAGATCACGGTGGACTCGTATCTCCCCGCGGGCGACAGCGAGCAGGTGGTCGTGCCGCTTTTGGTGCTGCTGAACGGACCGAACGACACGCCTCCCGGGTCAGTCTTCGGCGGCGGACCCTTCAACGGGTTCGAGGGCACGGCGTTCTTTGCGGGTTCCGGCCTCAACAAATGGGCGCCCGAGCGAATCGGGGACCTGGGGGGCTACCGGTCGGTTCAACTTCGACCGGTCAACGTGGCTGGCAAGGACAACGTCAGGCTTACCATCGCCCTCGCGGCGACGTTCCTGGATTTCGAGACCAGTGATTTTCTCGACATCATGGCCTACCCGAACGGCATCAATAGCACTCCCGTCCGGCTGGCGCGCTACAGCGCTCCGGATGGGTCGAAGAAATACTTCGTGGACGTTGACCACGGCAACAGCAACCAGTTGGGGCTGACCTTCCGTGACGTCACCTACGCCATCCCCGCCGGAGCCACCGACCTGATCATCGAGATTCGCGGGTTCACCTCCTGGTGGAACGAGATCGTAGGTTTCGACAACATCCGCATCATGGCGGGGTCCGAGGTGCCCACCCTCCAGGTGGCCCGGGATGGCGCCGACGTCGTGGTCACGTTTACCGGCCGGTTGCAGCAGGCCGCGACGGTGAATGGGCCCTACACCGACGTGCCCGGCAATCCCGCCAGCCCGTACCGCCTCGCGCCCGCCAGTCAGGGGGCGCAGCAGTACTTCCGGGCCCGCAACTGATTGCCGTCACCGCGCCGGCGGGTCAGCGACCCGCCGGCGCGGAATCCGGAACGATGCAGTAGATCCTGGGTGGAACGGCCAACTCGGCCGTTCTGGGTGGCTACTTGCCGCCCAGCCGTGCGCACGGAAACACCACACCCTTCAGTGGCAGCCTCCTGCGTTTGACGGCCGGCCGGGTGGCCCGACCGAACCGGCCGGTGGCACGGGCCAGCCGGCATTCAATTGAATCGTTCCGGCTGGGGTTCCCCGCCGGTCGAGCGCGTGCCGCCGCCGGCGGGGTTTTCCTTTCCCCAGGTCCGGTGGGGGAACCTCCAACCGACCTGGCCTCGTGATGGACATGGCTCTGTTTGCAGCTGGCCCGACGGGGCACGCGCGCTTGCGGCCCCCGACCTTGAGCTGGACACCGCGTGTCCGTTACTCTTGCCGGCATGAAGTCTCGCCCAATCTCGTTCGGAGTCGCCCGTGGGCTGGCGCTGGTTGGCGCCTGCCTGACGGCAGGGTTCCAGTCGCTCCACGGCGCCACCCTCGCCGACCACGCCCGCCGCTTTGACGAGCAGATCCGTTCGAAGATCCTGCCGTACTGGTACGACACGGCGGTGGATTGGGAGCGCGGCGGTTATGTGCTGTCAGCCGATGCGGCGGCCAAGGTTCCGCCGGCGAGCGAGAAGCAGATCGTCACTCAGGCGCGCATGGTCTGGGCCTTCGCGCACGCGCATCTCAAGGGCTATCGGGATGCGCGGCGCGATTACTTGAAAGCCGCGCGTCAGGGCTTCGACTTCCTGGTCAGCCACCTGCGCGACGCCGACCAAGGTGGGTATTTCTGGAAGACCGATCTCGCCGGAAAACCGCTCTCCGACCGCAAGCTGCTGTATGGGAACGCGTTCGTCGTGTACGCCTTTGTCGAATTCCACCGGGCCAGCGGCGATGACGCACCGCTGGCGCGCGCGCGGGAGCTGTATCGCGACATCCAGCGTCACTGCCACGACCCCGCGCATGGCGGTTGGGGGGAGCACTACACCCGCGACTGGCGCCTCATTACCGCGCAGGACGACCGCATCGAGGTCGAGGTGGCCGGTCTCAAGAGCGCCAACGCCCACCTCCACTGGATGGAGGCGCTCGCTGAGTTGTACGACGTCACCAAAGATTCCGAGGTGGGCCGGTCCCTCGCGGAGGCCATTCGGATCAATGCCACGTATTTCTACCCTCCCGACCCGGGCAAGTCGGCCTTCCATCGCCAGCCGGATTGGCGCGAAGTCGCCGATGCCCGCAGCGCCGGCTTGTCGTACGGGCACAACGTCGAGTTCGCCTGGTTGTTGATCCGCGCGCAAGAGGCTCTGGGCGTGCCGCCCGCGTGGGACCATTTCCACGCCGTGCTGCGCCACGCGCGCCGCTTCGGTTGGGACGCGGAACGGGGCGGGCTCTACAACCGGGGCTTCGGCGATCAGCCCGCCACCGATCGCGACAAGGTCTGGTGGGTGCAATCCGAGATGATGGCGGCCTTGACCGACAGCTTGCGGCATCGTGCGAGCCCGGAAGACGAAGCGGCGTTGCAGAAACTCATCGCCTTCCTGAACGCGCACCAGATTGACCCCGGGACCGGCGTCTGGCTCGACACCGTGAGTGAATCGGGCCAGCCCCGGCGCACCGCGCTGGCGCACAGTTGGAAAGGGGCCTACCACGACCTGCGGGCGCTGATGAAGTTCGTCGAAGCGTTTCGGCCGCAGTAGCGACGCGCCCGCCGGGCCGCGCGATGACCACCGCTTTGCCGCAGTGCCGGAGCTCGGGACGACCCGGGGCTGCTCTTATTTCCGCTTTCGGTCGTGGTTGTTGAAGGCCACCCAGACGCCCGCAACCGCCCCGCAGAGATGCCCCTCCCAGGAGACGTTGCCGCCTTGCGGGACGACGCCCGCGAAGATGCCGCCGCCGTACATCAGGAACACCCCGAGGCCGATGAGCATCGAGTCGAACCGCCGCATCAGGATGCCCGCAAACACCAGGTAGGCGATCAAGCCGTACACGATCGAGCTGGCGCCGATATGGACCACGCCGCCACGACCGATGAGCCAGGTGCCCAGGCCGCTGGCGAACCAGATGAGCAGCAGCGTGCGGCGCGGGAAGTAGTGGGGATCCCAAAACAGGAGCATCAGCAGCACAAACAGCGGCACCGCGTTGGCCGTGAGATGGGCCATGTTGGTGTGCAGGAAGGGGCTGCAAATCACCCCAATCAGCCCGCTCCACTCCCGGGGCCGGATCCCGAACTGGTTAATCCCGGGTTCGATGCGCCCCAGCACGCCCAGCAGCAGGACGGGCGCGAGGAGGTACGCGGTCGCCTCGAGGGCGTCTCCCACGGTGCGTGTGCGCGGCGTCGCCATGCCGGGAGCGTGCGGTGCGAGTCGGCGCGAAGGAAGGGCGAAGTGAGCCCGTTTCGAGCTTGACCTGCCGCAGTCAAGACTTATGACCTACGTCAATTCCTCTGCTGAACGAGCGTGTTAGCCGTGAAGCCGAGGCTTTTCCCTTGCTCGGAGTCGGGCGGGGGCGACCAAACCGAAAAACAGAACCAAACCATGAAAACGACCATGCACTTCAAGACCAGCCGGACCGGGCGCCGGTTGCTCCACGGCCTGCTGACTCTGACGACGGTCGCGAGCCTCGCGGCCCAAGAAATTCCGGTGACCGTGCAGGGGCGGCTGACCCACGAGGGGCGGGCGGTCAATGGACCGCACGATTTTTACTTCCTCCTCACGGGCGGCCCCGACGGGGCGAAACTGGCCGAGGTCATCGAGCCGCACGTGGCCGTGCGCGACGGTCTGTTCACGGTGCCGGTGAACTTCCGGTGGGAGCCGTTCTTCGACGTTTTTTACACCGGCCCGGACGGCTTCAGCAGCGCGGAGCGATGGCTCGAGATTTCGGTCCGGCCGTCGCCGGGGGGCGAAACGACTGCGGCGGCGCATGGAGCCGGCCGCGTCGGCCTGGCCGCCCCGCCGCCGGGCTTCGTCACCCTGGGGCCGGCGATCCAGATCACCGCAGCGCCCACAGCCATTCACGCAGCTTTGGCGGCCAGCCTGGCCCCCGGGGCCGTGCTTTCGGCCTCGGCGTTGGCGCTGCCTTTAACGGGCAGCGGCCTCGTTTCGCTGAGCGGCGGTAAGTTCGCGGTCAGTCCGCCGGCGTGGTTGCTGAGCGGCAACGCGGGCACGGGGCCGACCAACTTTCTCGGCACCACGGATGCCCAGCCGCTGGAAGTGCGCGTGTTCAACCAACGGGCCCTGCTCATTGAGCCGCGTGCGGTCGGGCCCAACCTGATCGGAGGTCATGAGGCAAACGCCATCCTCGGCTCCGCGGGCGCCGTAATCGCGGGCGGTGGTGCAGCCGCCAACCCCAATGTGATCAGCAACGCGAACCATGCCTTCATCGGCGGCGGGTTGAGCAACTACGTGAGCGGCGGGGCCGCGGTGGTGGCCGGCGGCGCGAGTAACGCGGCGACCAACGGGTACGCCGTGGTGAGCGGCGGAGTCCAAAACCTCGCTCGGGCCACCGCGACCACGGTGGCCGGTGGCGCGAGCAACCAGGCAGAAGGCGCCTATGCCGTGGTCGGCGGCGGATCTGCCAACCTGGCCAATGGCATTGCGGCTACCGTCGGGGGCGGTGATTCCAACCGCGCGCTCGTGGACGCGGCGACGGTCGGCGGCGGGCAGGGCAACGAGGCCTTTGGTCCGGGCACCACGGTGAGCGGCGGTGCTGGGAACCGGGCGCATTTGGACTATGCCACCGTGAGCGGCGGGACCGAAAACTGGGCGCAGTCTTTCGGGGCCACCGTGGGCGGAGGCGGGGGAAATTGGGCTCACGGGCCCAACTCCACAGTGGCGGGTGGTGCGGCGAACCAGGCGCTCGGTGCGTACTCGATCATTCCCGGCGGAACACAGGCCCTCGCCACCCAGCATGGGCAGATGGCTCAATCAGCCGGGAACTTCGGGGACCTCGGCGATGCCCAGACCTCGGTCTATGTACTGCGCGGGCAGACCGGACCGGGTGCCTCGGGAACTGTCCTTTCGCTGGATGGTTTGGGCGCGCCGCTGCGTTTGGGCGGGGATCAGACGGTTACGTTCGATCTTCTGGTCGTCGGCCGGAGTCAGGGCCTGCCCCCTAACTTTCAAATCTCCGGGGGTTACGCCGCGCGTGGCGTCATCAAACGTGTCGGGGGCGGCCCGGCTACCTTTGTCGGCACGCCCTCGGTGGTAGAACTGGGTGAGGACGATCCGGCCTGGCAGGTGCGACTGCAGGCGGTTGGGGATTCCCTTCAAATTGAGGTCCACAGCGCGGCGACCCCGGACTCCGTGCGATGGGTCGCGCGAGTGCATACGGCGGAAACGATGTGGGGCAGCTTTTTCCCGCCCACGCCATGAGAACCATGCGTACCATTCAACTGGCGGTCCTCGCGGCCCTGCTGAGCGCGGCCATTTCCGACGCTCGGGCGTACGAGCTGCAATGGATAACGATTGATGGCGGTGGCGGAACCATCAGCGGCGGCGGCTACGCGGCCGACATCACCGTGGGCCAGCCGGAGGCCGGGACTGCGGTGGGCGGGGGCTACGTGCTGCAGACCGGCTTCTGGCCGGGGCCGTGGGCCACGCTGCCGCCCGTGCCGCCCATGTTGTCAGCGGGTCTGGCGGGGTCTGACCTTGTGCTCGCCTGGCCGGCAGCGCTGGGGGCAGTGGTGGTGGAGGAGGCGGGTTCGCTGGGCGACCCAGCGGCCTGGCAGGCGGTTCCCGTCAACCCAGCGCCGGTGGGCGACACCTTGCGGGTGACGCTTCCCCGCGGGGCCGCCGCAGCCTTTTACCGGCTGCGGCTGGGGCCGTAAGTCGGCAAACCCTCGGGATGGCGGCGAAAAGGCCGTTGGTGCGCCTGCCGGTTTGGTGGCCGGTGCTCCCGTTGGCTGCCGGCGGCCAAGCGGATGTTGCCCGGGCTCCGGCGAAGTGCAGGCATCGCTTGAGCTTCGCCCGGGGCGCCCGCATCCTCCGGCGCATGAGCGACGCGATCGCCAATCAGTCCGAGCAGTCGGTGCCGGTCCAGTTGCTCGACGCTTATGCCGGGATGGCCGACTGCCACGGCGCGTTGCGAGTGACCGCGGAGGGGTTGGTGCTCGAGTTTCAGGGACGCGACGGTTTTCTGAACATGCTCAAAGGGGGCGTCCAAGACGTGACCATTCCCTGGGCCGACGTGGTGGACCTCAAGCTGCAGAGCAACTGGTTTGTGACGCGCCTGCTCCTGACGGTGCGGAGCATGAAGTGGCTGGCGGGAGTGCCGGGTGCCAACGGGTGTCAGGTGCGGATGAAAGTGGAGCGGCGCAACCGGCTGCTGGCCCGGCAGGTGGCGTTTGCGGTAAACCTGCGCCTCTGCGAGCGCGAGCTAAAACAGGCCGCCGCGCGGCCTGCGTCGTAACGACCGCTTCAGCGGCCGGTGGGCGTGAAGCTTGACCCCGGGAGGCTCGCACCTACGATGCCGCCCGCCCGCGGGTCCATGTCGGAGCTTCCTTCCAGTATCAAACCGCTCGTCCTTGCCCTCGCGTGGACCGCGCTGGCGTTTTCCGCAGGTGCCGAGGAAGGCGGCTACGTCGCGGCCGGTCCGCTGTGGCAGCGTTTCCGGCTGACGCTTGAGCCCGGCGAACGCGCCGAGGGGTTTGGCCCGTTCTGGGCCCGAGAAACGATCTGGGACCGCCGGTCTGCGCTCGAGGCCGGGGTGGCCGACCCCCTGGCGCCGCCGCCCGGTTTGACCGCGATCCAGGCCCGGGCCGCCACGGTCAGCTTCGCCCCGTTCTTTTCGCAGCACTGGGAGTACGACGCGGACGGCACCGCGATCCATGTGTTCTACCCACTGGTGACGTATCATCGGTATGGCGAGCAGCGGAGCTTCCAGATCGTGCAATTGTTTGCGATCCGGGGCGGTCCCAACCAGGCGGGTGACGACGTGCTGCGCTTCACGCTGTTTCCCTTCTATTTCCAGCAGCGGGCCCAAGACCCCGCCCTGAACTACACCGGCCTGCTGCCGATTTACGGCCGGGTGAAAAACCGGTTGTTCCGCGATGAAGTCCGATGGGTCATGTGGCCGTTGTACGTCGAGACCTGGAAGCGTGATGTCCACACGCGCAATTACCTGGCGCCCCTGGTGCATGTCCGGGATGGCGGGGCCAGCGGCTGGCAGGTCTGGCCTTTTTACGGCACCGAACGACGCGAGGCCCTCACGCGCACTGACGGGGCCGGCAGCGTGGAGCTGGTGGGAGGCTATGAGAAACAGTTCGCGCTGTTTCCCGTTTACTGGCGGCAGCGTCTGGACGTGGGCACGACGAATCAGGGCACATTCGATGCCTTCTTGCCGTTGTGGGCGCGCCAACAATCGCCGCAACAGGAGCGTCACAGTTACCTCTGGCCGTTGGGCGTCTCGATCCTCGCGGACCATACGCGCGACTACCGCGAGACCGGCGTGGCCTGGCCACTGGTTGCGTTCGGTCGCGGCCCCGACCGGCGGTTGGACCGCGTGTTCCCCCTGTTCAGTTCGCTGCGGGATCGGGACGACTCGAACACGCTGGTGCTCTGGCCGCTGTTCCGAACGAAACACCGCGAGAACCAACGCGTGGCCCTGGATCGGACTTCCGTTCTCTTGTTCCTCTACACCGACGTGCGGCAGCGGGACAAGCACGACGGGCGCGAGCGGCGACGGACGGATTTGTGGCCCCTGTTCACTGCCCGCCGGGACTACGAGGGCCGCGAGCGGCTGCAGGTGCTGGCCCTGCTGGAACCGTTCCTGCCGGAAAGCGACGGGGTGAGGCGCTCCTGGTCGCCGCTCTGGTCGGTCTGGCGCTCGGAACGAAACCTGGCGACCGGCGCGGCCAGCCAGTCCTTGCTGTGGAATCTCTACCGCGCCGAGTCGGCCGGGCAGGCTAGAAAGTGCTCGCTGCTGTTCGGATTGCTGAAGTATGAGTCTGGCCCGAATGGTGCCCGGTGGCGCGTGGGATTCATCCCGCCGGGGAAAGGCCGGGCCCAGTCCCGGCCGGGCCGGTCGTGAGCGCCGGAGGGAAAAGCCATTCCACGAGCATGTTCGAGAACCTGGGCCAAATGCTGATGTTGCTGTGGCGGACCTTGCGGTCGCTGGACCAGGCCTGGCATCAGCGCCGCAAGGTGGCCGAGCAGCTTTTCGAGATTGGCAACGCCAGCCTGTTGATGGCGTGCATTCTCTCGCTGTTCATCGGTGGCGTGCTGGCGTTGCAGACCGGCCCCACGCTGGCGGAGCGGGGGCTGGTGAGCTTTTTGGGGCAGATTGTCGGGCTTTCGATGTGCCGGGAACTCGCCCCGGTGATGATGGCGGTGTTGATCGCCGGCCGCATCGGATCGGCGATGGCGGCCGAGATCGGCTCCATGACCGTGTACCAGGAAATTGATGCGCTGAGGACGATGAACATCAGTCCTGTCCGCTTTCTGGTGCTTCCCCGCCTGCTGGCCATTTGTGTGGCGCTGCCGATTTTGGTGCTCTTCTCGGTGCTGGTGGGCTGGATCGGGGGCGCGCTGGTGGCGGCGGCCAACTACCAAATCTCGCTCTCGATGGAGGCGTATTTCAACAGCCTGCGCGGCGGCATCGGCGTCATGGACCTGATCAACGGCCTGGCCAAGAGCTTGGTCTTTGCCGTCGTGATTGGGATCGTCTCCTGCCAGCAGGGCCTGACCACCATTGGCGGCCCGCGCGGCATCGGCCGCTCGGTGACCAAGGCGGTCGTGAACTCGATCATCCTAATCCTCGTTCTGGACTACTTCCTGACCCGGGTGTTGATGCACCTCGACTGATGAGCGCCGCCCCCCTCCCAACCGATGGCGTCAGCATCCGTGTCCGCGGCCTGCGCAAGACCCTGGGTGGACAGGAGGTGCTCAAGGGCATTGATTTCGAAGTCCGTCGCGGCGAGCTCTTCGTCATCATGGGCCCCAGCGGTTGCGGTAAAACGGTCCTGCTCAAGCACCTGATCGGACTGCTCACGCCCGACGCCGGCGAGATTCTCATCGAAGGCGAGCCGATTCACGCCGACGGCGTCCTGGACCGGCACCGCATGGCGATGGTCTTCCAGTCCGGGGCCCTGCTCAATTCGCTGACAGTGGGTGAAAACGTCGGCTTGTACTTGAGCGAGCACCGGCTCAGGCCGCCCGACGCGATCGCCCGGGTCGTGGACGAAAAGCTGGCGTTGGTCGGTTTGCGCGACGCCGCTGACAAGATGCCGGGCGAGCTTTCCGGGGGCATGAAGAAGCGGGCTTCGATTGCCCGCGCTCTGGTGAGCGAGCCCCAGTTGATCCTGTACGACGAGCCCACCAGCGAACTGGACCCGCTCATGGCGGTCACGGTCGGCGAGGAGATCCTCAAGCTCAACCGCCGCATGCGGGTGACCAGCGTCGTGGTCACGCACGATCGCGATCTGGCCTTCGGCATCGCCGACCGCATCGCCTTGATGAGTGACGGACAAATGGTCGCCCTGGGGACGCCGGCCGAGATCCGGCAGACCACCCATCCACTCCTGCAAGAATTTCTGAGCGCCAATTTCCAGTTCCAACCCGCTGACCGAAATGAAAAACACCCTTGAAACCAAGCTGGGCATCTTCTTCGCGCTGGCCCTGATTGCGGCCGCCATCCTTGTGGAATGGGTTGGCGGGGCCGACCTGTTCCGGCGGGGCCTGCAACTCCAGGCGCGCTTCCGCAACGTCCAGGAGCTCAAACCGGGGGATCCGGTCAAGATGGCCGGCAAGGAGGTGGGCCGGGTGCGCGACATCCAGTTCGACGACGACCGCCTGGTGGTACACCTGAAGATCACGGATCGCAGCGCGCGGATCCGGACCGACAGCATCGCCACCATCAAGTTCAGCGGGCTGCTCGGCCAGAACTACGTGGCGGTGGATTTCGGCACGTCCCGCGGCGAACTGCTCAAGGATGGCGCTCTGCTGCAGACCGTGGACCCGCAGGACGTCAACGAACTGATCAGCAAGCTCGACGGTGTGGCCAGCGACATCAAAAAGATCACCGGCAATTTGAGCGACGTGAAGATTGACGAGATCCTGATGCCGCTCACGGACCTGGTGCGCGAAGGCAAGCCGCTGATCCTCAACATCCTCACCAACGCCGACACCACGGTCGCTCAGATTGCCTCGGGCCAGGGCACCATTGGCCGGCTGGTGCGGAGCGACGAACTGTATGCGTCCGCGTTGAGCACCGTGACCAACCTCAATTCCACCGCCGAGGACGTGCGCTCCGTAGTGGCGGATGGCAAAGCGATCGTGGCAGGCGTGCGCGCCGGTCAGGGCACCCTCGGCCGACTGACCACCGACCCCAAACTTTACGACGAAGCCACGGAAGCCGTCGTGAACCTCCGGGAAATTCTGCAGAAGGTCAACCGCGGCCACGGGACGGTGGGATCGCTGGTGAATGAGGACGCGTTCCTGAAGAACGCGACGCTCACGCTGCAAAAAGTGGACAAGGCCACCGAGACGCTCGAGGACCAGGGGCCCCTGAGCATCATCGGCATTCTTGTCAGTCCGCTGTTCTGAGCGGGACCGCTCCGCGGCCCTTTCAGCCGGGCTGCCGCCCCGTTTGGTGCGCGGGTTGGGCGCCGCGGGAGGAGGCTTGCCAAGCCGGTGGGTTTGGGGTTTCCTCCCGCTGTCGGTAGCGGGTGTGGTTCAATGGTAGAACGTGGGCTTCCCAAGCCTGAGACGAGGGTTCGATTCCCTTCACCCGCTCCACTCAATTCTTCATCTGCGCAACCAGAACATCCGTTCGGCCGGTAATCCGACGACGGAGCGGGCCGGTCGGCGACCTCGAATCACCCCTTTCACATGATTATCGGCGTTCCACGAGAGAACAAAGCCAAGGAGTTCCGGGTCGGCCTGCTGCCGTCCGCCGCGTACCAGTTGGTTCGCCGGGGACATCAGGTTGTGGTCGAGCAGGGAGCCGGGGCCGGAGCGGGCTTTCCGGACGAGGACTACCGGGCGGCGGGGGCGGTGCTCGTAGAGGACCACCGGCAGGTGTTCGACCGCGCGGAACTCATCGTCAAGGTCAAGGAACCGCAGCCGCCGGAGCTGGCGCTCTTGCGGCCGGGACATCTCTTGTTCACCTACTTGCACCTCGCGCCGGACCGCGCGCTCACGGAAGGACTGCTGGCGGCGGGCGCCACGGGGATCGCCTACGAGACGGTGGAGGTGAAGGGCCGGCTGCCGTTGCTGGAACCGATGAGCGAAATCGCCGGCCGCATGTCCATTTACGTCGGCGCGTATTTTCTGGCCAAGCATTGCGGCGGCAGCGGGACACTGCTGGGCGGCGTCCCCGGCGTGCTGCCGGGGCGGGTCGTGGTTCTGGGCGGAGGCGCCTCGGGCATCAATGCCGCCCGCATGGCCACCGGGTTGGGGGCGGACGTCACCATTCTGGAGGTGGACCTGGAGCGGATGCGGTTTCTGGACATCACGTTGCACACCGCCCACACGCTCTACTCGAGCGAGGCGCACTTGCTGGACCTGCTGCCGGGTGTGGACCTGCTGATCGGCGCGGTCCTGGTTCCCGGCGCCCGGGCGCCCAAGCTCATCCGCCGCGAGATGTTGCGGCGCATGCGGCCCGGCAGCGTCCTGGTGGACATCGCCATTGATCAGGGCGGTTGCGCTGAAACCTCGCGTCCGACGACCCACGACGCGCCGGTCTTCGTCGAAGAGGGCGTGGTTCACTACTGTGTGACGAACATGCCCGGCGCCTACGCGCGGACGGCCACGCAGGCGCTCACCAACGTCACCTATCCCTACGTCGAGGCTCTGGCGGATTATGGCCTCGCGGGCGCTTGTCGCCGGCATCCTGAGTTGCTCGGCGGGGTGAACGTGCAGGCCGGCCGCATCACCTGCCGCGCGGTGGCCGAGGCGCACGGGCTGCCTCACCAGCCGCCGGCGATCGAGTAGCAACTCATTTCCGCCGGCGCGGATCGGCGGACGGCGCGGCGCTGGGCGCCGTTGCGCTTGCGGCAGAAGTGACGGCCGCCTCCCAGGAGCCGGAGCCGCGGCCAACCGTCGGGCGCCCCGTCGGGCCCGCGTCTCATTCCGGCCGGATGATGTACACGGTCCGGCGCGAGTAATCCCACGCCTTGATGAAGTCCAGGCGCGCGTAGGCGCGGCGCTGGTGCTCGCGGCTGCCCGGATCGTTGAGAATGGGGTCGCCCGCTCCCGTGAACCCCACCAATACCATCAAGTGGCCAGCGTCGCGGCCGGGCGGCTTCTGTCGCAGCACGTCGTAGTTCAGCGAAACCACCACCGGCACGCCGCGGGCGATGTGAGCCTCCAGTTCTGAGACGTCCGGGAAGCGGGTGACAGACGCGCGCAAACCGGGCAGCGCGCCCACGTAGGCGACGTTGAACGACCAGTTGCCAGTGCCCGGCCAGCCGGGATCCATCACGCCCGCCGCCACTTCCGGCACCGACCGCAGCCAGTCGGGCCGCTTGCGTTCGCGGCTCCAGTACGCGAGGACCATGGCCGTGCTGGTTGGGCTGCACCAGGAATCCTGGCCGCCCGGATAATCGCCCTGCAACAGGTTGGGCACGTCGAGTGTCACTCCCCACGCCCGGCGATTCGGGGTGAGCTGAGGTTGGGAGGCCGCCCGTGACCAGAGGGAAATCGCGAGGTAACGCAGCGTGGGCTGCTCCCAGCCGTTGGGGACCAACGCCACCCGCACCTGCACCCGTCGGGCCGATTGGGTCAAGCGGAGGATGTCCGTCGCAACCTCGCCGTCGGCGTCCTGCTGATTCCGCACGCTGGTCCGGGGGAATCGGCGTCCCTCTTCCGACCAGAGTCCCAGGAGATACCACTTCGTTTCGCGATCCGGATACAGCGCCCGGGCCTCGATGCGCAGTCCCGTGCCGCCGGGCGTCGTGGCGTTCCACGAGGCGATCAACTCGTCCCACGCGATGGCGGTCCGAAGGACCGGCGAGGTCAGCACGGTTTCTCCGTTGGGGCCCAGGCTGCGCTGCCAGGACCGAAAGTTGGACCAGGACTTGAATTCGGTTCCGCGCGGGGTCGCCGCGGCCCCGGCCAGACAGAGGAGCAGCGCCACGCTCAACAGCCCCGGCCGCCAAGGTGCGAAATTCGTTTTCACGGCCAGCCGGATAGCGCCAGTCCCCACGACGTGGCAAGCACCAACAGCGCGCAGGCCCCGCAGCCGTGGCGAAACCAGTCCGCCTGCAACCACCGCTCCGGCAGCCACGCCAGAGCAGCGCCCGCGGCCAGACCCGCGACAAATCCCCCGGTATGGGCCACGACATCGCTCGCCGGATTGAGGCCGGTGAAGATGAACAGGAAGGCCCCGCCGGCGAAGCTGCCCAGCACCACCCGCCACGCCCGGGGATGGTGTCGCAGCACGCCGACCAAGTGGGCCGCGAGCATCCCCAGCGCGCCCATTACCATGCCGGACGCCCCCAGACCGACGTACCGGTGCGCGTGGACCCAATGGCTGGCCAGGTTGCCCAGCCCGCCGGCGAGCAGGATGCCCAGCATGACCGGTCCCGGCCCGAAACGAGCCATCGCCAGCCCCAGGAGCACGAAGCCCGAGCTCAGGTTGGCCGCCAGATGGCCCACGTCCGCGTGCAAGCATTGCGCGGTGAACAGCCGCCACCATTGCCCGGTCGTCGCCACCTGATCGTTCATGGCGCCGACGAGTACCAGACGCCCCAGCGAGCCGGCGCTCAACCCGTGGAGAAAAATGACGCCGAGACACCAGAACACCACGCCCCAATGGAAGGTGAACTCCGGCAGCCGGAGCGTCTGGCGCCAGCCCCAGCGGCGGTTCTCGTGGCAGTAGAGGGCAATGGCCCGTGCGGCGCGGGCGTGATCCGCCGGCGGCACCAGCAGCACCCAGCCGTGCTCCGGCAGCTCTTCGATCACGACCTCGATGTCCTGGCTGATGAGCACGAGGCTCCAGTCCATCGCCTGGCGCTGGTTCCCGGCGTGGATGATGGCCAAGGGTGTCGGAGCACTCACACCGGGGAAAGTCTGCGCCGGGGCTGGTGGGCGCAAGCGGCTTTCAAGCGGGCCGGCCAAGCGGCGTCGGGGCCCCCGTGACTTTTCACCGGCGCGTGCCTTGACGCTGGCGCGGACGGTGCCGACGCTCGGTCCGCCATGATTGCCCGCGTCACGCTCGAAATCGCGCTCCGCAAGGAGTTCGATTACGTCGTGCCGCCGGAGCTCGAGTCGCAAGTAGCGGTCGGCACGCGGGTGAAGGTGCCGTTCGGGGCCCGGCAGGTCCTCGGGTGTGTGACGGCCCTGCTGACGGAGTCGCCGCAGACCAACCTGCGACCCATCAGCAAGCTGGTCGGTCGCCCCAGTCTCATTACACCGCAGGTGCTCGCGCTGGCCCGCTGGATCGCGGAGTACTATTGCTGTCCAGTCGAGACGGCGCTCAAGAGCGTGCTGCCGGAAGCGGTGCGGCGCGAGGACGCCGGTTGGCGCGAGCGATTGTACGTGCGGGCGCATCCGCCGGCGGGCGAACTGCCCAAGCTGACTCCCCGCCAGGCGGAGGTTTGGCATGTGGTCGAGGAATGGCGGGACATATCGCTCCAGGAGTTGCTTCGCCTGACGGGGGCCACCGCCGAGACGGTGCGGCGTCTCGAGGACAAGGGGTTGATTACGATTGCCCCCCAGGTGTCCGAGCGGGACCCGTACGCCCACGAACAGTTCCTGCCAAGCACCGCGCTGCAACTCAACGCGGAGCAGGCGCGCGCCCTCGAGGCGATCACCACCGCCCTCGCGCCGGGCGCCGGCGCCGGGACGTTTCTGTTGCATGGCGTTACCGGCAGCGGCAAGACCGAGGTGTATCTTCAGGCGTTGACCCGCTGCCTGGAAATGAACCGGGGAGCGATTGTGCTGGTGCCCGAGATCTCGCTCACCCCGCAGACGGTCGAGCGGTTCAAGTCCCGCTTTTGCGCGGGCCCGCTGCGCACGCTTGTCGCCGTGCTGCACAGCCACCTGTCCGCCGGGGAACGGCACGACGAATGGCACAAGATTCGGCAGGGCCGGGCGCGCATCGTCATCGGCGCGCGCTCGGCGATTTTCGCGCCGGTCGAGCCGCTGGGGCTGATCATCGTGGACGAGGAGCACGAGCACTCGTACAAGCAGGAGGAAGCTCCGCGCTACCACGCGCGGGACGTGGCGGTCCTGCGCGGTCAGCGGGAGGGCGCGGTGGTCGTGCTCGGCTCGGCCACGCCCTCGCTGGAGAGCTACTTCAACGCGAAGCAGGGCAAGTACACGCTGCTCGAGCTGCCCACCCGCGTGGATGACCAGAAGATGCCCGTGGTGCGGGTTGTGGACCTGCGCGCCGAGGCCCGCAAGGACAAGGGGCTGGCCATCTTTTCGCCGCAGTTGCGCGACGCGATCCGGTTGCGGCTTGAACGGCGCGAGCAGGTCATCCTGTTTCTGAACCGGCGCGGCTACTCGACCTCGCTGCAATGCCCGCACTGCGGCTACGTGGCGGGTTGCCCGAACTGCAGCATCGCGCTGACCTTTCATCGCGCCAAACAACGTCTCTGCTGCCACATCTGCGGCTACGAAGCGACCGCCCCGGCGGTGTGTCCCGACCCCAAGTGCCGCAATCCGGGCATCCGCTACGCGGGGATCGGAACGCAACGCGTCGAAGAAACGCTGGCGAAACTTTTCCCTCACGCGCGGATCCAGCGGATGGACTCGGACGTGCTTCAGCGCAAGGAGGATTACCGGCGCATCCTTGGTGATTTTCGGGCAGGCCGGATCGACATCCTCGTCGGCACGCAGATGATCGCCAAGGGCCTGCACTTCCCCAACGTGACGCTGGTGGGCATCATCCACGCCGACCTCGGACTGCACGTGCCGGATTTTCGGGCGGGCGAACGGACCTTCCAACTCCTCACCCAGGTGGCCGGACGGGCGGGCCGGGGCGACGTGGAGGGCGAAGTTGTGGTTCAATCGTTCACGCCGTTTCACCCGGCGATCCAATATGCGCGGCGGCACGATTTTATCGGGTTTTACGAGCAGGAGATCGAGTTTCGGCAACAGCTCCAATACCCGCCCCACAGCCGGGTCGCGCTGCTCACCCTGAAGGGGCGCAATGAAGACAAGGTCAAGTTCACGGTCGAGCACCTGCGCCGCGAACTGGAGCGACGTCTGGCCGGGTGGAAGCACCTCGTCCTCGCGGGCCCCGGACCGGCGCCGCTGCTGCGGGCGGAGACCTTTTACCGCTACCAGATCATGCTGCGAACCCGGCAGATGCCACGCCTGAGCCGCGAGTTGAACTGGCTCCAGCAGGAGTTCGCGCTGCCGGAAGACCTCACGCTCACGATTGACGTGGATCCCGCAAACCTGGCGTGAGCCCGGTGCGAGCGGCTCGCGCTCGCCGGGCCGGGCGCAGCCGACGCGCCGCGGCTTGTCAACCAGCGCGAATTCCATAGGTTGCCGCGGATGGAAACAGCCGCACCAGCGGACTTCGTCAGTGGGGAGCATGATCTGCCAACGGGGAACTCGGGCGATACGTGTGCCAGCGAGGTCAAGGCATCGAGCCGCCAGAACGCCATGCGCCGACGCCCGCGCGGTGGGCGGCGCCAGCACTGCTTCGCGTCGCTGGTGCCCGGGGGGCGGGTGTCCCGTCCGGCACCGTGTCGTCGCGGCGGGCGGGGCAACGGCCGGGAAGCCACGGCGGTTCGCGAGTCGGTCGGAACCTCGGTACCGCAGGCGACAGGGGGCAAAGCGTCTTGAGGACGAGCGAATTCTCCGCGCGCGCCGCTGCGGAAGCTATCCGCCGGGCGCTGCCCGCAGGCGGTCTCTTCGCCGATCAGGAGTGGCGGGTGGCCCCGCAGCCGTTCGCGTTGGATGCCCGGCTTGCCAGCGAATTGGAGTCGCTCGGCCGCGTCCTGCTCCAGTTCTACCGGGCGGTGAACCTGCTCTATCGGCAGAGCATTGACGGACGGCAGCCCGCGTGGGTGGCCGGACTTTTGGATCGGGGTAAGCCGCCCGATTTGGTCGCGCTCCAGCGGCATCCCACGTTCAAGAACGATCTGCCGCGCGTGCTGCGGCCAGACATCTTGCTCACTGAAGACGGCTTTGCGATCAGCGAACTGGACTTTGTACCGGGCGGGATCGGCCTTACGGCGTGGCTGAATGTCGCTTACCACCAGCCCGAAGTTCGCGGCTCCGGCCGGGAGGTGATCGGCGGCGAACAAGGCATGCTGGATGGATTTGCGAGCATCTTCGGCGATGCGCCGCGGGTGCGGATCATCGTGTCCGAGGAATCGGCAGCGTACCGTCCCGAGATGGAATGGCTCGCTTCGCGGCTGGGCTCGCGTTTTTCCGTTCAGGATGCCCGGGACACGGAGTTCGCCGACGACGACGCAGTGTACCGCTTTTTCGAGCTGTTTGACCTGGCCCAGGTGCCCTGCGCGCCGCGTCTTCTGGAACTGGCAGCCGAACGGCGCGTCCGCCTCACCCCACCGCCCAAGCCGATCTTCGAGGAGAAGCTGCTGTTGGCCCTGTTGTGGAACCGCAATCTTCGCGGTTTCTGGCACCAGCACCTGGGCGAGGGTTTCCTGCAACGCCTCTGGCGGCATGTGCCTTACACCTGGGTCGTGGACCCCGCGCCGCTACCGCCGCACGCGGCCATTCCGCAGTTGCATCTGACCGACTGGCAGCAGCTCAAGGCCCTGTCCCAGCGCGAGCGCGAACTGGTCCTGAAAATCTCCGGCTTTCACGCGACCGCCTGGGGTGCGCGCAGTGTCACGCTCGGCAGCGATGTCTCGCAGGCGGACTGGAGCGCGGCCGTGGACGAGGCGCTCCGCGCCTTTCCCACCTCGCCGTACGTGCTTCAGCGGTACCACAAGCCGTGCACCGTTGCCGCCGAGTACTACGACTTCGACCGCGACGCGCTGGTTCCCCTGCCGGCGCGCGCGCGGTTGTGTCCGTACTACTTCGTGAGCGGCGAAGGCGATGCGGCGCGGGCGCGGCTGGGCGGCGTGCTTGTCACGCTGTGTCCCGCTGACAAGAAGATCATTCACGGCATGCGGGACGCGATCCTCGCGCCGGCTTGCGTCGCGAGGCAGGGGGCGGCAGAAGAATCCCGGTGAGTTTGTTCGAGTACATCCTGTTGGCCAGCAGTTCGCTGTTCGTGATCATTGACCCGCTGGCGCTGGTGCCGGTTTTTCTGGCGATGACCCCGAACGATACGCCGGCGCAGCGGGCGCGGGCGGCGAAGCTGGCGTGTACCCTGGCGGCAGGCGTGTTGGTGGTCTTCGCGTTGGTGGGGCAGAGCATCTTTTCCTTCCTGGGCATCACGCTGCCGGCGTTTCAAATGGCCGGCAGTGTTATCCTGTTGCTCATCGCGCTGGACATGCTGCGGGCCCATCCTTCCGAAACGCGCGAATCGCCGGAGGAGAAGGCCGCCGGGGCGGAGAAAGACGACATCGCCATCACGCCGCTGGGAGTCCCGCTGCTGGCCGGTCCCGGCGCCATCTCGAACGTGATCATCCTGGAAAGCAAAGCCCAGCACGTCAGTCAGCAGGTGGCACTGTACGCCTGCATCCTCGCGATTTGCGGGCTGTCGTATCTGATCCTCCGCGTGTCTGCCCACGGCGCGCGGCTGATCAATCCGATCGCGATGAAGATCACGACGCGGCTGATGGGCTTGCTGCTGGCGGCCATCGCCTTCCAGTTCCTGATCAACGCGCTCAAGGCGCTCAAAGGCACGATCTTTTGAGGCGGAATCCGGCGCGTTGTCTCCACGTGATCCGAAACCCGTTTGCGGTGATCAGTTACCACTCAGCAGATGTAATTCTTCGCCTCTGTCAGCAAGCTGCCAGTGGTTTGGCGGTCGCGGCGGAACACCCGGCGGAGGCGGTGCGTGCTCTCCGCGTGCTTTGGGGTTTCATTCCGCGTCGTTCCGGCTTACGCTGCGCCGCGTCATGTTTGAAATCATCAAGCCGCAGATTGTCGCCGCCGCCGCCAAGCTGACTCAGCTCCGGAGGTTTCTTTGACGTCCCGGCCCTGGAAAAGCGCCTGGCGGTAATCGAAGGCGAGATGGCCAAGGACACGTTCTGGGATAGCCGCGAGCAGGCTCAGCGGTTGATTGACGAGGCGAACGCCGCGCGCAAAAAGCTTGAGCCGCTGGCGCAGCTCGAACGGCGGGCGGATGATTTACGGGTCATGCTTGAACTGGCCGAGGCGGAGCCGGAAGCCGCGCAACTGGCGCTCCAGGCGGAATTGGAACGCGACATCGCGGCGCTGGCGAAGCAACTGGAGGATTTCGAATTGCGGGTTCTCCTCAGCGGTCCCCGCGACCGGAACAACTGCATCCTGAGCATCAACGCGGGCGCCGGCGGCACCGAGGCGTGCGATTGGGCCAACATGCTGCTGCGCATGTACCAACGCTGGGCCGAGGGCCGCGGCTGGGAGGTGGAGGTGACCGACGCCTTGCCCGGGGAGGGGGCGGGCATCAAAAGCGCCACTCTCTTGCTGCGGGGCGACAACGCCTACGGATTCGCGAAGGCCGAGCGCGGCGTGCATCGGCTGGTGCGGATTTCGCCCTTCGACGCGAACAAGCGCCGTCACACCAGTTTCGCCAGCGTGGACGTGATTGCGGAAATCGAGGAGAGCGCCGAGATCGTAATCCCGCCGAGCGAATTGCAGGTGGATACGTTTCGCTCGGGCGGCAAGGGGGGGCAGAACGTGAACAAGGTCGAGACCGCGGTCCGCATCACCCACCTGCCCACGGGAATCGTGGCGGCGAGCCAGAACCAGCGTTCCCAGCATCAAAACCGGGCCACCGCGATGAAGATGCTGCTGGCGAAACTGTACGCCTTGCGGGAGGACCAACAAAAGGCGGAGATGGAGCGTTTTTACGGCGAAAAGGGCAGCATCGGTTGGGGGAATCAAATCCGCAGCTATGTGCTCCAGCCTTATCGCCTGGTGAAGGACCTGCGCACGGGGCATCAGACGAGCAACACGGACGCCGTGCTCGATGGCGAACTGGACGAGTTCGTCAACGCCTGGTTGCGCGCCGGCGGTCCCACCAAACGCAAGGCCGGCCTCCAGGATGAGGAGGAGTAGCGCCATGGCCGACATCCTTGCCACCATCGTTACCGAAAAGGAACGCGAAGTTGCGGACCTGCCCCGGGTTCCCGCAACTCCCGAGGCGCTGCGAGCTGCCCTGGCGCAGCGGGGCCAACGCGATTTCCTGGGCGCGCTGCGCGCCCCACGCTCGGGCACGGTGGCCTTGATCGCCGAGGTCAAGAAGGCGTCGCCCAGTGCCGGCGTGATTCGCGCGGATTTCGACCCGGTGCGCATCGCGCGCGAGTACGAGGCGGCAGGCGCCTCCTGCCTGTCGGTGCTGACGGATCGGAAGTTCTTCGAGGGTTCGCTGACGTTTCTGCGCGAGATTCGGGCGGCGGTGTCTCTCCCGCTCCTGCGCAAGGATTTTCTCATTGATGAGCGACAGATTGCCGAGGCCATCGAATGGGGTGCGGACGCGGTGCTCCTGATCGCGGCGATTCTGGACGACGCACGTTTGAGGCGGCTCCACGAGCTGGCCACCGGGGCGGGGTTGAGCGCGCTGGTGGAAGTGCATGACGAAGCCGAGCTGGAGCGCGCGCTGGCCATCGGGGCCCCGCTCATCGGGGTCAACAACCGGAACCTCAAGACTTTCCACGTGGACCTTGCAACCACCGAGCGGCTTGCGGCGCATTTGCGGGCCAACGCCCGGGGCAGCGACGTGATGCTGGTGGCCGAGAGCGGAATTCACTACCGCGCGGATGCAAAGCGATTGCGCCGGTGTGGCGCCGGGGCCGTTCTGGTGGGCGAGTCGCTGATGCGGCACGCGGACCTTCGAGCCAAAGTGCGTGAACTGCTGGGGTGACCGTCATGCCCACGCGCGTGAAGATCTGCGGAATTACGTGTGCCGAGGACGCCCTGGCGGCCGTGGCGGCGGGCGCCGCTGGGCTCGGCTTCATGTTTTTCCGCGGAAGCAAGCGATACATCGCGCCGGAGGCGGCGTTGGCCATCTGCCGCCAATTGCCGCCGTTTGTTGCCAAAGTGGGAGTGTTTGTGGACGCGCCAGTGACGGAAGTGAGGGCGGCAGTGGCGGCGTGCGGTTTGGACACGGTTCAGTTACATGGCACGGAAACGCCTGCCCAATGCGCCAGCCTGGCGCCGGTGCCGGTCATCAAGGCGTTTCGCGTGGCTGACGAGACTTCCCTCCTTCCCTTGGCTGAGTTCCCGGTGGCTGCCTGGTTGCTGGACAGCTACGTGCCCGGCGAACTTGGGGGCACCGGCGCTCGGTTCAATTGGGATCTCGCGGTGCGTGCCCGTGCGCTCGGTCGGCCGATCATCCTGGCCGGCGGCTTGACTCCGGAAAACGTGGGGGAGGCGGTCCGCCGGGTGAGGCCATTCGGGGTGGACGTGTCCAGCGGCGTGGAGTCGGCGCCCGGAAGGAAAGATCCTGACCGGATGCGGGCGTTTGTCGCCGCGGCGAAAGCCGCAGGCTCAGTGAGTTAGCCGAGTTCGGCCGTGGCCTGCGAAGCGGTCGGTGCGGCTGAAAGCGGGCGAGGTGATGAGGCGGTGAACGGCTGCCAGCACGCGAAGGCCGTCCGCCTGTCCCGCCCCTCGGCCGGGCGGAAGCGGCCGGTGGCGGGGCTGGCGCGTTAACCCTTGTCCGCGGTCGGTGCTGCTGCTTCAAGCCGTTTGACGGCTTGGTCCAGCCACTCGACCTGCGCCGGGTAGAGTTGAGTGCGATCCAGCAGGCGGAGATATCGGCGTGCCTCTTCGAATCGGTCGGTCATGAGCATGACTTCGAAGTAGCTGAGGTAGTACTGGGCGAGCTCCGGGGCGCTGAACGCCCGAATGTTCAGGTCTTTGAGAACGGTCTCGGCATCGTCGTAACGGCCGCAGATCGCGAGGGCCGAAGCGTAGTTTGCCAGCGCGGCCGCGGAGAAAGGAGCCATGGCCACCAAGCGGCGCGTCAGATTTAAGGCTTCGGTCGGTTCCTGGCGGAAGATCATCAGGGCGGCGGCGTAATTGTTGATCGCGATGGGATCGTTGGGGCGTTTGTCGTAAAAATCTTTCGCGGCCACGAGAATGTCCGTGCCCTCCCGCAGGTATGAGCCGACTTTGACCAGCAGCCGGAGATACTCCGGGCTGCCGCCCAAGGCTTCCCGGTGGGCAAGCAGGAGGGGTTGCGCCCACTGAACGCCGCCCAGGGCGGTGAGACCCTCCGCGACCTGGAAGGCGATCGAGGGGTCGCCGATGCCCGTCTCAATCAGCCGTTCAAAGGCGTCTTTGGCGGCCTGCTGGTCGCCGGAGCGCCAGAGGGCCAGCCCTTCCAGGTACGAACTGTAACCGCCCAAAAAGTCCGTGGCCCGCGGCATCATGCGAATGCGCAGAGCCAGCGAACGCAACCCGTCCCAGTTCTCCGCGCGCCGCAAGAGCTCGGCTTCGAGCACCAGCAGCTCGGCGGCCCAGCCGGTGTTATCGCCGAAGCGGCTGATCAGATCGGTGGCCCGGTCGCTCATTCCCAAACCCACGTAAGCCTGCGCGAGCCGGAACGCTTCAAAGCCGTTCCGCGGATTGAGGTTCGAAGACTGTGCCAGTCGCTCCGCCTCCGGCCGGCGGCCGTCATATACCAGCAGGGTCCAATAGCCCACATGGTGGCGGATGCCGTCCAGCCCCACGTCTTGGAGTTCCCGGAGCAGCGCGCCGCACGCCTCGGTATCACGGAGGTGGAACATGGTGATAAACTCAAGGTCGAACGCCAGTTGCTCGGTCAGGCGGTTTTGCCGCGCTTCACGCAGGCGCTGCCGGGCGAATCCGCGGTCGGCGTCGGTTCCCCAACCAATTAAATAGGCGAGGCAGTAGTACTCGAACTTCGGCTCGCTGGACTTGAAATCCAGCCGCGCCGCGTCGCCTCCACTCGCAGCGCTTCGCAGGCGATCCACTTCGGCGAGGATCGCTGCATTGGCCTGGATCCGGTTGCCGAATTCGATCGTTCGCCCGGATTGAAAGAGCGCCATCAGATAGAGGCGCTCCAGACTCTCGGGCATGTTGTTCTTTTGGAAGTCAAGCAACCGGGCGGCGCGCTCTGCCAAGGTGGTGTTGCGGGTGTTGATCCACGCCCGAGTGATGAGTTCGAGGTCCGCCGTGTTGGTGGCGCCCACGCGCAGCAGCCAGTAGCCCGCCTGCAAGGCCGCGCCGATGGCGTCGTCGGTGTTATCGAGTTTGGGAATGACGGCCAGGACCCCGCGCATCGAGGTTTGATCGGCAAAATTGTTCGCCCACGAAGCCCGCCAGCCGTCAAAGGCGGCCTTGAACTCGCCACGCTGCTCTGCGGCCTGGGCGGCGCTTCTCAGTGAACGGACCTGCCAGAAATCCAGCAGGCTGACCTTCACTTCCGGGGTAAAGCCCGGGGGGGTGGTACGCCAAATTTTGGGCACCGCGAGGGCCAGCGCAGCCCCGGCTGCGAGGAACAAGAGCACGACGATCAGGAACGCCGGCGAAAAAATCATCAGCCGGATCAACGGCCAGTTCTCGAACTTGGCGGCGAGCCGTTCCTTGCGGGTCAGCGGCGGTGGTTGGTCGGGAAGCGTCTCCGGAACTTCTGGGGTCGCCATACAATTTCGCTCAATCCATTCCCTTAAATACTGCGCTCAGTCTGGCAATCATAGCGGTGGGGGGCCAGCAGAAAAGCGCAGCCCGCGCCCCGGGATCGCGAATTCCCGCGAAGAATGCCACTCGTCGGACACCGGGGACCCGCCGGCGTTCAGCGGCCGCCGGCATCGGAGCGCTCCACGCCGGGCGTTAACATTGGCGTCGTCGGGCCTGCAGCAGCCACAGAATCCATGCCAGGAAAACTGTCGCGCCACCCCAAAGTGCCACGATGGGAAGGCGGGCGATGATCGCCAGGGTCATCGCCGTTGCGGCAACCAAGAACGCCGCCGGCACCCACGGCCAGCCGGGCACCGGTAGTTGCGAGCCTTCCCGGATCCGCAACCGGGCGAGACCGACGACGGTCAGGGCGGTGCTGAGGCCGAGGGTGAACCCGATGTAGTTAATCAAGGCCTCGTAGGTCGTGGTCCAGAGCATGGCCGCCGCCACCAGCAACTGAAAGGCGATGGCCGCCCGGGGCGGTCCGGCCAGGGCGGCGAGGCGCCGCGGCAAGTAGCCCTGCGCGGCCATCTGCGCATAGACCCGAGGTCCGGCCATGATCATGGCCGACAGGGAGGTGCCCAGTGCGACCAGAATCGTGGCGGTAACTGCCGCCGCGAGGCGCGGTCCCCCGAGGGTCTCGGCGGCGATCCGGCCAACATCCACCTGGCCGCTCAGTTTCGCCGCGGGCACGCCCAGCACAAACACGGCGTTGAGGCCGAGATACAGGGCGGTCGTGATCGCGGTGCCGATCAACAACGAGCGCGGCAGCCAACGGTCGGGGTCCCGGATTTCGCCGCCCAAATAGACGGCCGCGTTCCATCCCGAATAGCTGAACGAAATCCAGACCAACGACGCGAGGAACGCTCCCAATCCTGCCGCAGGCGTCGAGGTGGGCGGGATTGCTTGGATCCGCGTAATGCCGCCCCAGATGAAACCGAGAATCAGCAGGAGCTTCACGGCGACGATGGCGTCCTGGGCGCGGGATCCGAAGCGGACTCCTACGGCGTGAACGACCGCGAACCCAGCGAGGGCGACAGTCCCCGTTAGCTTTGGATCAACTCCGGGCAACCACGGCGCCAGATAGCTTCCGAATCCAAACGCGACCGCCGCCAGCGGGGCAGAAAACCCGACCAGCAACGAAATCCACCCAGCGACAAAGCCAGCGGCGGGGTGAATCGTCCGCGACAGGAAAATGAACTCGCCGCCCGACTCGGGGATTCGTCGGGCCAGCGCTCCGTAGCTGAGCGCCCCGAGGGCGGCGATCACGCCCCCGGCCAGCCACGCCAGCAGCACCAGCCAGGGCGAACCGAGATCCTTTAACAGGAAGCCGCTGGTGGTGAATACCCCTGTGCCCACCATGCTCGCGACCACCAGGGCGGTTGCGCTGCCTCCTCCGAGTTGCCGGCGCTCTTCCGCGCGGCCGGCTCGCGGTGGATTACCCCGGGCGGAAGGACCGGTCTCCGACATGGCTCAGCGGGTCTCCTTCTCGAACACGACGAAGTAGTTGTCGCGGAGAAAAGCCGCTTCCCGCACTTTGCGAAATCCCGCGCGGGCAATCTCGGCCTCGAAAACGGCCTGACCAGCGCGTACGTGACGCAGAATCCAGTCGGAACTCCGGCCCTCCTCGCGATGGAACTCGACCAGCACCAGCCGCCCGCGCGGGCGCAGCGCGGCGTGCAAGCTCGCCAGTGTCTCGGCCGGGTACTCGAAGTGATGGTAGGTGTCACAGATGAACACCAGGTCCACGGACCTGGCCGGCAGACTGGACGAGCGGTCCGTGGCGAGGACGGTGCGGACGTTGTCGAACTGCCGCGAGCTGGCAGAGGCCGCGATGTGCGCCAGGAAGCCCGGAACAATGTCCACCGCGTACACGGTGCCGCGAGGGCCGACGGCTTGTGCGAAGAGGAGAGTGAACAGCCCGCTGCCCGCACCAATGTCGGCCACTGCCATCCTTTTGCGAACGCCGGCCTCCGCGACAATCCGCTCGCGATGATCGTAGATCTCGCGGCCTTCCCGTTCGAAGCGTTCCACCCATTGCTGGACGTCGAGGTCGGGCTTCAGGTATTCGGCGTTGATGCCGGGCGCGACGCTCGCCGTCGCGGTGGCCGACGGTGCAGGAGCGGTGCGCGGGGTGCGACATCCGGGGCCGCTGACCAGCAGCAGTCCAGCCAGCCCCCCGAGGAGGATCCGCGGCAAGCAGCGCCGAGACGGTCGCCGCGCCGGCTGCTGCTCGCTCGCGGAGCCGAGCGAGTGGGCGTTCATTACCGGGTGCCCAGGGCTGGCAGCGGTTCGCCGCAGTAGAGGCATTGGGAGCGGGAAGCTTTGTTGGACCGCTGACAGCCGGGGCACGCGGTGACGTCTGCGCTCATGCGGCCGTCCAAGGAGCCATCGCGCAGGTCCACTTCTTCCATTTTCTTCAGGATGGCTGCCTCGGAGAGATTGAGTTCCTCTTGCAGGATCTCCCACAGGGCCTGGCAGGCGAGGGTGAGCGCCTCGGTCCGGCGTTCGAGGTCCTCGATGTCCATGGGCGCCAATTGACCGCGGCCGGCAGCACTCCCGCGGCGGGCCCGGTGTTGCTGATACAGTTCAAGGAAGAGGTTCATGGCAGTGCGGCGGACAGTTAATTCGTTTCAGTACCTCGGCATCGAGCGGTCAATTTCGTCGGCCCAGGCCAAGATGCCGCCCCGGACGCTTTTTACGGACAGGAAGCCCCGCTGGCGAAGGAATTCCGCGGCCTCGAGCGAGCGGCGACCGGATTTGCAGTGAATCCAATACTCGGTGTCGGGATTCAGTTGCTTGGACCAAACGGCAATCTGACTCAGCGGCAGCAGCCGGGTGCCGGGGATGCGCGCCATCTCGGCCTCGGCGGGTTCCCGGACGTCGAGTACCTCAACTCTAGGCTGTGGCTCCCGGAGCAGGTCCGCGAGTGCTCGGACCGAGACTTCCCTTTCGGGCGCGCCGCCGCGGGCAGTTGCTGCCGCCGGGCACTCGCAGCTCAAGTCTTTCAGCTCGGTGATCTTGGGATGATCCCCGCAGACCGGGCACGCAGGGTCACGGCGGACCCGGACCTCGCGGAAACGCCCCGCGAGGGCATCAATGAGCAACAGACGACCAATCAGCGGTTGCCCCACGCCCAGCACCAGCTTGAGAACTTCGTTGGCCTGGAGGCAGCCGACCAGCCCCGGAACGACCCCCAAAACCCCGGCTTCGGCGCAGTTGGGCGCGGCGTCCGGAGGCGGGGGCTCGGGATAGAGGCAGCGATAACAGGGGCCGCCCATTTGAGGGGCCAACACGCCGGCCTGGCCCTCGAACTGGAAGACTGCGCCGTAGATGTTCGGTTTGCCCAGCAGGACGCAGGCGTCGTTCACCAGGAACCGGGTGGGCAGATTGTCCGTGCCATCGAGCACGACGTCATACGGCCCGATGAGGTCGGCGACGTTGGCAGCCGTCAGCCGCACCGGGTGGGGAACGATTTCGACCTCCGGGTTGAGCTCGCCCAGGCGCGCCAGCGCGGACGTGGTCTTCAACTTGCCGGTAGAATCTCGGCCGTGGAGCACCTGCCGCTGAAGATTCGAGAGGTCCACGCGATCGGAGTCCAGAATCCCGATGCGGCCGATGCCGGCGGCCGCGAGGTAGAGCGCCGCGGGTGAACCCAGGCCGCCCGCGCCGATGCACAGGACCTTGGCGGCCTTGAGCCGCAACTGGCCGGCTTTTCCCACCTGCGGCAGGATGAGTTGCCGCGAATACCGCTCGATCTCGTCTTTGCTCAAGTCCATGGGCCAGATACTGTCTGGGCGTGATTCTTCGCACATGAACCGCTCCAGACAACGCCGTTTATCGTCGGCGGCGCCCCGGACCCTGCGCGCGGTCGGCGCGGAGCAAGTGGCGGCGGCCGGATTTCTGCGCGAGCGTTTGCCGGGGCGACCGGGCCTGGCCGTGGTTCTCGGCAGCGGCTTTGCCGACCTCCTCAAGTCGCTGCCCCTCGAGCAGACAATTCCCTTTGCCGAGGTGCCAGGGCTGGTTTCGGGGGCTGTGGACGGCCACCCCGGGGCCTTCGTAGTCGGGCGGGTTCATCGGGAGTCGGTGCTGTTTCTGGCGGGCCGGGCGCATCTTTACGAGGGATTCTCCGCGGCGGAGGTGGCGCGACCGATGCGAGTGTTGGCTGCGCTGGGGGTGGGATTGGTCTTGCTGACCAACGCTGCCGGCGGCATTCACCCCCAACTCACCCCGGGGCGCTTCATGATCATTCGCGACCACATCAATTTTCAGGGCGTCAATCCGTTGACCGGTTTGCCGTTTCCCGGTCTGGAACGCTTTGTGGATCTGAGCTGTGTGTATGATCGCGAGTTGCGCGCCCTGCTTCGGCGGGCTGCTGCTGCGGCCGGGCTGGAGGCGCGCCAGGGAGTCTATCTGGCGGTGGCCGGTCCGTCTTTCGAGACACCGGCGGAGATTCGAGCCTTCCGGCGACTCGGAGCGGACGCGGTGGGGATGAGCACGGTGGCGGAGGCCATCGTCGCGCGCCAATGCGGCTTGCGCGTGGCGGGGTTGTCGCTCATCGCGAACCGGGCCGCAGGGCTGAGCCGCGGAGCGTTGTCGCACGCGGAGGTGTTGGCTTGTGGCCGAGCGGCCGGGACTGACGCGGGACGCCTGATCGGGGAGTTCGTTCGCCTGGTGTCGGCAGGCGGCGGAGCGGCGAGGGCCGGGAGGGGGTCGCGGCAGTGTCCAAGGCCCGCAAATCGGCAGGAAGATGGCCGCTAATGACCGTCGGAACCGCCGGGCATTAATGGGGTTGACGGCCAGGTGATTGCGCTGTTAACTCGCCTCATGCAAATCGAAAGCCTCAAAGTCTTTTGCGATCTGACGGAAACGGAGAGCTTCACCAAAGCGGCTCAAATCAACCACATCACCCAGTCCGCGGTCAGCCAGCAAATCAGTTCCCTCGAACGCCAGTTCAAGGCGCTGCTGATCGAGCGGAGCAAGAAGCGATTCAGACTCACGCGGGAAGGGCAGGTTTTGTACGACGCCAGCAAGGAGATCGTGCAAACCTACGACCGGCTCCACAGCCAGCTTCAGGAGTTGAAGGACATCATCTCGGGCACCATCCGGGTGGCGACGATCTACAGCATCGGCCTGCACGACCTGCCGCCGTACCTCAAGCGATACCTCAAGGCCTATCCCACGGTGAACATCCACGTCGAATACCGGCGGGCCAACAAGGTGTACGAGGACGTGCTCGGCAACGTTGTGGACGTCGGACTGGTGGCGTATCCGGCGCGTGACGCCAAGCTGGAGATTGTGCCGCTCAAGAAGGAGCCGATGGTTCTGATTTGTCATCCCCAGCATCCCCTGGCCCGGAGCAAATCGGTCAAGGTCAGCGCCATTGCCGGCCAGAAGTTCGTGGCGTTCGAACCGGACATCCCCACGCGCAAGGCGATTGACAAGGTGCTGCGCGAGCACGGCGTTCAGGTGATGCCGGTCATGGAGTTCGACAACGTCGAGACCGTGAAACGGGCGGTGGAAATTGATGCCGGCATTTCGATCGTGCCGCTGACGACCACGCAACAGGAGGCCAGCAAGCAGACGCTGGCGGTCATCCCCATCGAGGACGCCGAGCTCGCCCGTCCCATCGCGGCCATTCACAAGAAGAACAAGGTCCTGTCCACGGCCTTGAAGCAATTCATCGCCATGCTCAAGGAACCAAACCCGGCTTGACCGCCGGCGGCTGCTCGCCTAGCGTGGCTCCATGTTGAACGTGGTTCGGCTGATTCTCGGGACGGTAGTCGTGGTACGCCGCGACGCCGCTGCGGGAGTTTGTCGAGCCTGAGCAAGCATCTGACAAAAACACCCACGGCTGGCAGACGGTCGTGGGTTTTTTGTTGCCCGCGTCGTTAGCCGGCGCAAACCCCACAACCATGAGCAAGGCAACCAAGACGAAATCCAGGCAGAAACCCCGCAAGGCGCCCGACGCCGCAACGCGGGAAAGGGCCGGCAGCGAGCTGCTCGTCGCCAGCCTCGAAAAGGCGGGCGTCGAGTACATCTTCGCCTATCCCGGCGGCGCCAGCATGGAAATTCACCAGGCGCTGACCCGATCCAAGATCCGCGTGCTGCTGCCCCGGCACGAGCAGGGCGGCACCTTCGCCGCGGAAGGTTACGCCCGCGCAACCGGCAAGGCGGGCGTGTGCATGGCCACCAGCGGGCCCGGTGCCACCAACCTGGTGACCGGCATTGCGGACGCGTACATGGACTCGGTGCCCTTGGTGGCCATCACCGGCCAGGTGCCGCAGGCGATGATCGGCAAAGGCGCTTTTCAGGAGACTGACATCTTTGGCGTCACGCTGCCCATCGTGAAGCACAGTTACCTGGTCACCGACATCAACGACATTCCCCGGGTGGTCAAAGAGGCGTTCTACATCGCGGAGAGCGGCCGGCCCGGGCCGGTGGTGATTGATGTGCCCAAGAACATCCAACAGCAACGAGCGCGCGCATCCTTTCCGGCGGAAGTCAATCTCCGCGGCTACAACCCGACCTACCGGGCGACGGACGACGAGCTGGCTCCCATCCTCGGCCTCATCGAAAAAGCGGAGCGGCCAGTGCTTTACTGTGGCGGCGGGATCATCACCAGCGGCGCCGCGGAGGAGCTGCGGAAGTTTGCCCGCTCCACGGGCGTTCCCGTGACCACCACCATCATGGGTTGCGGGGCGTACCCGGAAACCGACCCGCTGTCCTTAAAGTGGTTGGGCATGCATGGCGCCGCGTACGCCAACTGGGCGGTCAATGCGGCCGATCTCCTGCTGGCGTTTGGGGTGCGTTTCGACGACCGCGTCACCGGCAAGGTGGACAAGTTCTGCGAGCACGGGACCATCGTGCATGTGGACCTGGACGAATCGGAGATCAACAAGAACCGGCGCGTTCAATTCCCCATCCACAGCGACATTCATTACGCCCTCCGGCGCCTCAATCAGATGTTGGCGGAGCAACGCGTGCGGAAGAAGTTCACCGCCTGGCACAACCAGATCGCCGAATGGAAAGCCAAGGCGCCGTTCCGATACCAGGTCACCGACGAGGTGCTCAAGTCCCAGCACGTGCGCGATCACATGAACGGCAACACGGCCGACGTCATCCTTCCCCAGGAGGCGATCGCGCTGCTTTACGAGCTTTCCCGCGGGGAAGCCATCATCACCACCGGCGTCGGTCAGCATCAGATGTGGGCGGGGCAGTTTTACCACTTTTCCGAGCCGCGGCAGTTCATCACCAGCGCGGGCCTGGGCGCGATGGGATTCGGTTACCCGGCCGCCATCGGCGCCAAGGTGGCCTGTCCGGACCGGGAGGTGATTGACATTGATGGCGACGGATCGTTCCTGATGAACATCCAGGAGCTGGCCATGGCTCACATCGAAGGAGTCGCCGCCAAGGCGCTGGTCTTGAACAACCAGCACCTTGGGATGGTGGTGCAGTGGGAGGATCGGTTTTACGGCGGCACCCGGGGCAACACCTACCTCGGAGACCCGGCAAATGCCCAACAGATCTATCCGGACTTCGTCGCCATTTCGAAGGCGTTCAACGTGAAGTGCGAGCGGGTGCTCTATCGTCGCGACCTCCGCGCCGCGATCCAGCGGATGCTCGACACCGATGAACCCTACGTCCTCGATGTGATCACGCCCTACACCGAGCACGTGCTGCCGTTCATCCCGGCCGGTCGCACGGTCAAGGACATGATCTATTGATCGGCGGGCGGTCCGCTGTGCTTCGGCGGCCCCGGGCGACCCGCAACGGTCGCCCGGTTCGTTTCGAGTCGTGGCGGACGATTGCCGGGACGATTCCCTGATCCGCCCGACTCACGCTGTCACCGAGGTCTTCTTGGTCGGCACCAGTTTTCGGGAGGGATAACCGTCCACCCGCTCGCCGCGGAGGCGCAGGCTGTGGGCGAGGGCGTATTTGAAATCCTCCGGGCTGGCGGCGAAAGCGTTTTTGAGCGCCTCGGTCGCGGGCGGGCCCGGAATCCGGTCCAGGGCGCAGCGGGCGTCTTCCCGGGCGTCGGCATCGCGTAACAGGCGGGCTATCGCGGGCACGGCCTCGTCGTCGCCAATCTCAGAAAGCATCCACAGGGCGTGGCGGCGCACCGCGAGGGCGTCGCTGCTCAGCAGCTTGACCAGTTCGCCTGCCACGGCGCGACGCTCGGCTTCCGCTCCCGGCCGGCCGGCGTGCCGCACAATCACCTCGATCGCCCGGCGGGCACAGCGGGCGACCTCGAAGTCGGGATCGGTCATCACGGCGGCCAGCGGAACAACCGCGGGTGCGCCGAGGGGGCCGGCGCCCTGCCAGGCGGGGCCGCGAATCTTGTCGTCGGGGTTCCGGATTTTGGCCAGCAGCGCGTCCACGGCAGAACTGTCCGCGGCCGGGCCGAGGGTGGCGGCCGTGGTGAGCGCGACGCCGAGCGCGATTGGAGAGTTCGCTTTCATGGGATTCAGAGCGGGTGGAAGGGCGAGGTCGGGTTGCAGTTCAAAGCACGTAGGGATACCGTTGGGGACGGCTCATCAAGCGTCGGGCGGCCTCATCGCCCACAATTTCACGTGTCACGGGATCCCAGTTGAGCTTGCGGCCCAGGATGAGCGAAAGGTTGCCCAGCACGCACAGGTTTGCCGTGGCCACCCCGGCCTCGATGTTCATGATGGTCTTGCGTCCGGTCTTGATGCCCTCAAACCAGTCTTCGTGGTGATCGAACCGCGGGCTCTTCGGCACCTGGACCCCGCCCGGTGGCGGCTGATACTCGAGGGCCTTTTTCTCGGTGTACACCTGGCCGTCGCCGACCCAGACCACCAGTTTGTCTTTGTCGCCGTAATAGACCGCGCCGTAGCCCTCGCGAATGCCCTCGTTCTTCACCCGTTCGCGATCCGGGTAGGGCACCATTTCGCCCGGTTGAGCCCAAATGAGCGTCCAGTCGGGGTTCTTGAACTGGTAGGTCACCTCCATTTCGATCGCCGAATCCCACAAGCCGCGCGTGGGCACGCGTCCCTTGGTTTCGATGGTGACCGGTCCGGTGTCATCGGCGCCGAGGAAGTGCAGCGCGTTGCTCATCACGTGGGCGCCACGGTCGCGAATCTGGCCGCCGCCGGACTCCAGCAGCCAGCGAAAAACGCCGTGCAGGTAACGGGCGTTGTAAGGACGCCAGGGCAGGGGACCCAGCCACAGGTCCCAGTCCAATTCCCGCGGCGGCTCGCTGTCGGGCACCGGCTGGTCATCGGATGGCGTGGCGTAGTGCCAGCACTTCACGGTGTGGACGCGACCCAGCATGCCGTTGGCGATGTACTGGTGCGCGTAAAAGGCCTCGCGCTGCGAGCGGCCCTGAGAGCCCACCTGCACGCAGCGCCGATTGTCGCGCGCGGCTCGCATCATGGCCTTGCCCTCCTCGATTGTGCCGCACGCAGGTTTCTCCACGTACACGTGCTTGCCCGACTCGCAGGCGTGGACGGTTTGGCAGGCGTGCCAATGGTCCGGCGTGGCGATGACGACCGCGTCCACGTCCCGGCGCTCCAGGATGTAGCGGTAATCGCGGTACGGCGTGGCCTTGCCGCCGGTGCTTTTCACCGCGCTCGCCAGCCGCTGGTCATCCACGTCGCACACGGCGACCACGTTCACATCGCCGCGGGACTGCCGGGCGAGCATGTAGCCCAGATGCCCGTTGCCCATGCCGCCAACGCCGATCATTGCGATGTTCAGCCGGTCCTTGGCGCTGGGAGTCGAGTAGGCGGCTCCGAGGACCCGGGGCGGGATTAGTTGCGGTACGCTGAGCGAGCCCAGTCCCAGAAGGGTGGCGCCCGAGCGTCGGAGGAAACTGCGGCGGTGGAGGCGGCGGTGAGTCATGGTGCGTTTCGGACAATCTACGGGTGGCCGGCTGAATCGGACCAGCAAATTACATCGGTCCCCCGACGTTGATCCCGTGTTTCAGGCAGTACGCGGCGTTGCCCACATACTTCTCCGCCCACCAACGGATCCCGGCCCGCTGCTCGGCGGTCAGGACCCGGACCACCTTCGCGGGCGCTCCAAGCACCAGCGAGCCGGGCGGAATCCGCGTGCCCTGGGTTACCAGGGCGTTGGCGCCCACGATGGACTGCGCGCCAATCGCGGCCCCGTCCAGGATCGTCGCGCCCATGCCGATCAGCACTTCGTCCTCCACGGTGCAGGCGTGGACGATCGCTCCGTGACCGATCGTTACCCAGTCCCCCACCAGGCACGGATAATCGTCCGCCAGATGCAGCACCGCGTTGTCCTGCACGTTGGAGTACTGTCCCACGACGATGCGGTTGATGTCGCCGCGCAGCACCGCGTGGTACCAAACGCTGGCGCCTTGACCGAGCGTCACGTCGCCAACCACCACGGCGGTCCGGGCGATGTACACCCCTTCCCCGACGGTCGGAGACCGGCGCAGGAAGCGGTCGAGTTGCTGTTCCAGCTTTTGCATGAGGCCGGGCAGAGATTACTGCGACGGTCGGCCGGAATCCAGAGCGGCCGAACCGACCTTGGGTCCCAGCCCGCTCGTTCCGATCCGGACGGCGGAAGACGCGGCGTCCGGGTCCGCTGGACGCATGAGGCGTCGTGACTTCATGGGTGGGTTGCTGGCGCTGGCGGGCGTCGCCCGGGCGCAGGACGAATTGGGACTCGGGGAGCTCCTGGAACTGGGCCGGTCGTGGGCGGAAGAAAACCTCGACCCGCGCCTCGCGCAGTCGCTTCAGCAACTGGACCTCGACCAGCTTCAACGGGTGCTGCGGAGGATTCAGGAGCGGCTGGGCGGAGAATATGTGCTCGACCTGGCAGCGATTCGCCAGACCGCCACGAACCTCGTGCCGCTCCTCGCGCAGAACGCCCGTACCGCTCCTCTGGCGGACTGGCTGCGGACGCGGCTCGACTACCTCGACGTGGCCGAGGAATTGCGAGCCGAGACACCCCCGCCCCGGCCCCGACCGGGCGAACCGTTGCCCCCGCGGGTCAACCCGTCTGCCGAACGGCAACGCCGGGCGTGGCGCAAGCAGCTCGAACGACGGCCGCCTCCGGAGCGCGCGACGGCGATGGTCAAGCAACTGCAACCCGTGTTTGCGGGCGAGCGGGTACCGGGCGAATTGGTGTGGATTGCGGAGGTGGAATCGTCATTCAACCCTTCCGCGCGCAGTCCGGCCGGCGCGGTCGGCCTCTTTCAGTTGATGCCCGCCACGGCGCGCAGCTATGGACTGGCGCTTACCCCGATTGACGAACGACTCGAGCCGCGCAAGAGCGCACGCGCGGCGGGCCGCTACCTTCGGTATCTGTTCGGCCGGTTCCGGGACTGGCGCTTGTCGCTGGCGGCCTACAACTGCGGCGAAGGCCGGCTCCGCCGCACTCTCGCGGCGCGAGGTGCCCGGACTTTCGACGCCGTCTCGCCGCACCTGCCGGCAGAGACCCAGATGTATGTCCCGAAGGTGGAAGCCACGATCCGCCGGCGTGAAGCGCGTGAACTCAGCCAACTGGCGCCGGCGGGGAATTCTTCGTGAGCTCCGGACGGCCGCGCCTCCGGAGCACGCGGCAGGGCGGAATAGGGGAGGGGCAAGGTTGGAAGTAAGTTCGGAGTCCGAGGTCTGACCTTGGGAGGAACGCCGATCCCCGAGCGACCCAACGCTCCTGAGCCGCGCGCGCCTGGCTTGGACGGCTTCCTCCGTGTCCCCGCGCAAGGCTGGTTCTGGTCGCTCGCCGAAGCGGCATCCTTCCAACCCCGGAGTCGGCATTCTCGGCCCGCCTCTTCCTCGGACGGTCGTATCGGGCGCCTTCCTTGTTGGCGCGTGGTTTAGTCAGTCGGTTGACCGGCATCAAGTTCTTCTCTGCTGGGCCGGGGTAGGCTGACCGCGTTCCTGGCAACGGCAGCAGTCACCCCGTATGACCAATCCAAATCCCAACGCGCCTTCCGTGAAACATCCGCCCGATCTCAAAGAACACCTGCGCACCGGCTGGGACCACTGGCTGGTACGCCTGACGCTGGCGGCGCTGCTGTTCGAGACCTTGACCGGGTTGGCCATCACGGTGGCGCCGTTTCACCCAGCGGTGCAATGGAGCGTGTTGCTTCACACCGCCCTGGGCGCCGCGTTCTTGCTGCCGGTGGCGTGGTATGGCTTGCGGCACATCGCCGATTACCGGACTTACCCGGCCTCCCACGTCACCGTGTTGGGCTGGGTGGCGCTCGCAGGGCTGGCGGTGGTGTCCGCCTCGGGCGTGGTACTCACGGTGCAGGCGGTCGTCGGAGTGAGGACCACCGCGTTCTGGCGTAACTTTCACCTCGTCTCGACCCTGGTGATGGTGGCCGGGTTGGTGCCGCACCTGGTGACTTCGTTCCTCCGCCAGCGCAAGACGGCTGCCGTTCCCATTCGGACACGGGGCCTGATCCCCGCGGCGGGGCTGGCGGTGCTGGGCGTGGTGGCGTGCTACGGGCTGGCACTGATCTATTCTGGCGCGAAATACCACAATGTCTTCCCGCTGGACTACAGCTTCCTTTACGGAACCAACCGGCCCTTCGCCCCCAGCCTGGCCAAGACGGACACCGGCGGGGCCTTCGACGCGCACTCCCTGGCCGGCTCGCGCACCTGCGGCACCGCCGGTTGTCACGAGCAAATCGTCGCGGAATGGCTGCCCAGCGCCCACCGCTACGCG
>CAYNCT010000003.1:9369-62084 GCA_964396005.1 uncultured Verrucomicrobiota bacterium | reverse complement strand
CTTCAACCACACGACGCTCGAACATGTGTACGAAGTGCAGGTGGCGTTCCGGAATTTGTGCGCCCTGTCGCGTGACGTGGTAATTCTGGTCGTGCCTTTTCTCCAGCCCTACCACGGTACGTACGGCGACTACTGGCGATTCACCCCGCTGGCGTTGCGGCGCATGTTCGAGGACGCCGGCATGGCGCTGCTGTACCTCAGCTACAACTCGCACCGGGCCGCCGCCGTTTACTTGTTTGCCATCGCGAGCTGGCAGCCGGAGCGGTGGCGCGATCGGTTTGATTGGCGATTCAGTGTCGAAGTGCCACGGGCGCTGGGCGATGAACCTTATGTGGGCTGCCGGGCGCTGCCCAACAGGCTCCATCGCTGGCCGCTCCTGTTCCGCCGTTTCTTCCGGTCGCCCGGCCGGACGCTGGCGCGGTTACTGGGAGGTTAGTACCACGGATTGACGGGCGGCCAACTGCTCGAGGAAACCCGCCAGTCCGGCGGCCAGGCGACGGTAATCCCGGCGTTCGCATACCCTGGCGCGGGCGCGTGCTCCGCGAGCGGCAAGTTCGGTCACGGGAATCGCCGACAGCCGGCGCGCGGATTCAGCGATGGCGTGCGCTTCAAAGGCGCAGAACTCCGCCGAGTGTTCGTCGAACAATTCGGCGTAGTCAGGATGGGGATTGACCAGCGGCAGCAACCCCAGCGCCGCATACTCGAGGGTTTTGGTCGGCGAACCGACACGATAGAGTCGGCTGTCGGGGATCAAGCCAATCCCCACATCGGCGTTCTGGATCGCGGAAAACAGTTCGGCTCGCGGCCGTGCCGGCAGGAGCCGGATGCGGGCGTCGTTCAACGCTCGCAACGACTCGACAGCGGGATTCTCGCTGGCGGTGTAAATCTCAAGGGCGAATGGAGTGGCCAGACTGCGCAGGCCGTCCACGATGACGTCGAGACGCCGCAGGGCATCCACCGTGCCGGTATAGACCAGACGCAAAGGGCCCGGGCCGCGCGCCGGGCGCGGATGAGCTCTCAAAGTGGCGAGGTCAATCCCCATCGGCAAGGGGTGCCACGGCACCGCGAGCCCCGGGTAAAACTCCTCCGCCAACCGGGCGGTGATCGGGATGAAGAAGTCACATTGCCGCAGCCAACACCGCTCCCGCCAGTCGCGCAGGCAGTATTCCAGCCGTTTCCGCCAGACCGCCCGTCGTTGTTCGATTGCTTCGTGCAAACGGCGGTAGCTGTGCGGGAAAGACAGCCAGAGCCCGATTGGCGCTTGAAGACGCGGACGCGCGGCCAGCACCTGCGCGAGGGCTGGGAATTTGTTCCGCACAATGACGAAATCCCAATGCCGGTCGGGCCAGATTGCCTCGATTGCTGCTACCAAACCCCGCCGCCGACATGCCGCGGGTAGGATCACGCGCAAGCCGCGAATCTGCGGCGCCCGTAAATCCCGCGAGAACTCGACGATCGCCGTTTCCGCCATGCCGGGTAGCCCCGCCCCAAAAATGCCCTCGACCGCCGAGTGCTCACTGGGAGCGAACTGGTCGGAGATCAAAAGCACGCGGCGGTCTTTCATGGCAGGCAGAGGTTATCGAAGGTGCCCCGCGCGGCAATTCTCCGGACGGCTGCCGTTGGATTGTCAGGCTTTTTGCCACGGGGCACCGGGGGTGGTGGGTCCGGGCTGCCATCTGGCCGGGCGGTGGCGAGGTCTTGCCATGCCGCCCGGTAGGCGCATTCCGCGGGGCGGGTTTCGCCCGAGGTCTGCTGTCACCGCGAGAGGAAAGCAGGCATTGATAGCGAGCGGGTTGGCCGGGCGGTCCTTGACAGGCAATCCGCAAACTCCGAATCCTGCCGCGCAATGCGACTGGCGCTGGTGCGACGGCGGTACGATACCTGAGGCGGTGCCGAGCTGTATTTGCAGCGGCTGGTGGAGGCCTTGCTCGCCGCGGGCGAACAGCCCGAGCTGGTCGCGGAGTCGTGGTCGGGAAGCCAGCCCGGGCTGCCGGTGCATTGCGTCGCCACGACCGGCGGACGTACCCGGCGCTGGCGGCAATTCATCGCCGGCGCGGAAGCCGTGCTCCGACGGGAGAACTTCGATTGTGTTCTCTCGCTCGAACGCGGCGTGCCAGCGGATGTGTATCGCGCAGGCGACGGAGTTCATGCGGCCTGGATCGCAAATTGGCGACGCTGGGGGCGCTGGTGGAAGCGGCTGTTCGCGGGCCGCGGAGCTTTTCATGCCGCCCTCTTGGCGGCCGACCGTAGTTCCCTTGATCCCGGACGGACCCGGCGGGTGATTGTGAACTCCGAAATGGTGCGCGACGAAATCGTTGCGCGTTTCGCCTTTCCGCGGGATCGAATCCACCTGGTGCGCAACGGCCTCGAGGTGGACCGCTTCCGGTCCGGGAATCGCCAACGATTGCGCGAGGCGTGGCAGATTCCGGGGGAGGCGTGCGTTCTGTTCTTTGCGGGTTCGGGTTGGGAGCGGAAAGGCCTGGCCTGGCTGCGGCGGGCGGTGGCCGGGTTGCCACGAGAGCACTTCGTACTGATTGTCGCCGGGCGGGGCCGGCGGCCGTGGCACCCCGGGGCGAACGAACGCTATGTGGGCCCGCTAACGCGTAGTGAAATGCCCGACGCGCTTGCCGCCGCGGACCTGCTGGTTTTCCCAACGCTCTACGATCCCTGCGCGAATGCGTGTCTCGAGGCGCTGGCCGCCGGCCTGCCCGTGATCACCACGCGGCAAAACGGCGCCGCGGAACTGATCGCGGAGGGCATCAACGGCAGCGTCGTTGCCAGCCCCGACCGCACCCGTGAACTGGCAACTGCCATCAGCGCCTGGGCGGAGCGAAAGGGCGACCGCCCCGTTGACGCGGGCTATGATCTTTCGCTGACGCGCAACGTTCAGGAAACCCTGGCCGTGCTCGAACGGGCCTTGCGCGACGGAAACGGACGCGCTTGCTGATGGGGCGCGGGAGGCGAGTGGAAGTTCCCGCAGGGCCAGCTCAAGAGGCGCGGTCTTCTAGAAGGGCGGCTTGGGCCGAAAGTGCTCGACGGCTGCCCGGAGTCAGGCAGCAGATCCCGGCGCTGCGAACTGATCTGCTTGGGGGGCGTGGCCGAAAGCGCGACTGCTGGCCGGGTTGACCTCCGCGTCCTTGCGGGCTTCCGCGCGGCGGAACAAGGGCGCCGCGTCGCCCTGGCCGCAACGGGTGCGGCGGCGGAGGGGATGCGTCTCAGGCGCGCGGGTTTTCCCCGAGGTTCCCGGTCAGTGCCGCCGCAGGTGCAACCGATGCTCGATGCGCCGGGTTTGGTGGTAGTCCAGTGGCGGCAGTTCGGTGAGGGTGGGGGACTCGGTTTCGTTGAGCGTGGCGCGCGCGAGTTGGCGGAATTGCATCCAGCGCGGCCAGTCCAGTTCCGGGGCGTGGGTGACCTGACGCAGGAGGCTCCGCCACTCGATGATGACGCGGTCCACGTCACCCGCGCCGAGCCATCGCGTGACCCAGGCGTGGCGGTGCTCGGGGTTCTTGTGAACGCTGGCGACCATTTGTTCGGCGCCGGCGCCGTACTCGTGCGGCACGCCGTGCTCCAGATAGCCGGGGATCATCTGCAAGCCGTAGGCGCGTTGACTCGCGAGGGCCAGGCGCCCGGCCCAGCGGTTGTCGTCGCCTGCGAAACGGAAGCCCGCGCGCAAGTTGGCCAGTTCGTACACGAGATCCTCAAGGGCAAACGTGGGGTCCTCAAGGGCGGCGGCAATCCCGAGGCCGTCGCCCTGATGGAAAAAGCTGGCGATGCGGCCGCGGCGGGTCGGCACGCCGGCGGCGTCCACCAGGCCCAGGCGCCGCCACAGGAGGGCAGTGCCGGTGGAAGGCACGAGCGTGCGGCAGGTGGCCACCAGCTCGCAGCGCGCGCAGGCGTCGGGCAACACGTCCCGCTCGCGTGGTTTCCAGAGGGGGACGCCGTGACGGTCCACAGGCACGCGCACGGGAAACGGGGCCAGACTGAGTTGTGCCACGATGGTCTGGGGCGACTCGATGAAACGCAGGACGGGAGTTCGCTGGGTCGCCAGCTTGTCCGCGACCTGCGGGGCGAGGCGTTCGCGCCACTGCTGCAGCGTGGCTTGGCGGCCATGCCAGTTGGTCAGCCGGCGAATCCACTTGGCGATCAGCACCCGGTCGTCAGGCAACCGCTCGGCCACAGTGAGAGCCCGGCCGTAAAGCCGGTGGCCGTTGGTTTCCCCGACCACGGCCAGGGAGCCTTGGCCGGTCTTGTCCAGCGCAGCCGGTTCCGCGAGGGCCGGGCGCAGGGTGACCCGCCAGGCGGGTGCGGCGGGCGATCCAGGTTCGGCCTCGCAGAGTTCGGATTGGGCCACGCAGATGTCGCCGAGGGGAACTTCCCGGAGTCCGGTCGGCCGCTCCCACTCGCCCCGACTGTTGAGGAACTCCCGCACGCGACGGCGGACGAAGCGGGCGCGTTCGGCGTCGGTCCTCAAGCCGCAAGGGGCTGCGGGATGCTCGAGGGATTCTTCGACGCCCAAGGGGATGGGTTTGACCGTGAACAGCCGTTCCTGAATGCGGACGGCTTCGGCAAACGGCTCGCGGCCCTGGACCGCGGCGCCGTGCATGATGCCGAGGAGCGCGTTCCAGTCCGCCATGCCGTTGCGCGCCAGGTGCGTGGCGTGGGCGTCGTGCAGGCGGATCTCGTTGGCGGCCACGATAACGTAGCCTGTTTCGTCAATGCCCCGTCGTCCCGCCCGGCCAAACATTTGGAGGATTTCATCCGGTCGCAGGGCCTGTTCCGCGGCGTCACGCCGATAGGAATCGGCGACGAGCGCCACGCTGCGGAGGGAGAAATTGATCCCGGCGGCCAGGCCCATGGTGGCGACGACCACGCGCAATTGACCGGCCTTGGCGAGGGGTTCCACCACGCCGGCTCGCACCGCGTAGCTCAACCCGGAGTGGTGGTAGGCGATGCGGGTCTTGAGCAGCCGGGCGAGGTTGTCGCCCGCGAGGAGGCGTTGGGCGGGGGTGAGGGTAAGCGGATCCGGATTCGGCAGTTGGCGGCTGAGTTCAGCGGCCAGGGTTTCGGCCATCTGCCGGCGCGGGGCGAAGAGCAGCAAGGGGCCCAGGCCCTCCGCGAGCACCTTGGCCGCCAGGCGAGGCCAATAGCCGCGAATCTCCGCGGGCACGTGGTAGCTCAGACTGTGGGCGTGAACTTCCTCGAGCGGGACGGGGCGCTCGTCGGTGCGCACCAGCAGGGCGCGCCGCCCGAGGCGGTGCAGCCATTTCACCACGTCCTGGGGATTGCTGACACTGCCGGAGAGCAGCAGCAGTTGAGTCCGGGCCGGAGCGAGGGCGATGGCCAGCTCGTAATTCAAGCCGCGGTCCGGGTCGGCGATCATCTGGTATTCGTCCACCACGAGGAGTGCGGGGCCGTCGCCGTGAATGAGGCGGTTTTTCTGCGTTTCGAGCGTGGCGACGACGACCGGGGCCTCGAGGTTCTCGGACAGGTCACCGGTGGCGATGCCCACGTTCCAGCCGCGGGCACGCCATTCCGCGAGCTTGTCGTTGGCGAGGGCGCGAGTGGGTACGGTGTAGATGGCCTGGCCGCGGTTCTTTCCGTGGTGAGACCAGAGTTCGAAGATGAGCGTCTTGCCGGCGCCGGTGGGGGCGTGGACCACCACGTCCTGGCCCTCGCGCAGGGCGGCTACGGCCTGCTGCTGCCACAAATCGGGCACGATCACTTGCTGCTGCAGGCTGGAAAGACCGGCCAGCGATTCCGCGAACGTCTGCACGTGGGCACAGTAGCGCAAACAGTCGGAAGTGAAACCGCCGGGTCCCGGAGCAAGTTGACGGTTGCGGGGCCTCGGGGCCGGTGCTGACAGCGCAGCCGCTCCGGAGCAGCTCTTCCCGGACGCCGTCCACCACCAGCGGCCCGGCGGCCGACCTTCCGGGCATGGCTCCGCGTGCAACGAAGACGCGCCGGCAGGGCAAAGCGGTCGGTCAGCAAACTGGGTTGCTCCGAAGGCGATTCAGGCCCGGCCGCGGAGGACGTGCGGCAGATTCGACGGGGCCGGGGTCGTCACCTGGCGGCGAACGGCAGGAGCCACGAGCCGGCCAGCGTCATCAGCAAGCCCGCGACGCTGTTGACCGTCGCGAGGATGGTCCAGCTCTTGAGGGTCTCCTTTTCGGTCATGCCGCTGAGCCGGCCGACCACCCAGAAGCCGCTGTCGTTCATCCAGGAGCAGATCATGCCGCCAAAGCCGATAGCCAGAAAGATGTAGTTCGGGTGGTAAGGCAGATCCGCGCCCAACAGCGGTTGCACCATCGCGGCGGTGGTGAGCATGGCGACGGTGGCCGAGCCCTGGGCCACCCGGATGACTGCTGCCACCAGCCACGCCAGAACGACCAGGTTCACCTCCCGGCCGTCGGCAGCAGCCTTGATCGCCTCGCCCACACCGGCGTTTTTGAGCATGAGCCCGAACGCGCCGCCCGCGCTGGTGATCAGGATGATGACCCCCGCGGTTTCCAGCGGTGCCCCGAGGGATTGGAAGGCCTCTCGCCAGGGCAGGCGCCGGCTCCGCACCAGCAAGATCAGCGCGACCGCGCTGCCGATGAGCAAAGCGACGTTACGGTTGCCCGCAAACTGCAGCCAGCGCGCCACCTCCGGGAAGCGGTCGGGCCCGCCGCAAGTCGCGATCAACCACGCGAAGGTTTCGCGCTGTCGGAGGGCGGCCTCAAAGAGCGAGGCCAGCGCGATCAGGGCAATGGGCAGGATGATGGGCGTGATGGAAAAAAGGAACGATGGCAGCTCCCGCTCGTCCCTGCGCACCACCGCCTCGAGTTCGGCCAGGGTCACACCGGGCGTTTCCCGAAGGGGAATGGTCAGACGCTGATTGAGCCAGGCGGCGAACAGCCAGCCAGCCGCGGCCGGGATGAGCCCCGCAACGATCCCGACCAGAATGCTCAACCCCACGTCCACTTGCAGGCTTTCGGCCATCGCCAGCGGGCCGGGGTGGGGGATGCACAGCGAGTGCGTCACAATGCCCGCCGAGCAGATCGCCATCAGGTAGAGCAGGTAGTTGCGGCCGGTGCGCAGGGCCATGGCTCGCGCCAGGGGCAGCAACAGCATGAAGAACGTGTCGAAAAAGATCGGAATCGAGATGACGTACCCGCTCAGGAAGATGGCCGTTCCCGCATGCTTCTCGCCGAACAGCGCGAGGAAACGCCGCACGATTTTGTCCGCCGCGCCGCTTTCCATGAGGCACAAACTGATCACCGTGGCCAGGGCGATCACCACCGCGATCTTGCCGGCGGTGGCGCCCAGTTCGGCCGTGGTGAGCTCGACCGCCTGGAGCCAATGGTCCCGCGCGGGTTCGCCGGGGAGGTTCTGCGCCAGGAAGCCGGCGGTGAAAGCGGCCAGCAACAGCGCCAGAAACGCCGGCATCCGGGCGACCGTGATCAACACCACGACCAACCCGACCGAAACCGCAAGGACCACGAACGGCCAATAGGTGACGGTGGCGAGCGTGCCTTCCATAGGTCAGGCGCAGGCCGGCGGCCGGCCGCTGGTGGTTGACGGGCTCATGTTGGCGGACGCGGGACTCAACCAAAACGGGCTGATTCCGCGCAACCGTCAAGTTTGGCCCGCTGTGGTGGGCGCGGTCTCGGGGACCGGGAGGCCGGTCCTCGTCCACTTCGGCGGGCGCTCTGAGACGGAAGGACGCAGCAGGTCTCGGGTGGAACGGCCAATTTGGCCGTTCCGGGCGGCCCCTTGCCTCCCGGCCGTGGACCCGGAAGCCGCGCCCCTTCCGTGGCAGCCTCGGGCGTTCGGTGGTCGGGCGGCTCGTCCAACAGAATGGGCCAGGGGCTCGTCCCCTCCTTCCCCGCATTCGATTGAACCCGCAAACCGAAGTCGGATTCACAGAAGGCAACGAAGCGAACGAAGGGGGAAAGGCTTCCTCCCGGACAGGACAGTCAGGAGAAGTGCTCAGAGGAGAATCCCGGTCTCGTTGCTCCTTCGTTGCCTTCGTTGTCTTCTGTAAGACGAACTTTGGAGTTCGGTCTGAGTCGTTCCGGCTGGGCGAAAGTTGGCTCGCCGCGACCGCGCGGTGCTCGTGCGGTGCGGACAAAGAAAAAGGCAGGCCGCAGCCTGCCTTGAGAAATCCGCGCCCAACGGGCGATTACGGCCGGGCGGTCGCGGGCATCGGAGTATGGACCTTCATGAGGTAGCCGTCCCGAGTTTGACTGCCCGCGAAGACCGAGATGCCGAAGTACTTGGCAACGCGGTCGAAGGCCGGGAGCAAGGAGAAGTCCAGCCAGTTCTTGAGATCGCCGTCGCCATCGAGCTCAAGGACCTCCCCAAACATGGCGCTGAGCAGGTCGTTGTTGGCGCGGAGGGTCTCGTAAATCGGCCGGAGGCTCTCTTTATCGTTCTGGAAACCGAAGAGCCCCGTGCTGGTGCCGCCCACCTTGGAAGCCGCCTCTTTGAAGCCGGGCGTTTCGGAGAGCGGCCTGGGTTTGTCGTCCGCGCTGCGGAGGAATTCCTCAATGAGGGCGGTGTCCGTACCGAACGCCACATAGCCGCCGCTGGCTGCCATCATCAGCGAATTCCTGGAACCGCCGGCCGCGGGCAGATCCATCGAGTAGATTTTTCGTCCGAGGAACTCGCGCTCCTTGAGTTCGCCGCCCAGGGGCAGCATGGGGTTGGCGGCCGCGCCGTTCACCAGGGCGCGCAGCGCCTGCACGAGCTGGTCGGCCCGGGAGGAGCCGACAAGGAGGATGGAGGGTTGGGCCGAGAGGTCTTCGAGGGTCGTGCCCCGCGGTGCCTTGGCGTAAGTGACCAGGTCGTCCCCGAGGTTGGCCACGAGACTCTTCTTCAAGTCGAAGCCGGGATCTTTCTGGCGCGCCACCTCGTTGATCATTTCCGTGGCGCCCTGCAGACCGCCGGGCACGATGTCATTGACCAGCGCCTCGAGGGCCGCCCAGAACTTCTGTCCATCCAGCCGCCAGCGGTTGAAGGTGACCGCGTCCGCCGGCACGAAGGCGGGCGGGCTGGCCTCCCGGGCCTCGGTGGCGATGAGCCGGAAGAGTCCCTTGCGACCGGCTTCCGGCGCGCCGAGCAGCAACTCGGCCGAATCGCCCTCTGCCGAGTGACGCGCCGCGAAGGCGAGGGTCTTCAGGCCGTTGAGGCCGAAGGCGTCCACCACTTTGTCCGCCGGCGGGGCTCCCGGGGGCGCACTGGCCGCGGCCTCGCGGGCGAACTTGTTGATCACCTCGGCGAGCGGGGCGAAGTGAATCCAGCCGTAGCTGAACGCCTCGCGAAACATCGCGGTGGCGTTCCCTTGAAAGGCTGACTGGTCGGCCAGGCACGGGGCGCTGCCGCCGGCCAGGCGCGCGAGAACTTTGTCGGCATCTTTAAGGTTCGTGGCGACGACGAGCAGGCTGTCCGCCTGCCCGACCGCGACTTCGATTTTTGTCGCCTCGCCCTCCGCGTCGAGGGCCTCTTTGACCGTTTCCGGCTCGATGGTGACCACCATGAATTCGGCGCCGCGAATCTTCTCCGTGCGGACTTTTTGTCCGGCGTCGGTGATCTTGCGGCGCGCCAGTTCCAGACTCTTTTGAAGCTGGTCCTTGCGGTCGCGGGCATCCATCAGCACGAGCAAGCCCGGCAGCGGCTCCACGGTGCCGGACCAGCCGTTGCGGGTGATGGCGGCGGTGACCTGTCCCTGCGCAAGGTCGGCGTAGTCCGCGAGCTTGATGCCCAGTTCCTTCTCGATCGGGTCAATGACCTCCTTCTGAAGCTGGTTCATCAGCTTGTCGCGAAAGGGCTTCATCGCGGGGTCATCCCAGAGAAGGGCCATCGCGGACTGCTTTTGAGCGGCGCGCACCCGCGCGAAGTCCGGAACGGCCAGCACCGCGAGGGTGTCGTCCGGGAGGAGTTGCTCCGGCGCCGGGACGGCGGCCGACGAGGAGAGGGCGCAGCCGGCCAGGACGGCCAGCCACGGTGCGAGGCGCTGCAGCTTCTTCATGCGAGTGGGAGGGTTAGTTGAGGTTTCGTTTTGCGGAAAGCCGTGATGTCGGAGGGGCGGGGCCAGGGAGCCGGCTATTCCCCGGGCACGGGAAGCCGGAGGCGCTTGGGCGGCTCGAGATAGCGGTAAGGGTTGCTCGGGTTGTCGTTGTCGTAGGCGAAGGCGTCGCGATTCTTCAGGAAGAACACCACCTGGTCCACCGGGATCGCAAAGCCGAGGCCCTCGCCAAAGGTCAGCTTCATGTTGGTGACACCGATCACCTCGCCACGGAGGTTGAACAGCGGGCCGCCGCTATTGCCCGGATTGATTTGCGCCGTCGTTTGAAGATACAGCGAGCCCTGAATTTCGCGGGTCTTGGTGCTGACGATGCCCTCCGTCACCGTGCGCTCCAACCCCAGCGGGCTGCCGATGGCGAAGACGCGGTCACCCACCGAGAGTTGGTCGGTGCGGCCGAGCGGGACCCAGGCGAACCGGGGCGCGCCCGAATCTTGGACCTGCAGGAGGGCGAGGTCGGCGAACTTGTTCATGGCCACGATGCGCACCTGGCGATACACCTTGCGATCCAGTTGTCGCCCGGCCTGGTGGTACACCTCGATCGAGATCACCGTCTCGTTCTCGATCACATGGAAATTGGTGATGAGGTAGCCCTCGGCGTTGATGAAAAACCCGGAACCCAGGCCGCCGGGGGTACGCACTTGAACAACGGCTTCGCCGAGCTCCGTCGCCCAGTCGCGGACGGAACGCTCCGCGGCTTCCCCCGCGCTCTGGGTGTAAAGCCCCCCGCTGGGTCGGCGCTCCATTGCCGTTGCTCCGGACGTCGAGGCCGGGGGGGCCGGCTCCGCCGACGCCCCGGTCGCCTCGGCCGTCTCACCCGGCCGGGTGATTTTCTCGATGTGACTCCGGGGCACGGTGAGCACGGTGTAGCCGAGGTCCACCACGACGAAGTCGTTCTTTTCGGCGAGGATGCGTCCGGTGATGGCGGCGTCCTTGAGTTCGAGGAGGTCCGCAGCGCCGAGGCTGGCGCCGAGACCGAGGGCCGCGAACGTGGTGAACAGCCGGTTCGACATGGGCGGACGGTACAAGCGGGCTCCGGGGTCCGCAAGCGACGTTTCCCGGCCCGCGTTGAACAAAACAACCCGTTGACAGAAGGGGCGGGTTCGCTAGCGTCGGCGGCTCTTTTGAGGGATTAGACCTATGCCGAATACTGCATCCGCCGCGCGCCGGGCCCGTCAGAGCATCCGCCGTCATCAGCGCAACAAGAGCGTGAAGTCGCGCTTGAAGACCCTGGAAAAGAGCTACCTCGCAGCGGTGGCCTCCGGTAACAAGGAGACCGCCAATCAAGCCCTCCGCCGGGTCTCATCCGCGCTGGATCGCGCGGCCAAGGTGGGGGTCATCCCCAAGCCGCGCGCGCAGCGCAAGCGCAGCCGGTTGCACCAGCGACTCAACGCCTTGTCATAGGCCGGGGCTCCATCCTCGGTGCGCAGGGCGTCCACTTCGGGCGCCCTCGCTGTTTGCGGGGCCACGTTGCGATCCGGCGGCGGAATTGACTTTGAAGCACGGAAGGGAGAACCAAGGCGCGTGGTGTCGCACCTGGACCGCAAGCTCCTCCGCGATCTGGCTCACCTCAAGGGGCAGGCCGTGGCAGTCGCTCTGGTGATGGCCTGCGGTTTGGCCATGATGATCATGGCCCGGAGCCTGATCCTCTCCCTCGATTCCACGCGGCAAGAATACTACGAGGCGCACCGGTTCGCGGATGTGTTTGTGCATCTCAAGCGGGCGCCGAATTGGGTAGCGGCCCAGGCGGCGGACATCCCCGGCGTGGCGGCGGTGCAGGCGGGCATCTCCGTGCAAGTGACCCTCGATCTCCCGGACCTGGAAGAACCCGCCAGCGGCAACGTGCGCTCCCTTCCCGATTTCGGTCCGCCCGAGTTGAACCGTCTGTTCTTGCGGAGCGGCTCGTGGTTGGCGCCCGGGGGGCGAAACGAGGTGCTCGTGGGCGAAGCGTTTGCGGAGGCCAACGCCTTGCGACCGGGCGACGCGATTTCGATGTTGCTCAACGGGCGGCGGCGCCATCTGCGAATTGCGGGCATCGTGCTGTCGCCGGAATTCATCTTTCAATCACGTCCGGGAACGGCTCTGCCGGACAACCGCACGTACGGCACCTTTTGGATGGCCTATGCCGAACTGGCGGCAGCGTACGATCTGGACGGAGCCTTCAACTATCTGGTGGCGGCTCTGGCGCCCGGGGTCTCGGCGCAGCCGGTGATCGCGGAGTTCGATCGGCTGCTGCGTCCCTACGGCGGTCGGGGCGCCTACGGCCGGCCGGATCACCCGTCGCACATTCGGGTCACGGATGAAATCCGGGTGCTGCGCACGCTGGCGGTGGCGTTTCCGCTGGTCTTCCTGAGCGTGGCGGCGTTCATGGTCAACGCCGTGCTGGCGCGGCTGCTGAACCTGCAGCGGGAGCAGATCGCCATCCTCAAGGCGTTTGGCTTCACCCATCGGCAGATTGCCGGGCATTACCTCAAGTATGCCCTCGTCATTGTCACGGCCGGCACGCTGATCGGCTGGGGCGGGGGGCTGTTTATGGGGCATCACATTGTGGAGCTGTACACCCTGTACTTTCGGTTCCCGACGCTGGAGTTTCGATTGGACCGCTCGGCTCTCGCCCTGGCGCTGGTGGTGAGCGCCGTGGCGGCGGCGGTGGGCGTAGCCAGCTCCGTCCGCCGGGCGGCCCGGCTGCCGCCGGCGGAGGCGATGCGGCCGGAGCCGCCGACCCGCTACCGCGTCTCGGTGCTGGAGCGGACCGGCATCGCGCGCTGGTTTTCGCATTCGTTTCGGATTGCGGTGCGGAACCTGGAGCGCCGGCCGGTGCAGGCGGCGTTTACCGTCACGGGGCTGGCGCTGGCGACCGGCATTTTGATGGTGCCCAACGCGTTTCGCGATTCCGTCAGCCAGGTGCTCGATTTCCAGTGGGACATCATGGAGCGGCAGGATCTTAGCGTGGGGCTGACCGAGCCGGCCCACGTGTCGGTGACGCACGCGCTTGCGCGCCTGCCGGGCGTCGTGTCCCTCGAACCGTTTCGCGGGGCCTTCGTCCGTTTGCGCAACGGTCACCGCCACCGGCAGCTCGTGCTGGAGGGGCAGGTGGCGGGCGGCTTGCACAACCGCATCATTGACGCGCGCTACCGGCAAGTCGCACTGCCGCCGGAAGGCCTGGTGTTGTCCAGCGTGCTGGGCGAATTGCTCGATGTGCGCGTGGGGGACTGGTTGACCGTGGAAGTGCTCGAGGGGCGACGGCCTACCCGGCTGGTGCGGGTGGTGGCGTTTGCGGAGGACCTGGCCGGGATCTCAGCCACCATGGATCTGCCGGCGCTGAACCGCTTGCTGGGGGATGGCGACGTGGTCAGCGGCGCCAGTTTCCGGGTGGATGCGCTGAATCGGGCAGCGTTTCTCCGGGAATTGAAGAATGTTCCGCGGGTGGCCTGGGTGGCGATCAAAAGCTCGTTGCGCGACAACTTCCGCCGCACCACGGCGGCCAGCATCAACACCTTCCAGAAAATCTACCTGGTGCTTTCGATCGTCGTGGCCTTCGGCGTCGTGTACAACAACGCGCGCATTTCACTGGCGGAGCGGGCGCGGGAACTGGCCACGTTGCGGGTGGTGGGGTTCTCGCGGCGCGAGGTCGGCGCCATCCTGATCACCGAGCTGGTCCTCCTGGCCTTGATCGCCGTGCCGATCGGTCTGGTGCTGGGCTCGGGCTTTGCGACCGGGATCGTCCGGGCGGTCAACACCGAGACGGTCCGCCTGCCGGTGGTGCTCACCGCCAGCAACTACGCCTTTGCCGTCGCGGCGGTGACGCTGGCTTCGGTGTTGTCGGCGTTGTTCGTTTTGCGGAGACTCCACCAGCTTAATCTCGTCGGCGCGTTGAAGGCGCCGGAGTAGAGGAGGCAGCACCATTCCCATGAACGCCGACCGCTCTTCCACCGCCCCCAACGCGCGCCGCCGGGCTCCGCGCGCTTGGGTTCGGCGGGGACTGCCCTGGCTTGGCGCCTTGTTGCTGGTTGGGCTGATTGTGGCCGGTCTGTGGCCCCGTCCGGTCCCGGTGGAAACCACGGCGGCCATGCGCGGCGCCCTCCGCGCGACGATTGCGGAGGAGGGCAAAACCCGGATCCGCCAGCGCTACCTCGTCTCCGCGCCGGTGACCGGGCAGTTACGGCGAATTGAACTCAAGCCCGGCGCCGCGGTGGCCGGCGGCCAGGTGGTGGCGGTGATTGACCCGGTGAAGCCCGCCCTGCTGGATGCGCGCGCCCGTTCCCTCGCCGAGGCCCGCCGCGACACCGCCGCCGCCAACTTGGCCAAGGCGCGCAAGGCGCACGAGTTTGCCGCCAGCGAGCTCAAGCGGTTCGAGCGCCTCTACGCGGACAAGACGGTCAGCGTGCAGGAACTGGAGGCGGTGCAGTGGCGCGAGGCTGCGGCGGCCAAGGACCAGGCGGTGGCCGAAAGCGCCCTGCGGCAGGCAGAGGCGGAATTGGCCGAGTTCACGCCCGCTGCGGAACCCAACCTGCCGCCCGTCGAGGTGGTTGCCCCCGCGCCGGGCCGGGTGCTGCGCGTTTTCGAGGAGAGCGCCCGGGTGGTCGCGGTCGGGGCGCCCCTGCTGGAGCTGGGCGACCCCGCCGACCTCGAAGTGGTCATCGAGGTACTCTCACGCGACGGCGCGGCCATCGCGCCCGGCACGCCCGTCGAATTGCATCACTGGGGCGGGGAGGAGCCGTTGCGGGCCGTGACGCGCCTGGTCGAGCCGGCTGCATTCACCAAGGTTTCCGCACTCGGCGTCGAGGAACAGCGGGTCAACCTGATCGCCGACATCGTCACCCCGCCGGAACACCGGCCACGGCTGGGCGATGGTTTCCGGGTCGAAGCCCGCATTCTGGTTTGGGAGTCTGCGGATGTCCTGAAGGTGCCGGCGGGCGCGGTTTTCCGGCGCGGAGCGGAGTGGGCGGTGTTCGTGATCGAAGGCGGCCGCGCGCGGTTGCGAGTCGTGGCGACCGGCCGCAGCAGTGGCGCCGAGACGCAGATTCTCGATGGTCTGCGGGAGGGCGAAGAAGTGGTGCTCTACCCGGGAGACCGCGTGAGTGACGGGCGGAGGGTCACGCAGCTCAGGATCCAACGTTGACCGGCTCGGGCCGGGGTGAGCCGTGCGGGGGCGGGTAGCGAGGGGCCCGTGGGTGCCGCCGGACCCGGGGCGTGCCGGGAATCATCTTGTCACCCGGCGGGGCGGTTTCTACTTTGAATTCGTGATGGCCGTTTCGCCGCGCGTGGTGTCGGGCGAACCTCGTCCGGGGTTCCTCGGTGCGGCCATTCCCTTTTCCCAACTGCTGCGACCTTCCGGGGTGTCCGCCGTCGCGAGCGCGCATGCGTCCCCGGAGGATCTTGCCCCGGGCCATTGCCGGTCGGTGGCGGTCACCCCCCATGATCGAACTCTACCAACTGCCCTACAGTCCGTTTTGCATCGTCATTCGCCGCCTGCTGGAGGCGGCCGGCGTTCGGTTCAAGATTGTCAACCTGCCCGGCCACGACCGTTCGCGCGTCTGGCGGATCACCCGGCAACGCTACTATCAAGTGCCGGTCATTCGTGATGGCCGGACCGTGGTGTTCGAGACCGGTCCGGACACGCAGGTCATCGCCAAGTATCTCGACACTCGTTTCGAGATGGGGCTGTTCCCGCGCGAGTGGTGCGGCCTGCAGACCGTGCTGTGGCGGTACTTTGAGCACGAGGTCGAGGGCGTGGCGTTCAAGTTGAACGACATTTACTGGCGCGAGTTCGTGCCGCCCGCCGAGCAACTCGCCTTCTTGCGGCACAAGGAGCGCCGATTCGGCCCCGGCTGTCTGGAGGCGTGGCGGCAGGAGCAGCCGCGCTTGCTCGAGGCCCTCGCGGGGCTGCTGTTGCCCTGCGAGCAAATGCTGGCCACCCGCCCGTTTCTCCTGACGGACCGCGCGTTGTTCGTGGATTTCGACCTCGCCGGGATGCTGGGGAACTTCCTCTACTCGGGACATTACGACCTGCCGGCGTCCCACACCGCTTTGCGCGACTGGTATGCGCGCATGGACCGTCTCCAACTCCAACCCACCGCGTGAAAAACTACGTTCTCGACACCAACGTCCTGCTGCACGACCCCAATTCGCTGCTGAACTTCCAGGAGAACAATCTGGTCATCCCCATCGAGGTGATCGAAGAGATTGACCGGTTCAAACGCGAAGCTTCCGAGCTCGGCCAGAACGCCCGCGCCGTGTCGCGGATGCTCGATGACCTGCGCGTCCACGGGCGGTTGAGCGAGGGCGTGCCGTTGCCCAACGGCGGGCATTTGCGGATCGTTCTTCCCGTCAAGCCTCGTCGCGGCGCCAACGGCAAGCCGGCCTGGAGCGTGGCGGGCAACGGCCACACCACGGACAACCGCATCCTCGAAACCGCCCTGCAGGTGCGCCGGGGTTCGCCCCACTTGCCGACCATTCTGGTCACCAAGGACATCAACCTCCGGATCAAGGCGGACACGCTGGGCCTGCCCGCGCAGAATTATGAAACCGATCGCATCCAGTTGACCGATCTGTATTCCGGCATGTTTGAAAAGCCGGTGACCGCGGACCGGCTGCAGGCCTTCCGCGTCAACGGCGAACTCGAGCTGGAGGGCGCTTACTTTCCCAACGAGTACTGCACGCTCTACGAGGAGGGCAGCCCGAAACGCACCGTCCTCACGAAAGTGGATGCCACCGGGACCAAGCTGGTACCGATCCACGATTCGCGGGACGGCATCTGGGGCATCAAACCGCGCAACCGCGAACAGCACTTCGCCTTCGACGCCCTCCTGGATGATCGGGTGAAGCTGGTGACCCTCATGGGCAAGGCCGGCACCGGCAAGACCCTGCTGGCGATGGCCGCGGGCTTGAAGCGGGTGATGTCGGATCGCGAGTACCGCCGCCTCATCGTGGCCCGGCCCACCATTTCCATGGGCAAGGAGATCGGGTTTCTCCCGGGCACGCTCGAGGAAAAGCTCAATCCGTGGATGCAGCCCATCCACGACGCGCTCGAGCTGCTCAGCGACCTCAACATGGGGCACGAGGGCCGGCGGGCGGGCGACTTGATGCGCTCGGGCGCCATCGTGGTGGAAGCGCTCTCCTACATTCGCGGGCGCAGCATTGCCAACCAGTTCATGATCATTGACGAAGCGCAGAACCTCACCCCCCTCGAGGTCAAGACGATCGTCACGCGCGTCGGCCACGGCACCAAGATCGTGTTCACCGGTGATCCGTACCAGATTGACAACCCGTACGTGGACTCGTCCTCGAACGGGTTCAATTACATCGTCAGCAAATTCCGGCGGGAGGCGATTGCGGCGCACATCGAATTGCAGAAAGGGGAGCGCTCCGAGTTGGCCGAGGTGGCGGCTAACTTGTTGTGAAGTCCCCGCCGGCCCTCAACGCGACCGGCTCCGGGGGGCGGCGCTCATCAATTCGCCAGCAGGCTGACGAGGGACTGGCCATTCACGCCGAGTTCCCAGCGGCCGTCGCGCTGCCGGACAATTTTGCGGCAGGGGAAACGGCCGGCCTCGGCCGCGTTGACCGAGAGCAGCCGGAAGCGCTCTTTCCCGGCGATTTCACTCCCGGCGCGCGGGATCAGCAGAAAGGGGAATCCGGTGGCGTCCAGCGACACCTCGAACCCGGCGGTGCCCTCCTTGACCGCGCGGGGATTGTTGGCGACCAGCCCCGGACAGCGCCGGGCCCAGGAGAGGGAGGGTTCGCGGAGCAGCACCCGGCAGAGCTCCCGCCGTGAGCGGAGGTGGCGCAGCAGGCTGAAATCCCGGTTGGTGGCCGCGCTCCGAAGGACCGGCGCGGGATCAATCCCCAGCAGGTTTCGCCCATTCCATTCGCCGTGGTCGTTGCGGGTGCCGCGGAGGTGGGTTTGGTGCCAGGCCGTGTACCGGTCGGTGAGCCGGAAAGCGATTTCGAAGTGCAGGTGGGCGCGCTCGCGGCTGATGCTTTGACTGGTGTTGGCCGTGCGTCCCAGCGTACCGAGCCGCTCCCCTGCGCCAACGCGTTGACCTTCCTTCAGCCCTGGCTGGATCCGGGCCAAATGGGCATACACCGAATAGAATTCAAGTCCTTCGGTGTGGTGGCGCAACACCAGGTAGATGCCGTAATTCGAAAGCGAAGGTTTGGTGTTGATGTAGGCGACGACCCCGTCGAGTGTCGCGAAGACTGGATCCGTGGCTTCCCCCTGTCCGTCGCGCTGGACGGCGCGAATATCCAGGCCCTCGTGGAACTGTGCCCCATCCGAGCGCACGCACCCATACGTGCCGCTTGTCCACGGCCGGCCCACCGTGCCGACGAAATACCGCGCCTCGCCGCCCGCTTCGAGCAACGCCCGGTTCGGGGTGGGCAGACGGAATTCCCGCGCTCCCCCCGGCAGCGCGGCCAAGGCAAGGCCAAGGGTGGCGGTCAGACAGACAAAGCGGTTCACGATTTGCTCGAGCCGGTCTTCGTCTTGGGCGCGTCCGTCTTGGACTTGTTGCCCATCTGGATCGCGATGTTGTTGAGCCCGCGCACGATGCGCTCTGCCTCCTCACGGGTGGCGTCGGGTGTGAAGATCAGTGTGCCGTCGGTGATGCGCGTGTTGAGCTGCGGCGCCGCGAGCCAGCGCCCCTCCGTGAACAGCGAGAAGATCGCCACACACTTGTTGCGATGGGTGGTGGACACCGACTCGAGCGCGAGGGTGCCGTGAAAGTCGAACTTCACCATGATGGCAACCCCCCCGATGGTCTCCACGATGGCCGCGTCCACGAGGTGGGATTCGTCGAGGAAGGGCACCTTTTCCACCCGCAGCACGGTGGGCTTGGCCCGGATGACTTCGATGAGCTGGGTCTTCTCGCCGGTATCGAAGTCCATCTGGAGATGAAGCCTGAGTGTGCTGGCTTCCTGGCGTTTCTGCTTTTCCTCGGGCGAGAGACAGCCGCAAAGGCAAGCCAGGCTGGCCACCAGCGCCAGATAGCAGTTGATGCGTCCCGGGCCAAACTTCATACTCCAGCGAAACAACCGGATCGGTTGCTCCTTGTAAAGACCTTATGGGCAAACAGTACAATAAACTGGAGAAGCGGAAACGTCGGGAACGGCGCCTTAAGCGGAAGAAGCTGGCGGCCAGGGCTACCAAGGCGTCGCCGGCTCCCGCGGCCGAAGCCGCCCCCCAACCGGCTGCCTGACACCGGCGGGAACGGCTGTTTCTTCAGCCGCAGCCGCCCGGGTCGTGGCGTTGTTCGCTGCGGCCACTTGCGGTAAAACTGCTTGTCACCCAGTCGGTCCCAAGCATCATCCTTTTGAAACGGCCCGCGCTCGGCGATCACGCGATACCCGCCGGCAACAGCGTGGCCCGACACGCCAGGGTAGCTCAGTGGCAGAGCAGGGGACTCATAAGCCCTTGGTCGGGAGTTCGACTCTCCCCCCTGGCACCAATCTTCCCCTCGCGTCACCTCCCAGCCGCCCTTTCATCGGGCGAAACCGGCCCGTGCCGGAGCCGTGAGATCGGTGACAGCGGTTTTCCCGCCGCTCGGGCGAGCTGGGAGGTGGGGAGTTCCGCGGCCTCACGAATGGCCCGGCTGGCCGCTTGGTTGCGCGGACGCGGGCTTGACCCGGGGGAGGCCACCGGATACGAAGGCCGCGCTATCATGATTTTCACCTCGACCTCGTGGGCTGCGGGTCCGAGTCGCGTGCCGTCGACGGTGGCGCGCGGGGTGGAAGTCAGGGCAGTCCTCCGTCGGCTCCCCGCCGCCGGCCAATCCCGAACATCATGAACCAAGACAAACCAAGCATGTTCACGCTGCCGGACGGTCGAAACGTGTTCGTCACGTTTTGTCTGGTCAGTTCCCTGTTTCTCCTTTGGGGGTTCTGCAACGGCATGATTGACGTGATGGACAAGCACTTTCAGGAGGAGCTCAAGCTGAGCCTCTCGCAGTCCGCCTGGGTGCAGTTCGCGCATTGGATGGGGTATTTCCTGATGTCGTTGCCGGCAGGCTGGTTGGCCACGCGGCTGGGCTATCGGGGCGGCATCATCGCCGGGTTGCTGCTGGTGTCGGTGGGCGGGTTTTGGTTCATCCCCGCCACGAACATCGCCCAATTCTGGGCGTTTCTGCTCGGCGTGTGCGTCATTGCCTCCGGCCTGACCTTTCTCGAAACCGTGGCCAATCCGTACACGACGGTCCTGGGACCGTCTCGCTATGCCGCGACCCGCATCAACACCGCCCAGTCCTGCAACGGCGTGGGCTGGGTGCTTGGTCCCATTGCCGGTTCGCTGTTTTTCTACAGCAAGGATGAAACCGGCCGGAGCACGGGGTCCGAGACGTTATGGATCCCCTACGCCGGCGTCGCGATCCTCGTGCTGGTGCTGGCCGTCATCTTCTTTTTCGCGCCCGTTCCCGACATCAAGGCCGAGGATGACTACCAGATGGACGCGAAGGACGGCGACGCAGCCACCGCGGCACCTGCGCCGGAGCGCGCGGTCAACCGGCGGCTGTCGTATGCGTTGCTGCTGGGCAACGCCGCAGCTCTGGTCGGCGTGTTCGTATTCATCTTTTGGCTGGTTTTCGACAGTCTGCACTGGGGACCCAAGCTGACGGGGCTGGCGTCTGCTCTCGCGGGGCCGCTGGGGGTGACCGTCAGCGAACAAAACGCCATCGGCGTGGTTCTGGGCGCGGGCGCCATTTTCGGGCTGGTCGTGGCGGCGTTGGTCCTGGTCCGCGTGACCGGCCGGCTGACTCACCAGAGCATCTGGTCTCACGAGCATTTCACCGGGGCGACGCTGGCCCAGTTTCTGTACGTCGCGGCGCAGTCCGGGGTCTTCGCTTTCTTCATCAACTACATGGTTTCCGAGCCGCCCACCCTGCCAGCGTCGTGGATGAAGGAGGGCCGCGAGTGGATCGAGCCGCGCACCAGCTTCATGCGATCGGACTTCAAGGATGTGCCGGCGCTGGCCCGCCGGCTCATCACCCCGGCCGACCCGTTGTCAGCCCACCTCGCCACGAATCTCTCCCCGGCCACCCTGCGCTCCCTCGAGCGGTTGATGGAAGGCCGCGGGAGCGAGACCGGCGCACGTGTGGCGCTGGCGCAGGACCTGCACAGCGTGGTCCTGAAGGAGAACCTGTACACCCCGGAACGTTTCCAGGGCGTTGCACTTTCCGAAAAGTCGCGGGAATCACTGGCACGGCTCGCCTCCGGACGGGTTGAACCGCGGCTGAACCGATTGCTCCTCGCCGACGCCTACCCCGGTGAGTTGACCTACCGAGATGGCGTGTTCGGCATCACCAATAGCTTTGCTTCGACGCTCGCGTCCCTGGGATTCCTCTGTTTCCTTGCGGGACGGGTGGTGGGAGCGGCGCTGCTGCGCAAACACTCCGCGCACAAGATGCTGGGCCTCTACAGCGTGCTGAACGCGCTGCTTTGCCTCGCCGTTTTCCTCAAGCTCGGCTGGCTGTCGGTTGTCTGCGTGTTCGCCTGCTACTTTTTCATGTCCATCACGTTCCCGACCATTTTCGCCCTCGGGATTTTCGGGCTGGGGACGCGGGCCAAACGCGCCTCGGCCTTCATCGTGATGGGAATCGTGGGTGGTGCGCTGTTGCCGAAGCTGATGGGCGCCATCGCGGACCACTACGACATGTCGCGCGGCTTCATCGTGCCGACGCTCTGCTTCGTTTTTATCGCCCTCTACGGCTACGGCTGGCCCAAACTGAGTCGCGCCGAAGCCCTGCATGGTGTGGGCGGTACGGGCGGACACTGAGAGGGAACCTGGGCGTCAACCGTCGGGCCGAATCAACGTCTGGCCCGCGGTGGCGAACGATCCGCCCGCCGCGGCCAGCACGGGTCGTGTGCAACGCCTCGCGCGGGGCTTCAGCCCGCAAACCGAAGTCGGATTCACAGAAGGCAACGAAGCGAACGAAGTGAGAAGGGCCCCCGCCGGGGGGGACGGTCAGGAAAAGGGCCCAGAGGAGAATCCGGTTCCCGTTGCTCCTGCGTTCCTTTCGTTGGCTTCTGCAAAACGAACCTGGGAGTTCAGGTTCAGTCAGGGCGCGAAACGACTTCGATCGGGGGCGACGGCAGTTCCCGCGCCCTGGTCAAGCTGCTGAGTCCAACGATGGCTGAAGGGCGGTGCGTCGGGACAGCCGACGGGCGCGGGCTCACAGATCCAGGGCGGTCTCCATTCGCTCCCCGGCGAGGCGATAGATCGTCACGAGGTGGCCATTCTCGTACACTTCACCGGCCTCGAACGTCCCGTAGATGGTGACCGGCTGGTCCTGGATGGGTTTCACTCCGCGTCCGGTCATTTTGACGCTGACCCAGTCGTTGACCCGCGGCACGACGCCGAAGCAGCACATGGACTGATCGCGCATCAACAGGAGCTCGGTGGCCAGCCCGGATTGCAGCTTCATCGGGAGCATGAACCCTTTCACCGCGACCTGCCGCCCGTTGAGTTGTCGCACCGTCTCGGGAACTCGGGTCGGCGGCGGTGGGGTGTCGGCCGGAAGCGGGTCGTTCCTCTCGGGATACAGGTAGCCCGCGAGGACGTCGAAGCCGACGTGGACGACACCATCGGCGTCCGCCGACAACGCCGCCCCGGGCGTGACCTCACTCGCCGGCGGCGGTTGAGGGGCCGGCGTCGGCGGGGCAGCCGGGGCCGTTGCGCCGGGGGCGTTGGTGGCATCGGACGGACCCGCGGCGACGACCGGACTAATCGGCTTCCCGCGAATGTCCAACGGCGCGGTGTCCACCGGTTCTCCTTGGCCGCAGCCGGCCGTGGCCAGCCCCAGGGCGACCAGTCCACCGATGAGTTTCCCTGACCATCGTTTCACGGCTAAGAGTGCGGGGCGAGATGATCCGCCACGTCGGTTCGATACGCCTTCCACGCAGGCACAATACCGGCCAAAGCTCCCAGCGCGACAATGCCGAGCGGCGCGAGCACGAGCACCGGATGCCACGCCAACGGGTCCAGCACCACGCCGGTCTGGGGGCGGAGGATCGCGCTGGTTGCGACGAATACGGCGGCGTACACCGCAAAGCCGAGGACCGCGCCGATCGCCGCGATGCAGGCCGACTCGAGGACCACGGAGCCGAAAATCGTCCTTCGACGCGCGCCGAGGGCCCGCAAGATGGCAATTTCGCGCCGGCGTTCGTTCATCGAGTTGTAGAGGCTGGCGAGAATTGAACCCGCCGCGATGACGATGACCAGGTAGGCGACCAGCGCCAGCACCCGGTCCAGCCACGCCAACCGATCGAACAATTGCGCCACCACCTGCGCCACGGGCCAGGCAAAGGTGAGGCGGTTGCCCTGCTTGTTGTAAAGCGAGTCGAGTTGTCGCGCCGTCAGCGGATTGTCCGCCTTGAACTTGAGCAGCACGGCACTGATTTCGTCGGCTGCTGCCGGATCATGCCCGCCCAGCTTTTGAAGCCCCTGCAGCGGAATCCAAATCACCCGGTCCGCGGGCGTGTTCGATGGCTCGAGAATGCCCACGACCACGTAGTCTTCCTCGTGCGGGTTCGACTCCGGCGAGTAATTGAGTCCGTGATAGGGCTGGAAGACATCCCCGCGTTTCAGCCTCAGGCGTGCCGCGACGAAACTGCCGACCACCGCCTCGCGCAAGGCGGGGTCAAAAAGGCGGCCGGGAGGGCGGACCGTTAGGCGTTTGCCCGGGGCGCATTCGAGCTGCGCCAGTTTCTCGGGCAGAGTGCCTACAATGCGGAGGCCCCGGTAGTTGTCGCCCACCGCCAACGGCATTGCCAGGCCCACCGCCGGATGGCGCGCGATGTCGTCGTAGTCTTCCCACTTCAAGTTGCCGGGCAACGTGTCCACGTGGAAAAGCGAACTCAACACCAGTTGCAGCTTCGAACCGCGGGCGCCAAGCACGGCATCCACGCCGCTGGTCATCCCGGTGAAGGCCGCTTGCGCCTGGTCGCGGACGCTCCAGACGGCGAGCAGCAACCCGGCCGCCAGCGCGGTGGCCAGCGCGGTAACCGTCGTGGACAGCAGGTGCTGCCGCAGGCTTTGGAAAACGAGGCGCGCGAGAATCATGGGCGGTCCTCCGCAGCGCGGTTGAGCCGGGCAAAGTCACGAACGTCCTCGAACTGCGCGAGCGCCTCGCGATCGTGCGACACGAGGATCAGGGCGGCCTCATTTTCGCGGCAGGTCTCGCGTATGAGGCGCAGCGCCTCGGCCGCGCTGCGGTGATCGAGGTTGCCCGTGGGTTCATCAGCCAACACCACTCGCGGCCGGCTGGCGAGCGCGCGGGCCACCGCCACCCGCTGTTGTTGTCCGGTCGAGAGCTGTCGTGGCCGGTGGCGCAGATGGTCCCGCAGTCCGACCCGTTCGAGGAGCGCCTCCGCCCGGGCGCGATCTTCGCCAGGACCGAAGGCCATTCCCAAAAGGACGTTCTCGAGGCAGGTGTGGCCCTGGAGCAAATTGAACGTTTGGAAAATGTAGCCCACCGTGGTGGCCCGGAGTCGGTCGCGTGCGGACTCGGGCAGCGAGGCGACGTCGCGGCCCTCCAGCGAGATGCGGCCGGCGTCGGGCCGAAGTATGCCGGCCAGCAGGTGAAGAAAGGTCGTTTTGCCGGAGCCGCTCTCGCCCTGCAGGGCCACCTGCTGACGGGCCTCGACGGCGAATTGCGGGACATCAACGATCGTTCGCCGCGTCCCGTCCGGGGCGGTAAACGATTTCTTCAGGTCGGCAACCTCCAGCAATGCCATGCCCGGCAGTCTAGCGCAGCCACGGAGGCGAATAAAGGAATGCTCGCCGCACCCCGCAGCACCCGGCAGGCGGCGAACGGATGCGTGGATGACTGGCGGTGCCGCCCGGTCAGCCCTGAAGCGCACGGGAGCGGCGGCGATCACTCGGTGGCGCGTCGCCGTCGAGGGGTGAAGACGGTGCAGTCGCCGGCCGCTTCGACGGAGGGCGGGGTTCTTGAAATCCACCTGCGCGGGAAGTTGAGTGTTGCCGAAGGATGGACGGCAAACCTCGCTTTCCACCTTCACACCAGGACTCCAGACCCTGCTGGCGCCCCAGCTCGCCCAAGGCAGGCTCGATTAAATCTGGCGCGACAGGAATCGACGCGCTCCCTGACGGGGCGCCGGGGCGAGGACGAAACTCTCCTCGGGGCCGGGCCAAGCAGTGCGGCGTCCTCCGGGACAGTGTGGGCTGGGAGAGCTCTACTGCTGCCCGGCGCTTTGCAACGGATCCCAGTACCGCGAGTTGACGAGCCCGCGGGCGTCGCCGAAGGCCGGGTCGCGGGCCGGGTTGATCTTCGCGTCCTTGCGGGCTTCCGCGTGACCGTCGGAGAAGCCCACCACGCCGGTGGATCGGTGCCGGTTCGGGTCCACGCCCTCGTAGCCCTGAATCTGGCTGTTGGCCTTCACCGGCCCCATGTAGGACCAGGGCCACCAGCAACTGCTGCTCCATTCGCCTCCCAGCTTGGGCATGGTGTCCGCCACCACGAAGCACTCCGCCGGGTTTACGATGCCCGAACGTTTGAACCAGGGCCTCGACACGAACCGGATTCCGCCGACCACGAGGACGTCCTCGTTATCGTAGGGCCAACGATTCAAGAACCAGGCGTTCATGCCGTAGCCGACCTTGTGGCAGTCGAACTTCCATTCCCATTGGACGCCGTTGTCCAAGCGCCGCCCCTTGATCGCGGGACAGCGAAACAGGTTCGACCGGCCCTCGCTGTAGCCGACAATCGCGGTGCCCCACCAGTTGGTTAGCGACGGACCGGCGTCGGCCGTGTTCAAGCCCAGGTTGCGGTGGGCTGGAAAGGTGTCGCGGTTGTCGTCGGTGTAGAATTGCATGAACAGATTGATCTGCTTGAGATTGTTCAGGCAGGCAATGCGCTGCCCTTTGGCCTTCGCGAGCGAAAGCGCCGGTAAGAGCATCCCGGCCAGGATGGCGATGATGGCGATCACCACCAGCAATTCGATCAAAGTGAAGCCTCCGCGGACCTCGGGCGTGGCCTCGGGGCACGCGCAACATTTCTGGGGTTTCATGACGAAATCGGGTTTGCCCGATGCGCGGGGAGAATCAACACAAAAATTACCGCGGTGGCGGGGTAGCGGCGCTGGCTTCGAGAATCGCCTTGAGGTGCGATCGCCCGCTCGGCCGGCGGGTGCTCGTCTTGGGCAGATTGGCTTCGCTCCGTGAGCGCGCCGCAGTCGCAGTTGTGTGGCGAAAAAGTTACGGATGCGACTGCGAGCAACCTCGCCCGGCCCCGCGACCGGGCGGACCAGGACTCGCCTCGCGGTCTCATGCGACCAGCCGTCGCTGCAAACTCCTCTTGACAACCGGAACGTTTAGGTATTTACTTTGTGCATACAAAGCAACGCTGATTGCCATACACCGAGACGCGACGATGGATTTCGATTGGACCAACCCGCCCTTCTCGTTCGAGAACGGGATGACGACCCAAGATGTGGAAGAGTCCTTCGAGGACCCGTTTGCCGTCAAACTGCTTCCGGACTCGGCGCGGTTCGGGGTTCAAGCGCGGTTTTTCAACCTGGGGCGGTCTTCGTCGGGTTTGGGCATTTTCAGTCTGTACCGGGCGAACGGGCGGAATGTCCGGGTGATTTTCGCGCGCCCGTTCTCGGCGGAGGAACAGTTTTTTTACCAGCGAAAGATGAACCAGATGCTGGCGCAATGATCGGGGCGAAGCTTGCCGCATGAACCTCATCACCAGTTGGGAAGAAGTGCCGCTGTTCGACAACGAGCAGGCGGAAGCGGCTTTCTGGGAAGAGGCGCGAGTGGATCTGCGGTTGATGGAATCAGCGGTGGCGGCGAGCGCGGAGAACACGGAGTCGGTGACCATTACGCTGCGAATGGACCCGCGCATGTTGGCGCGGATCAAGCGGCTGGCGCGATCGCGATACCTGAATTACCAGAGCATGATCAAGCAGTGGTTGAGCGAGCGCATGGAAGAGGAACTTTGGGGCCGCGATCGCCGGGAGCGGAACGTGGCATAGAACAGGCTTGAAACAGGGGCGAATGAGCAGTGGCATGAAGACCTTGAACCGACCCGGTGAAGCGCGGCGCGCGCCGCGGCGGTGGGCGTTCACCTTGATCGAGTTGCTGACGGTGATCTCGATTATCGGCGTGCTGGCCGCGATCGGCGTGGGCATGTCCGGCGTGGCCAGCCGCCGCTCGAAGGAAACGCAGGTCAAGGCGCAATTGAACAACCTCGTCACGGCTATCGAGTCGTATAAAGGCGACTTCAACCAGTACCCTCCGGACAACCATGTCGGCCAGGTGAATCGCGACCCCGCCCTCAACCCCCTCTTTTACGAGCTGGTGGGCACCGTGTCGCGGAATCAGGGCCGCGAGTACTCCACACCGGATCGTTCCGAAACGCTCACCACCGATGAAATACGGGCGGCGTTCAACCTCCGCGGTTTCGTCAACTCAGCCGAAGCTCCCGAAAAGCCGAAGAACTACCTGCCGAATCTCAAAGCGAGCCATTGGAAGGAAGTCAGCATTGAAGGTGCGAAGGACGTCGAATTGTTGGTGGCACCCGTCGAGTGGCCGGCCGCTTTGGCCCGGCAACACCCGTTGGCCGGCAAGTTGCAGGACGGGCCGGGCCGGCCGCTGCGATCCCAGCTTCGGCTCAATCCTTGGCGCTATGTTGCAACGCGGCCCACCAATAATCCGGCCACCTTTGACCTGTGGGCGGAGGTTCACATTGGCAAGGATCGCCGAGTCATCGGCAATTGGAAGGATTGACTCATGGCCTCCCGCATCAACACGGCTGCTCGCCAGGTTGGCCTCACGATTCGCTGGGCGCCGGCTGGCTGGTCTCCCTCGATTCACTCCATCCGTCTGCCCAAGGCCGGGGCTTGCCTGGCGACTTTCCGTCAATCTGGTTACCCAACCCACGTCATGAACACCGAGTTCCGCTCCCGTGTGTCGGCCGGCTTCACGCTGGTCGAACTGCTTACGGTCATCGCCATCATTGGCATTCTGGCCGGCATGTTGTTGCCGACCTTGGGCATCGCCAAGACCAAGGCGCAGGTGGCCCGTGCCAAGCAGGAAATGCAAACCATCATCACGGCCGTCAATCAGTACAACGCCACGTATAGCCGCATGCCCGGGTCGCGCTTCGCCTACGAATCCGTGCGGGAGACTTCTCCCGATTTCACTTATGGTACGGCCCAACGCGCGGGCCGGTCGCTTTCGCCAACACTCTGGGGCATCAAGGGCCAATTCCTGCCCGAGGTCGGCAATATCAACGGAGGCGGATACCAGGCCAATAACTCCGAGCTGGTGGCGATTCTCAACGACATCGAGCGCGCGTCCGATGGCTCGCCAACGGTGAACCTCAACCACGCCGCGAATCCCAAGAAGGAAAAGTTTCTGGACGGATTCAAGAACGTGGACTTCCAGCGGCCGCCGGCACCGGGTCGCCAGGCGATCTACCGCCCCGGCGGCATCGGCCCGGACCTCGTACTCCGGGATCCGTGGGGGAACCCCTATATCATCACCGTGGACCTGAACTACGACAACAAAGTCCGGGATGGTTTTTATCGCCAGGCCTCCGTATCCGCGATGAGCGGCGACCTGGGCCATAACGGTCTTCGACGGTCGGATCCGAAGGACCCGAACAGCTATGAGTTCACGGGCACGGTCATGGTGTGGTCACTGGGCCCGGATCGGACTGCCAACGCCGGCGTGCGCGCAAACGCCGGGGTCAACAAGGACAACGTCCTGAGCTGGAAATAGGGAAGGACGAATCCGTCAGCCGCTAACGCGATGCACCTCCTCCCGCCAACGAACCGACTGCCGGCCAGCCAACTCCCGGTGCGGCAGGGTGGGGGACGGCCAGCGAAAGCGTTTACGCTGATCGAGCTGCTCGTCGTCATCGGGATCATCGGCATCTTGGCGGCGACGGCGGTTCCGGCGATCCGTAGCCTCACCAGTAGCAATACTGTGGTCGCCGGGCATCGGCAGATCCTGGGCGACCTGGCCTACGCGCGCCAGTTGGCGATCTCCACGCGGCAGACGGTGTACTTCGTCCTGCTGCCCGAGTTTGCCCGTAGTGGCCTCTTCAGCGAGGTGCAGAACTCGAGCCTCATCGCGCCCGAAGAGAAGCGCCTGGCCTTGCGCACCCTGACGAACCTGCTGGCCAGCCAGTACACGGGCTACGCCTTGTTCGCGCGGCGAACCGTCGGCGACCAGCCGGGCGCGGGTTTCGCGCGTTATCTCATGGAGTGGCGCAATCTCCCGGACGGGATGCTCTTTTCCGGGACGAACTTTATCGGCCTGGCGACCGTTCGTTCCACGGCGGCTGCGACCAATCGTCCACTGGCGTTGATGAACATTCCCTTCCCGCGGGTTTACGGCAGCGACCCACGCGGGGTGGACCCACGGCTGCCTTCGCTGACCGTGCCCTACATCGCGTTTGGCCCCAATGGCAGCCTTTCCTACGAGAAGGACGATCGCGCCCATGGTCCGGAAGAATTCCTCGGCTTGTCTCGCGGCAGCATTTTCTACCCAAGGGACTCGGCTGGTCGCCCGGTGCCGGGCCGGACGCTCGACCTGGTGCTGACACCGCCGGGCAATCGCGAGATCGTTCGCGTTAACGGGCTCACGGGGCGCGCGCGGGTGGATCAGGTGGAGGTGCGATGAAGACTCTTTCGCGCCACGGTGATTGGATGCGAGGCTCCTGCAGCGGCGGGCGCCGCCGCGACGCCGGGTTCACCATGATCGAGATCGCGATTGCGATTGCGGTCGTGGCGTTCGCGCTGGTGGCGATCATCGGGGTGATGCCCACGGGGCTGCGCGTGCAACAGGAGAATCGCGAGGACACGGTCGTCAATCAGGATGGCAACGTCTGGTTACAGGCGATCCGCAGCGGGGCGCTGGGCCTGAATTACCTGACCAACCACATCGAACTGATCGAAGTGCGCAACCAGGTCGGCAACCTCACCTCGACCAACCTGTACACCGTGGTCACTTACGAACGCGGCGAGGTGCAGGGCGATTTGCGCGACGGTCGGGATATCGTCGGGATCCTGAGCACACCACGGTACCAGTTGGACCGCAAAGATCAGTGGACGACAAATTTGATTCGCGCCTATGTGCGAGCCATCAGCGGTGCGGCGGCGGACCGGCTGGTCGCTCGTCCCGGCGGGCGCAGCGAGTTCGGGTTCCTCTACCGAATGACGGTTGAGGTGGTGCCCCACAATCCGGTGGCAGGCATGGCGACGGACGTGTCGGACCCGAACCTGCCGGCCGAGGTGCGCACCAACCGGCTCAAGCTGTTGGCGTGGGGCAACAGCCTGCAGGCGAATCTGTTCGATGTCCGCGTGGCGATCGACTGGCCCGTTACCCTCGTGCCGAACCAGCCACCCCGCATCGGGAACAATCGTCGCGAGTTTCGGACGCTGGTCAGCGGCACCCTGACCGCGACCAACTCGGTGCCTCTGCGGCGGCCGCTTTACTTTCTGCAACCCAACCGATTCGCCCCGGGGTCATGATTGCGCGTACTTCCATCAGGACGGGGCTGCGAACCGCGCGCGCGGGCGGCTTCTCGCTACTCGAGGTCATGCTGGCCGTGACCATCACGGGCGTGTTGGTGGCATCGTTGTACGCCGTGTTCAACCAGACCCAGCGCGCCCTGCGATCCAACGTGGACCAGGTGGATGTCCTCGAAGGGGGGCGGGCTGCGATGGAACTCATCACCCGCGAACTGGCCGATGCAGCCGCTTCGGGGTACTTCGGTGAAATCAACTTCAGCGCCGGCATTCCGCCGCTGTGGACGGAAGCGAACCCCGACTCGGACAAGCTCATCCGGCGATACTATCATCTCCCCCGGGCAGCCGACTATCCGGCCGACCTCTCTGGTTTCCGCCCCTCATCCCAGGGGCTCGGCCCGGCCCAGGTCCGAACCAATATCCTCCAGGAAGCCTACTGGCTGCGGCGCATGGGCAACGTCGTCCAGGCCAAATCCCTGCGCGTGATCAATGCCCGCAACGGCATTGGCACCCTGGCCCGGTTCGAGTACGCCGTGACCAATCCGCCGCGGCATCGCCTGGACCTATTTCCGACGGTGGCGGTGGCGGCGGCCACCAATTATTCGCAGATGCTGGACGGAGTGATTCATCTGCGCTTTCTGACCTACGATCAAAACGGTTTCCCGATCGTGCCGCTGCCGGGGAATACAAACCTGTATCGCGGCGTGGTGCGAACCAACGAGGTGGTCGCTCCCGCGGAAACGCGGGTGCAATTCCTCAGCAACGCCCTGCCGGCCTATGTGGAGGTGGAGCTGGGCGTACTTGAACCGACGGCGTTGACCCGCTTCCGCGCCTTTCCCGCGGACTCGGTATTTGCGCGGCAGTTCCTGTCGAACAGCGTCGGGCAGGTGCACCTGTTCCGCCAGCGGGTGCCGATCCGGCAAAGCTCCGCCTATTACGCAGCCCGGCCATGAAGCTCCGTCTTTCTCCCGCGAATCGCGGCGTGGCGCTGGTGGTCACGCTGATCATGCTGTCCGTGGTCACCCTGATGGCAGTGACGTTTCTTGCCGTGAGCCGGCGCGAGCGGGCGGCGGTGTCCACCACCGAGGAAAGCACCACGGCGCGCTTGATGGCCGAGGCCGCGCTGGCACGCGCCAACTCCGAGGTCGCGGCGAACGTGCGCACCCGGGGCAGCCTGCTGGCCTACGATCTTTTCGTATCCACCAACTATTCCAATCCGCTCGGTTTCGATCCTCGCGTCAGTTACAACGAGGCGAACCTCACCAACGTCAACTACTTCTACCGGATCGGGGCAGCGCCGTTGCGAACCGAGGACTGGCTCCGGAACATCGCCAACCTCCAACTCAATCCCCGCGTGCCGGTCTTCATCCGCACCAACGACGATGTGCGGGCGCCGCTGGATTTCCGGTTTTACCTCGACCTCAACCGCAATGGTCGGTTTGAAACCAATAGTCTGGGCCCGATGTTGAGCGAGAATAATCGCTTCCTCTCGACCAATCTGACGGAAACGGCGAACCTCGACGAAATCTGGACCAATTTCTTCGTGGGCGATCCGGAGTGGGTGGGCATCCTGGCACGCCCGGATCAGCCGCATTCGCCCTCGAACCGCTTCATCGGGCGTTACGCCTACATCGTCCTGCCCGCCGGCAAGAGTCTGGACCTTAACACGGTGCATAACAACGCCCGCGCGCGGAACCTCTCGACCGTGGGTTATTATCGCAACCAGGGGGTGGGCCCGTGGGAGCTGAACCTCGCCGCGTTTCTCCACGATTTGAATCCGCGCCTGGCCCCGACGTACGCCTACAACGGCTTGGCGCCGGCGGTGGGGCCGGCGGCCGCCAATGCGCTGGCGCTGGATTACCTGCGGTTTCGCTACGCCAACAACTACAACAACCTCGCGCCGGCCGACTGGTGGTTTGAACGTGCGCGGAGCGCGGAGTTGGAGAACGACCGGATTGACCTGTACTCCGACGGCTCCCACATGGGCGGCACCGGGTTGCCGCCGGGCGAGCGGGATGTGCTGGATCGGCCCTGGGCAGGCAGCGACCAGCCGCGGGTCTTCACGGACCTGAATGAGTGGTACGCCCCGGGAAAGACGCCGGGCGCCGTGGTGACCAATCTGCTGATGGTCAGCACCAACCTCGCGTCGCTGGACCGCTACACGCTTTACCGGGCTCTGGCCCAGGCGGGCGCAGACTCGGCGCCCGTGCTGGATCGCAAGATCAATCTCAACTACGACAACCTGGCGCCCTTCACGATCACCAATCTGCAACCCTGGCAGCCCTTGCGCTTTTTCACCAACGTGGCCGAGCGGCTGCTCCTGGCCGCCCGGCTGACCAACGTCGTGCGCGGGGCGGGCCGGCCGCAAACGAACCATCTGGTGGGCGACGCGCTGGTTCGGCCGGAGATGTCGCTCACGAACATCATGATCTGGCCGACCAACGAGTACACGGCCTCTGTCCATCGCATCCTGCAGGTGGCCGCCAACCTGTTTGACGCCACCACCAATCGCGCCCGGATCGCCGGCGTGGATTTCCCCACCGTGTTCCGGCCGCGATTTCGCACCGTCGGGACGAACATCTTCATCGCCGGGTATGCGGAGGTGACCGACACGCAGTTCCTCAATGGACTGGTGCCGCTGGACCTGAACGTGCCCGCGGATCGCGCCCGGTTGGCCGACTCCGGCGGCGATCCGGACGCGCTCGTGGACGCGGTGGTTTACAACGTGCCCTTCGTGATCGGAGCCAAAAAGGGCCTGCCCAACTTCAACGAGTTTTCGCTGCTGAATGTGGCCCAGGTGACTCGCAAGGCGGAGGTTCGCAAGCGCGCGGCGACCGATGTCTCACCCTCGCAGACCAACCTGCTCTACCTGCTCACAGTGACCAACCAATTCGGGTTGGAGGCGTGGAATTCCTACTCGAACGCCTATCCGCGCCCGGTGGAGCTGCGCGTGCTGGGACGCTTCTCGGTGATGATCACCAATTACACCAGCGGCGCCGGCTCCGTTCTGCGCGCGCTGGAACTTCCCTACGCGACGAACCAGGCCTTGAACACCTGGCCGGGACGCGCTTTTCAGGTGCCCGTTCTGCGCAATGTCGTGCTCGCGACGAATGCGGTCTATCTTCCCTTCCCTCGCCCGCAGTTGATCACCAACCTGGCCTTCGTCCCGAATCTGGGTTTCTACGTGCCGGAGTGGGCGGTTTACATGACCAACCGCTTCTACTATGCCCTCGTGGATCGCACGGCCAACCGGCTGCTCGACTTCGTGTGCCTGGGCAACATGGCCAACGCCATTGACCTGACCCGCGAGCTGGCCGGTCGTCCGGCGGCCGGCGCCGCGGGAGCCGCCGGCTCCGAACCGGCGAACCTGTGGGGCACCAATCGCGTCGGCGGCTCGACCAGCCCGGCCGTTCCCACCGACGGCGTCTTCAATCAGATGGAGGTGGCGTTGGGCAATACGCCGGTTAGCGCCGCCAGTTGGCGGAGCTTCAACGCCAACGCGGCCGAAGGGGACGACAAGGAGAAGAGCATTGACCGCTTCCGCCTGTTCGTCGGGTTGACGCCGCTGGTGTACAACTCGGAGCGCGACCTGGCGGTGCTCGCTTCCGATTTGCGGGGCAAGGTGGCGATGCAGGTGCCGTTCGCGCCCACCCGCAAACTGGCCCAGGAAGTCAGTTGGCAGGTAAATGACCCGCTCGTTCACTACACGCTGGCTGATCTGGTGGACCCCTTCAATCCGCCGACCGATCCGAATCGCTCGAACGCCGTTCAAGTGGTCGTGCCGCCGCGGCAGCCGACCAATTCCAATCTGGGCCTGCTCAATTCCCGCTATCGGCCCTGGGGTGGGAATCCGAATCTCTCAAGCGACCGGCTCGCCTATGATGTTCGCTACAAGGACCCGATGGTGCGCTCTTCGGACGACTGGGAGTTCCCCACCAACAAGCTGCCCAACGTGGGCTGGATTGGCCGCGTCCATCGCGGTACGCCGTGGCAGACCCTCTATCTCAAGTCCGGCTACGCGGACACCAACTCGTGGCTCGGGTGGGCGGGTTCGCGCGGTACGCATCCGACCAACGACTGGAACCTGGTCGAGGTGTTCACCACCGCGTTCAACGACAACGCGTCACGCGGGCTGCTGGGCGTCAACCAGACCAACCTGGCCGCGTGGTCAGCCGTCCTCGCGGGGGTGTCCGTCCTCAGCAACACCACCCCGGCCACCACGGTCAATGCCACCAACGTCGCCGCCGAGGAATTGTTTATCGAGCCGAACCTGGACGGCCGTCCGCAGTTGTTGAGCATCGTGGCGGGCATCAACCGGACGCGGCAGCAGGAGGCCAATCTCTTGCCCGGCGGACGCGCCTACCCGGCGTTCCATCGCATGGGACGCATTCTGGCGACGCCAGAACTGACGCTGGCCTCGCCTTATTTGAACACGAACAACCTGCTCAACGACGCCATTCTGGAGCGCATTCCGCAACAGGTGCTCTCCCTGCTGAAGGAGGACGAGCCGCGGTTCGTCGTGTACGCCTTTGGTCAGGCGCTCAAGGAGGCTCCGGGCTCGCTTTACGTGGGACCGGGCGGCTTCAATCGCCTGTGTACCAACTACCAGGTCAAGGCGGAGTTCGCCACCAAGACGGTCATCCGGCTCGAAGGCCCGCTCGCGAGCCCGACCGCGGTCGTCGAAAGCCACTTCGAACTACCGCCGCCTTGAGCTCCCCTGCAACTCCTCCGACATGAAGGCCAGAACGTGGTCCATCATTTGTGTCGTCTGCCTGCTGGCCGCGTGGCTGTTTTGGCGGCTGGGGAATGAGCGGATCGAAGAGCAGCGCCGTTACGCTCCCCCGCCTGCCACCAACGCGGTCGGCGGCGTTCCAACCTCGGGCACGTCCGTTTCGCTTCTCACGCGCCTTTCTCCCCGGCAGCTTGCTCAGGCTTCCCGGCGAACCGTTTCTCCGGACCCGGCCGCGACCGCGGAGCCACCTTACCGCCTGCGAAACACCAGCCGCCCCCTGGCCGAACTCATGCGCAGCGACTCCGCGGTGCTGCTCCGCAATGCGCTGGTGGACACGGCCTCGCCGACGGCCCTCGAGATGCCGGAGCCCTGGGCGGCCGGGGCAGAGCCCGGCGCGTTCATCATTCAAGCGCGGGGGCCGATGGACGCGGTTTTCCGGGCGCGACTCGAACAGGGCGGGGCCCGGATTGTGTCCTACATTCCGAACAACGCTTACCTCGCGCGGGCTAGCGCCGCGCAGGCCCGGGCGCTGCGCGAGCTCAAGGAGGTTCAGGCCGTCCTTCCGTTCGCTCCTTATTTCAAGCTCGATCCCGGACTTTTGGCCGCAGCTGCGGAGGCGCGGTCGGAGGCACCGCATCCGTGGTTGTTGGTAACCGGATTTCCAGACGGTCGCGAGCAGTTGTTCAGCGCTGCCACCGCGGCGGGCGCGCTCGTGCTGGCGGAGGCGGCGTGCCCGTTCGGCCCGCAGGTGGTGGTCGAAACCGCCGGTGCCGACTGGATGGCCCTGGCGCGGTCGCCGGACGTGCAGTTGCTCGAGCCCTGCGCTCCGCGCCGGATGGTCAACGACCTGACCCGCGTGGAACTCGGCGTTGCCCCGGACTCCGTGGCGACCACCAATTGGCTTGGCCTAACCGGCTCCAACGTGTGGGTGAACGTGAATGACACCGGCATTGACCGGACGCATCCCGACCTCAAGGACCGCGTGTTTGGGGATGGCCCGGCGGTGCTCGCGGACCCGGACGGGCATGGCACGCACGTGGCAGGCATCATTGCCAGCAGTGGCGAACACGGCCCGCTTGGCACCAACGCGCAGGGTTCGGTGGAGGATGCCAGTTTCCGCGGCCTCGCGCCGGCCGCGAAACTGTTCGCCCTCGGGGTGGACCTGGTGAGTGGTCCGCTGCAGTCCGATGAGTATCTGATCACCACGGCGGCAGCGACGAACTACGCCGTGCTCAAGCGGACCAATGCGCTCATCTCGAACAACAGTTGGGTGTACGTGGGCCAGTTCGACTACAACACGGCGGCCGCCAGTTACGATGCCGCCACCCGCGACGCGTTGCCAGGGCGGAGCGGTTCGCAACCGATGCTTTACGTTTTCAGTGCGGGCAACTTCGGCGGCGGCAACACGGTCGGCCAGGGCGGCGAGCCCGGTTCGATTGAATCTCCGGCGACAGCCAAGAACGTGATCACCGTGGGCGCTCTCGAGAACTTGCGCCGCATTACCAACGAAGTGGTTGTCGAATTGGCCGACGGGACGAAGGAAACCAACCAGGTGTTTGTCCCCCGGACCGACAGTCGCGACCAGGTCGCCGATTTCTCCGCCCGCGGAAATGTCGGCATCAACTCCGAAGGCGACTACGGCCGCTTCAAGCCGGACCTGGTAGCCCCGGGCTCCTTTGTCGTGTCCACCCGCACCGTGGACTGGGACACCAACACGCCGAACACCCTGATCCGGATCAACACTTTCACCAACCAGCTCATTCAGGCGGGGGCAACCAATCGCTACTCCCTGACTGTCCCAGAGGAAGCCCTTGAGCTGGCCATACTGATTCTCACCAATCGCCTGTCGCCGGTGCCAATGCCGGACCTGCTCATCAACCTCTACCGAGACATGGCCGGCACGGACCTGATCGCCTCCGGGGTTCATTCGCTCACGCTGGCAACGCCGCCGGCCGGTCCGCTGTATTATCAGGTGCTGAATCGCGCGGGTTTTGCGGTGCGGTTCGATTTGCGGACCCGGCTGCGGTTGCCGGCTTACGAGGACAACTTTTTCGCCGTGCGGAATCAGCTCGACGCCGAGCTGGTGGGCGAGGATGGGGGCGAGCCGAAATATCGGTATGAGTCGGGCACAAGCATGGCGGCAGCAGCCGTCTCCGGACTGCTGGCCCTGGTGCAGGAGCACTTCGAACGCACTCTCCGACGCCCGTACAGCCCGGCGCTGCTCAAGGCGCTCCTGATCAATGGCGCCCGGTCGGTGTCCACGGAATACAATTTCAATCTCCGCCGTACCATCAATCACCAGGGCTGGGGCCTGCCGACCCTGCCCTTGGTGCTGCCCGAGGCGCTGACCAACGCCACCGACGAGACCACCTGGCCCGTCCGGTGGGTGGATCAACATCCCACCAACGCCCTGGTCACCGGGCAGACCCATACCTACGAACTGACCGTTCCGGAGACGGCTCGCAATGGTGATCTGCGGATCACGCTGGTTTGGACCGACCCGCCGGGCAACCCCGCTGCCTCCACCAAGCTCGTCAACGACCTGGACCTGTACGTCTCGAACCGCGTGACGGGGGTTAAGTACGCGGGCAACGACCTGCCCGCCGACAGCGACTACAACAGCCCGTGGGGCACCAATCAGGTTCCGGCCTTCGACAACGTGAACAACGTGGAGAATGTCTTCCTGCGCGGGCCGGTGGACACGAATTGGGTGATTCAGGTTCACGGGCGACGCATCAACGTGAACGCCGTGACAGCCCACCCGTACGGCATCGCGCAGGACTACGCGCTGGTGGTCTCGACCACCAGCCAGACCAACGCTCTGGCGGAGTTCCGGCCCGCTCCACTCCTCCCGGCGGGCCCCACCAACGAGTGGGTCTCGCTGATGACCAACGGAATTCCCCTCCTCAAGCAGAAGGTGGGCGCGAATTCGCCGCTGCTGGGATACCCTCGGGGCATCAGCAATCAATGGCATTTCTACGTTTTCACCAACACCTACACGACCAATTCCGTTCTCACCAACGGTCCCTATGTCGCGTTCCTCACGTTCACGCCGCCCAATCTCTCGGTGCCGCGCAACGTCGAGGCCGATATTGACCTTTACGTCACGCGCAGCCGCGATGGTGGGGTCGAGGCCGCACGCAAGCTGCTCGACCTGGATCCGGCCACGGTTGCCGCTGCCTACTCCTCGCGCGAACGCGCGGGCAGCGAGCAGGTGTTGTTTGACGACGCGGCCGAGGGCGAGGTGTTTTTTATCGGGGTCAAGTCCGAGGATCAGATGGCGAGCGAGTATTCGTTCAGCGGCATTTCCCAGCAGGACCCGTTCGAGACGCTGGATGACGACGGCAGCCTGGTCATGCGGGGCACGGTCTTGCCCAATCCGATTCCCGACGGCACGCCCAACGAGCCCGGGGGGGTGAACATCCTGGCTATCGGTGTTACTCCCGTCCGGGTTGGCAACGCGACGGTCGAGCTCGGGCTCGCGCACGAGCAGCCGGGGGATCTGGTGGGGAACCTCAGCCACAACGGCCAGTTTGCCGTCCTCAATAACCATGCGCGCCCCGAGGACACGGACGCGCAAGTGTTGGACGCCGTGTACGATGATTCGGGGTCGGGTGAGTTACCGTTCTCCCTGCCGTCGGATGGCCCGGGCAGCCTGCGTAACTTCCTCGGCCAGCGGAACACCGGCGCCTGGATGCTGACCATGGTGGACAACGCCCTCAGCCAGACGGGCCTGGTGTACAACTTCACCGTCCGCGTGCGTCCCGCGCCGGATCTGCTGATCGGCGTGTACGGCTCCGTGCTGGCCAACCAATGGAATTACTATGTGTTCGAGGTGCCCGCCGACGCCAGCCGCATGACCGTCCTGCTTCAGGAATTGTCCGGGCCATTGAACGTGTACCTGCGCCGCGGGGCGCCGCCCACTCTCACGGATTACGACAAGGCCGCGTTCCTGGTTCCGCCCGGCGGTTCTCTTTCGCTGGGCATTCGCGACGTGCCCCCGCTGCAAGCGGGTCTGTATTTCATCGGCCTCTACAATCCGACAGCAGTCACGGTGGAGTATTTCTTGCGGGTCATCCTCGAGCGCGAGCTGCCGGGTTCATTCCGGGGCGATTACCGGAGTACCAATCGTGTGTATCTGAGCGATGACGCGCGCACCAACGGGGTGATCGTGGTGCAGGACGACCGCATCGTGACGGACGTCAAGGTCGGGCTGCGGGTGGACCACGAACGGGTGTCGGACCTGGATTTCCACCTGGTCAGTCCGCGCGGCTCCCGGGCCCTCGTGGTCGAGAATCGCGGCGGAACCAACCTGGCCCAACTCGGTTTCGAACGGGTCGAGACCAACTTCCACCACGTTGCGCTCACCTACAGCACGAATTCCGGCCTCGCTTCCCTCTACCTGGACGGCGAGTTGCTGGTGGCCGAAGAGCTTGGGACCTTCCGGCCGGACACCACCACGGACCTGTACCTCGGCTACGGTGCCACGAATGCCCTCACCAGCAATCAGTTCCGTGGCCTGCTGGACGAAGTGGACGTATATGATCGGGCGCTGAGCGCGGCGGAGATTCTGGCCATCTACAAGTACGGAGGCGCCGGTAAGCCCCTGGCGGGACTCATCAGTCGCTGGGCCTTTGATGGCGATGGTGCCGATGTGCAGGCCAACAATCCTGCGGTCGTCGTGGGCCCGACCTATGTCCCCGGGCGCTTCGGCGCGTCGCTCCGCTTTGGCGCGGAGGGTGACCTGGTGGTGGTGACCAACCAGACGGGGCTCGACGTGGGCGGCGGTGGGGGCTTCACGGTGGATGCCTGGGTCAGCCCGTTCGACCTCTCCGAGGCGCGAACCATCGCCGCATGGACCGATCTGTCGAACCGCGTCGGCGTGCTCTTCGGCCTCCTGCCCGGTCCGGACACCAACGCGCTGCCCGGAACGTTGTACGCCAGTTTGCCGGACGCGGCCGGCCTTTCGAATCGGATGGTCGTGGCCCCCCGGCAGGGGCTGCTCAGCACCAACTGGCTGCAAACCAATCTCGTGTTCACCGTGCTGACCGACAACACCAACCAGGCCCTGTTGCCGATCAAGTTTGGCCAGCCGGCCACCAACGCGGCGGGCGCCCGGACCAACCAGTTGATCTCCGGGTTTGAACAGGTCGAGGCCCGTAAGACCGCCGAGTTCGCCGCCGGCGCGTCCTTCGAGGGGTGGAGCGTCGGGTCGAACGAGGTCGCGGTGCTCCAATCGCCGCTCGCCCACACGGGAACCAATTTGCTGGTCCTCAAAGAAGGGGTCATCAGCCGCGATCTGGTCACCGAGGCCGGCAAAACGTACCGGCTCCAATGGGCGCATCGGCAGCAACCGTCGTTTGAGGATATCGTAAGCTGGTGGCCGGGCGAGGGTGATGCGCAAGATCTGGTGGGCACCAACCACGGTACGGTGTTGATGAACGTTGCCTACGACACTGGCATGGTGGGCCGGGCCTTCCGCTTCGCCGCCAACGCCGGTCTCATCGAGGTCGCGACCAACACAACCCTGGACCTCACCAATCAACTGACCCTGGAGATGTGGTTCCTCGCCGGCACCAACCTGCCGTACGGGGGAGGGATGCTGGGCAAACGCGAAGACCCATTTGGCACGCCGCCTTTCGGAGCCAATTACGGCGCCAGCCTGAGCACGGCCGGTCTGGAAATCTGGTTCAACGACACCAACCGCTCCAGCGTTCTGGCGGACCCGCCCGCCGTGGGCGGTTACGAACGACTGCGATTCCCGACCGCCCCGCGCACCAACGAGTTCCACCACTTTGCCGGCACTTTCCGGCAGGTGGCGCCCACCCAGGTCGAATTGCAGATCTATCTCGATGGTCGGCTTCAGGCCACACGCGTCCTGCCCGGCGTCTTGCGCGACACGGTCAACGACGCTCCTCTGCTGATCGGCGCGACCCTGGATGGCGTGGACGGGTTCAACGGCTTGCTGGACGAGATCACCCTTTACCGGCGCGCGCTTTCCGCGGAGGAGATCGCCCAGATCTACCTGTTGGACCGGGTGGGCAAGGCGGTTCCGCCCGTAGCGGCGCGCGCGCAAATGATTCTCGGCGGGACTTCCACCAACACATTCGCCAGTGACGTGCGTTGGGCCACCAACGGCGTGGCATTCCTGGCCACAACCAACCTCACTCGGTTGACGTTCGCCAGCGTCGCGCCGGATGTGATGCTCGATTCGATCGAGTTGATCGAGTTGGAGGCCAACGTCTTCCTGCCGGAGGAACCTTTCCAGCCCCTCTTGGGCGAGAGTGCCCTCGGCGCATGGCGGCTCGAAGTGACCGACCGGCGGACCGGCGCGACGAATGTCATCCCGCCCGAACTGATTCGCTGGCAGTTGGAGTTGAGCTACGGCCCCAATTTGATCGAGGCCGTGCGGTTGACCAATCACGTCGCTTACGGGGACTTTATTCCACCGAGCGGCGTGCGGTACTTCTACACCGACGTGCCGCGAAGTGCGCGCTTTGCCACCAATACGTTGCGCTCGGATGGACTCGCGATGCTGGGACTGTGGTTCAATCAGGACGGCGTGCCGCTGTTCGACCCGGCTGCCGGCGATTACCAACTCCTGACCAACGTGACCGACGGAATCGCGGTGCTCGCCACCAATGGCGTCTATCAGGTGGATACCAACGGCGTGGAATTATTCCCGCCTGTCAACCCGCCCCGATTGCAGCCCGGCCAGCGCTACTATCTCGCGGTCACCAACGATGACGCAGCAACTCCCTACACGATCCAGGTGGATTTCGACGCGGAGGACACCGAGATTCTCGGCCTGACGCTGCTGGGCTACGGCGAAACCATCGTCACCAACATCGCCGTCACCAACGCGTTGCAGTACTATCGCTACGACGTTTCGACCAACGCCGCGGCGGCGTCCTTCGAGGTCTATCCAACCAACGGCAACGTCAACCTCTACCTCCGCAAAGCGCGGCAGGTGCTGGATCCCCTGCCGACCCCCCGGGTCTTCGATTACGCCTCCGAGAATCCCGGAACGAACGCGGAGCTTATTGTCGTGACCCAGAATTCGCCCGTCCCGCTGGGCAGCGGCCCGTGGTATCTCGGGGTGCTCAACGCGGACACCAACGTGGTGGATTACCGCATCCGGGTCGTCGAGACCACCAACGTCGTGGAGGAACTCGTGGTGTTGACCAACGCGGTCCCGCGGGCGGACACCGTCTCTCCAGCGCCCGTACCCGCCAAATACTTTGTGCTCCGGGTCTCGAACGCGCCGCCCAGCCTGCAGTTCGACCTCACCGGCTTGTCCGGCGAAGTCGTCCTCTATGCGGACCAGGGCTCGAAGCCGACCACCAACACCTTCCTGCGCGCAGATCAGGCCCAGCCGCTCGCCCCGGGCAAGCTGATCTTCCGCACCAACGCGTTCCTGCCTTCCCTGGACGGCGACTGGTATCTCGCCGTGGTTCCCTCGGGCTCCAGTCCGGTGTCGTTCGTGCTCACCGGCTCGTTCCCGGCAGTGAATCAGGGCGCCACGCCGCTGCAAAACCATGTTCCCTTGTCGCGGACGCTGGCGGCGGACACTTTCGGCCTGCCGCCGGTTCTGGACTACTTCACCTTCGAGGTGGGAACCGAAATCTCGACAGCGACCTTCGCCGTGACCCCCGTGGATGGGGACCTGGACCTCCTGCTCCGCCTGGGCGCGCCGCCGGACCTGGACACGTTTGATTACGCGTCCGCCACCAGCGGCCTGGCTCCAGAGAGCCTGGTGGTGACGACGAACAGCACGCCCGTGCCGCTGGCGCCCGGGACCTGGTATCTGGGCGTAGTCAACCAGGGCTTCAACTCCGCCACCTACACCGTGCGCGTGGACGCCATTGGCGCCGAGATCACCATAAACCCGGACGTCAGCTTCAGCGGCGGCAGACTGACCCTGACGTGGGACGCCCCGTGCGGGCTGAATTTCGTGGTCGAGTATGCCACGGCGATTCCGGAGACCGGCCCGATCGTCTGGACGGACACCGGCATCACGGCGTCCTGCTCCGGCGGTCAGTATTCGTTCACCGACGATCCCGCGATCACCGGCACGGCCGACGTGAAGTTTTTCCGCGTTGTGCTCCTGCCGTAAGCGGTGGTCGGGGGGTTCTCCTCGCTGCCCTTGAACCGGGTTCGCGGAGTGCCCAGCGGCGCTTATCGGGGGCATTTGGGGCCTCCAGATTTCGCTGGCGTTGTTTGTTACGATTCCGTGAAGATTATCTCGATCCGGAGAAATCCGGGCCACGAGTCTATGAAAGTCATCGAGCAACTGCTTAAGCTTCAGGAAATCGAATTCGGACCGCAGGCCACATCCGCCGACCACGCTCACGAGATCGCCGCTCTTCGCGAAGAGATCCCCGCACCGCTACTGGCCCACTACGACCGCTTCAAAGCCCGCGTCCGGAAGGCCGTCGCGCTCGTCCATCACGGCGTGTGCGGCGGTTGCCGGATGAAGATTCCCTCGGGGCCGTATGCCGCGCTGCTGCGCGACGAGGACGTGGCGATGTGCGAATACTGCGGGCGTTACCTGATCCTGGCACCGCCCGATCCGGCCCCGGCCAAGCCTGCCCGCCGCGCGCGGCGGAAATCGGCCGGTTCCCTCGTCGCCGCCTGAGGGCCGCGGACGATCCTCGCCAACGCCGGTGCGTTGGCGTGCCCGGCGGGCGGGGACTGTTGACTCAAACCGGCGTCACTCCGCGTTCCGCCCACCGCTCGAGAGTCCAGCGATACTCGTGTCTCAATTGCTCGACCACGTCACGGGACCGGAGGGGTTCCGGTAGGACCTCCCACGTGTAGGTTTCCATCTCGAAATGCCGGCAGCGGCTGGCATCGGCCGCCAGCACGTCGAGCGTCCCCAGGAGATGGTCACGCGTGGTGGCGAGCACCTCATCCCCAGCCCAATGCAACGGTACGTGGAAATGGATCCGCCACTCTTCCGCGCGAGCGGCGGTGGCGTCGGCCAGCGCGTCGGTTAGATCGCGATGGCGGGTGAGCTCGCCGATGGCCTCGCGCGCGACCACCTGGTGCAGATAGGTCTGGTCGGCGAATGCCTTCAGCCGGGCGCGTCCCGCGGGGGTGGGCTGCAAGGCGAGAGCGGAGCTCAAGTGAACCTTGCTCAACAGGATGCCGGCGTCCCGCAATCGCGCGAGTGCGGCGCGGGATTCTTCAAATTCCACCGCAAGGTGACAGGCATCGTAGTTGACGCCCAGGTGGCGGTCGAGGCGGGTATCTCCGGGTCGGTCGGCACGCATCCGCTCGAAGAAGGCAACCGTTTCCGCGGTGGTTTCCAGGTGACAAAGCGGCTCCGGTTCGAGCCCCAGGTGCAGCCGGCGACCGCTGCGCTCGCTGAGCGTGGCGATGTGCCCGACACAGCGCCACAGGTTGCGCCGCATCTCCTGTTCTGCCAGCGGCGTGATGCCGAACTCCTTGAACGACACCGGCACCGTGCTGACGCTCCCTTCACCGCCAGGGGGCACCAGTTCGGCGAGCACCTCGAAGACCTGGATCGTGTAGGCCAGTCGTGCTTCGGCGCTCCAATCCGGCCGGTACACCTCCTCCTTCACCCGGGTCCCGTGAAACTGTCCGTAAGGGAAGGCGTTTATGGTAAAGACATAGCAGTCCTGCTCGTCGAGCCAGCGGCGGAACCGCCGCAGCGCCGTCGGGTCGCTCAGTTCGGCCGCGGCCCGGGCGCCCAGTCGTAGTCCGAGCGCGAACGGCCGAGCGGGACTCACCTGCTGCCGAACCGCCAGCGCATGGCGGTCGAGATTGGCTAGCGTCTCCGCCCACGTCTCGCCCCGGTGAATGTTTGTGCAGTACGCCAGATGACGGCCGCCGGTGAGTTGCATGGCGCCAGACTAGGCAGCCGCAGCGACCGGCGTCCAGCCGCTCCGGCCGGCGGAGCGATCACGGCCAGGGCGCGGCCGTGCGGCCTGGCCGGTACCGGCGGCGCTCAACGATCGCCACAAATCTCGAGGACATAACCGTGTTCGTGCGACGATTGAATGACCAAATGACCGATACCGGGCCCGTTCAACGCGATTTTCGGGAACGACCTGGTCCTTCATGAAGGTCCGAGCGGGTCCCACCCCTCCGATTGCGTCCCGCCCTGGTGCGTGTTCTCGTTCATCCGTAGTTCCCGGTCGCCCGGTTCAAAGCTGTTGCCCCCCGGGGACGAGCACGGCGCGGAACTGCAAGAACGGATTCGAGCCGTCGGTGCCTTGCGGCAGGCCGGGCAAAAAGCCGAAGCCGCACAATCGGCTCGAGCGCGAGGCTGGGGCACTGGCGGCGGCTTGTTGGCACCACAATCGCCCGTGAGGATCACTCCGGGGCGCACATCACGAGGAGCCCAACGGCCCGGTCTTCCGGCCAAAACCCTGCCTCAACGAGTCTGCTGCCGCACCTCGAAAAGCTTGTCGTTGCGAAAACCTTCGCGGAACCGCCGGTGTTCCTGGTAATCCGCATACAACCGTCGCCAGGCGTTCTGGTAGCGATACGAAATCACCAGGCCGCGCAGGTGCCATTCGTCCGGGCCCATGGGGCCGAAAACGAAGACCTCGAGGCCGTCGGCGCCCCGACCGGGAGCACCGTAGATGGTGAACCCCTCGAAATCGGCGACTCGAACGGATCGCCGCAAGCTCTTGATGGCGAGCGCGGTGCGATTGCGGTCGAAGGGGGTGCCGGACAGCCGGGGAGCGCAATTGTGGATGATCCAGAAATGCTCCGGCCATGTCACCCTACCACCTTCCGAGCGCTGCGGCCCGATCGGGGCCAACCAGTCCGAGAGAAATCCTCTCCTTCCGGGCGGCGCCTCGCCCAGATAGAGAGCGCGGTTCAATCGGTTCGAGTCGGAGAATCGGCCGGAGGTGCCGGCGGGCCAGTTGTCAACCGGCACATATTCCAAGCCGGAATGGTAGGTGTCGAAGTGCAGGGCGAGGGTCGGCGGCGCGAGGGGGTCGGGATCGCTGTTGGGTCCCCAGAGGGCCGACGTGAAGCGACTGATCAACTCAAACACCGCCCAAGGGATGTCCTGAAGGTCCGGATTGATCTCCGGCACCGTTCTCATGCCGTCCTCGCCGGTGAGGTATTGGATGGCGAAAATGGAAGCCCGGGCGTCGGGCGGGACGACACGCGGGCGGAGCGTGCGCTGCCAAACGAAGCGGTCCACCAAATCCACGGGTTCTTCGAAGCGCATCAGGCTGGTTCGGGGCTGGCGGTCACTGCCCGCATGAATCTCCGTGGCCAGGAGTTTCACCCGTCGGGCCGAGAAGGTCGGCCAGGTCATCCAGAGATTCCGCCGGGTGCGTAACGGATCACCCGGTTCCACGTAATGGGTCACTGTGCTGGCCGAAGAACCGGGAGTCGGAAATTCGGCCTCATAGAAGCCGCGGTATTCGTGAGGCACGTGCAGGCCGTTGTAAGTTCGCACGGCAGCAATGCGGTCCGCACTGAGGGGTTCGGTTAGGAGCAAGGTCTGGGAATAGCGTCGCACGGGAACGACATCGCGCAATCGGATCGGATCGTAGGGGTCCACGTAGCCGGGTGCCGGCCAGTTCGTCCAGGTTGGACGGCGCCGGTCCGGGGGATCCAGGGTAAGAATCAAGGTCCGGCCATCGGTCAGTTCGATCTCGGTGGTGACGGTGTCTTCCCAGTCAATGACCCGATCATCCTGCTGGAAGGGTGGCTGAGTATTCCGGGTTTCCTCGGTCCATTCGACCGTGACGTAGGGTTTGTCGAGATGCGGGCTGTTGCGTGCCAGCGCGGGCAGCCAGTTGGTATGCCCCGGGGTATGCAGCAGGATCTGGTCGGGCCGCTCCGTAATCAGGATGGGCAGCTCGAACAGGCGGCGCGGCAGCGCGTCGGGGTCGTCGGGATGCACCCCCACGTAACAGCCGTGGTAGCCGCCGCCGGAGCCCTGGAAAGCCATGTTGTTCACATGATCCGGCGAGACCGGCGACGTGAACCGGAAGTAGTTCCAAGTCCGGTAATAGCCCAACGGGCCGGGGAAAAGGGTGTCAAAGTTCTCCGACGGTGTTGCGGACGTCACCGAGCCGTCCTTGCTGCGGATCAGAACGTTGGTGACCGCGTAGAAAGAGCGCACTTCGCGACCGGTGATCGGCTCCCAGGAATGCAGGGCGGCCTCATAGGTGGTGTTCGGCGACGAAGTCGTGGGCCTTGTGCTGGGAAGACGACGCAACCGGAAGAATTGCGAAGTGTCGGTGCCCCGCAGCGTGACGGCCTGACGCCCGTCGGCCAGATGGGGCGGACTGTCCACGGGTCGCCAGAGCGTGCTTGCGGCCAGGACCTCGGTGGACTCCAAGACCCAGGGTTCGGGTACGACCGGCCAGGAGATGGTGATTTGTCCCTCCGCCGGCGCGATGGCCAGGCGGGGAGTGATGGGTGGGGTGATGACACCCGGCGCCGGGGCCAGCAAAGTGACTACATCGTAGCGAATGTCCCCGTCGAGATCGAGCGCGCTGCGCAGGTGTTCGATGCCGGGCCCGGGCAGGTCCAGGCGATGCAGAGCCCCGGCTGGAACGAGGATCGGACCAAACGCCAGAGACTCCAGCGGGGGTTGGTTGGTGGACCCGCGGAACAAGCGCACCAGGAGTTGGGCGGCCTCCCCGGAGTCGTTGCGGAATTCGACGCCAGAGTGGTCGGGCAGGGTCTGGAAGAGCACGGAGCGTCCGCCGCCGACTTGGAAGCCGGAATATTCCATCACCAACGGGGTATTGGCGCCCCGGCTGAGGCCGAAATGAACCTTGAGGTTGGTGCGCAGGTTGGCCGGCTCAAAGCGCAGCGAGCGGAGCAGTCCGGCGTCGTCTTCCAGACGCACGCGATCCAGGGAACCGACGGTGGCACCCTCCACGTGCAAGTGGATCGTAGCGCCGCCGCCAGCGGCGAAGAACTGGTAGTCGTTGGGGCGCTTAACGCCATCCGGTTGGGGGCGTACACGCACTCGCACCTCGGACAGCGGGCGGTTGGTGGGCGGGAAAAACCACGCGGCGCGCCCGGTGTAGGTCGGTGGATGGAGCCCCGGCGTGGCTTGGCCGAAGGGCGCGATGGCCCGGCCGCCCTCGTAGGTTTCCACGATCTTGCCCGCGGCATCGTAGCCCCAACGGCCGCCGTTCGCCGCCACGTACTCCGCGTCGGCCGCCCCAAAGAGGACCAGCGCCAGGCCGCGGGCCAGAAGGTCGGCCCCCGGCATGGTGCCGGCGTTCCGGAACATCTCGACGGGCACGGCGTACACCCCCTTGCCCGACCAGATATCGGGCACGGTGTTGGTGACACCGTCCACCACCACATTTCTCCAGCCCCAGCGGTAGCGAAAGGTGTTGGAGGTCCGATCGATCTCGAAAGATCGTGCGATATCTTCGGGATGATTCGGGTCATACACGCGCAGGACCGTCTTGCCTGCAGCCGGTGCGGGCACCAGGGCGGTTTCGGTGTCGAGCCCGGTCTCCTCCACGATGTCCCACACCACCATCGCATGTGATTTGAAGACATCCGCGCCATCCTGGAAACACAGCACATGGTTCACCATGCCTCCGGAGCGGATGAGATTCATGGCGCGGACCGGGTTGCCGGCGATCGAATAGCCCGCAGCCCCCAGCGGCACCAGGCCGCTGCCGTCCATGTGGCCCAGCACGGAGCCGAGAAACTCGGCGGAGACTTGCATGGCCTGGTTGCGGTGGATCTGCGCCCAGAGATTGACCGGCTCGGAGTAGTCGCAAACACGGAAGCGATGCTCTTGGGGCTTGGGCGGACCCAGTTCGTCGGTGACCAGTTCGCCCCCGACCTGATAAGTCCGGCGGCGGGTGGAAAACCCGGCCGGATATCGGGCCGGCGTCTCAAAGGCCGCAGGAACGAGTTCGCCGCGGCGGAACATGAGGCTGGTCGCAGACATGCCCAGACAGGAACCCGTCATCACCTCCGTCCAAGGGGTGAACACCAGGCTGTAGAAAGTGGTGTAGAGCGGGTTGGGAGCGCGGCAGCCCAGGCAAGGGTTGGCGCCGGGAAAGGGTCCAATGGGCGTGACACAGTCGTAGGCATTCCAACGGTACACGTTGGAGAATTCGTCAAATTGTGTACCGTCCCGCTCGTTGTCGAAGGGGAAGCCAAACACCCGGGGATAGGCGTGCTCCAAAAGGAAACCGCTGTCCAGCCGGCGCCACCCGGCCACCCATTCATCTCGAGCCAGCAGGCGGTAGGGGCCACGGAGCCAGGCACGCCCTGGCGAATTCCAATCGGGCGATACTTCAAAGTCGAGCCGCAGCCGGACCCAGCTCCAGTCCATCGCGCGCTCCACCACAGACAGCGGAAAATTGGTCACGCTGCCGCCCGAGGGAAGGGGGTCGCCAGGATTGACCGGTGCCGCGCCGTTGAAATGAGACAGGTAGAACCTGGTGTGGGGATGAAGATTGGCGCCGCGCAGGACGATCTCAGTTGGCTCGGAGACTTTGAGCGGACTGGTTCGCAGGATGATCCGGGGCGAGCCGCGGCCTGGTGTCACCTCGGTGAGGCTCGGGCTACGGTGCTGGATCATCGGAAACGCGACGCTGCCGATGAGAATGGTGCCCGAGCCACTGATGCCGCGGTTGGTGTAGGTGATCCCGCTGATCGGCTCCGCACTGATGGGCTGGATGGCAAACGACGGTTGGTCCAGCACCACCGGTGTCAACGCCCGCCAGAGCCCCGGGCTGCCGGGGACTTCGCAGCTCACGCGCAGCGGCGCGTTAACCGGATAGATGAGGGTGCGGATGTCGAATCGCCCATCGCGGTCGGTGGTCGCCCGCGCGAACTCGGTGCCGTTGGCCGGATTGGTCAGTCGAACCGTAAGGCCCTCCAATGGCTGTGCAGCGCCTGCGGTGACATTGGTCACTCCCCCCGTGATGCGAATGTGGGGAGGAAACGTCGTTTCAGCCCCGAATGTTAACCGGGCCCACGTGGACGGATTGTCCGGATGACCATCGGAGGGCGATGGCAGCCGGTAGGCGGGGAGGAAGAAGGTCGGCAGGGCGTAGGCGAACTGGCCAAACATCACCGGCTTCGGTTGCTCGCTGAAATCGCCCAGCAGCGTGACCGGGATGCGGAAGATCCGGGCACAGTCAAACTCACAGCCGATGACCGGCACCACGTCCCAACTCCCGGCCCCGCGAGCGGGCGTGGTGAGCGTGGTCCAGCCACTGCCGCTCCCCCGCAATAATGCAGGTGCCAAACCAAGGTTGAGGGGCGAATCCACGCGCAGATGGTTGGTCTGGGGGGCGGTGACCGGTGCGCCTTCTGGCGGGGCGGAACCCCACAGGATACTGAATTGGAGCCGTTGGAGCGGGCTCAACTCCAGGGCCGCACTTCGGGTGTACGGTGCCGCGACGTAGAGGTTTCGGTCGCCGGCAACGTCCCGATACAGCAGATACCCCTCAGCATCCCGCTCGGTGCCGGCCGAGGTTCGGTATCGCCAGATGATCCGTTCCGCACCGGCGTTGACAAACTCGTCCAGATTTTGGTCGTAGTTGATCGCGACGGGGGAGTGTGGCGCCACATAGTCGCGCGGTAGCACGCCCCAGACCTGGCGGGTCACAGAAAACTCGGTCCCCAGGACTTCCGCCACGCGGTTTTCGCGTCCGCCTCCCGGGAAGCGGGCCACCAACCCGGCAGCAGTCTTCAGCTCCGCAAACCGGTGCTGCGCAATCTCCGATTCCGTCCGCGCCACCGACCACAGCCGGACCTCGTCCAAGTAGCCCAAAAGGCCGAGTCCGCCGCCGTTAACGTCGTTCCCCAGCACCAAGTCCTGCGATTTGTTGATGCCAGAGTGGCTCAGCGGCTCACTCCCGGACGGTTGGCCGTCGATGAAGAAGCGCACCCGGCTGCCGTCGTAGCTGGCTGCCAAATGCGTCCAGCGGAGCGGCGGGACGGTGTTGCTGGAGTCTTTGAACATGCCGATCCCGCCACTGCGATAGAAGCGGAGGCGGTTGCCGCTGGTGACGCCGAACCAGAAGGACTCCCGCCAATTATGAGACAAGATGGTGTGAAAGCGGTTGGTATAGGCGCTGAAGCCCGGTGCGCCGAGGAACAGCCACGCCTCCACAGTCATGTTGGTGGTGGCGTCATATTCGGTCCGGTGGGGAAACACGACGCGCGATGTGTCCGCGCCGGTGTACTGGGTACTTCGCTGCGGGGGAAGCTGGGCGAAGCCGGACGCGCCCGCCAGCAACGCGAGGAGCACAGTCGCCAAGATCGTCCCGGACCTTCGTGCGCGGGCCAGCGGGCGACCAGCACGGCCGGCGGGGCAACGGTCAGACCCAGCGTCCGAAGCGCCCTTTGGGGGCAGAGAGTTGCGTTGCATCCCACGCCCGGGATTCGGACCATCGGGTTTGGTTAGGAAGTGAATCATAGACAGGCTAGTGGCAGTGATTTGCGGTCGCGATGCGGGTCACGGGTCATGCCGAAGCCGCTCAACCGCTGCGCAGGCGAAGGGCCGACCCGCTCGCTGGGGAGGCCGCGAATATTCTGTTCGCTGCCGCCATAGCTGAATCTTGTCAGCCGCCGCGGCTCGCCACCTCCGCAGCACCGGCGGCGTGACGGCCCAACCCGCCGCCGGCAGCCCTGCCCGTGGCGCGAGCCCATAAGCAAATGCCGAGCGTTTCATACGACACTGAAATTGCCACTGGCCGTCCTCCCCGAAAATGGGCAAGCGACGCCCACCCCAGGCCGCGCTTGCCTTGGGCCGACCGCCACGGGCTAAGTTGTCTCCGTGCTCATGCCCAATGACGCCCCGCCCGCTGAAGTCGCGGAGCAACGCGCCGCGCTGGTCCGTGCCATCCGCCGCGGCAGCCTGGCCGGGGTGCTGGCCATGGCAGGCGTGGTCGCACTGACCCTGGGCGTCGTGTGGCAGGCGCGGCAGGCCAGCGAACAGGCCGTGCGCGCGGACGCCGAGGCCGGGCGGGCCGAGGCGGCGCGGGCGGAGGCGGACGCGCAATTGTGGAACGCCCGCCTCAGCGAGGCGCGCGCGTTGCGCCTGGCTGGCGGCGCGGGTGCGCGCGAACGCGCCCACGCCATCGTCACGGACCTCGCCCGCACGCCCGGCCTGGTTGAGGCTCAGCGAATTGCGTTGCGTTCGGAGGCGCTGGCCCAAATGGCCCTCCTCGACCTTGCGGCGCCCACCAACGCGGTCGCTGGCGACCTGTTTGTGTGCGCGGCGACCGGCCACTATCTCCGCCGAGGTGACGGGCCGGGGCTTGGTTTGCACCGTCTCAGCGAGACCGGCGTCATTCGGGAATTCCGCGCTCCCGGTCGCGTCGTCAATGCGGCGTTCAGTCCGCGCGGCACCTGGGTGGCCGTCGGATTCGACAGCGAACTTCCCACGCTCCAAGTCTGGCGCGTGGCCGATGGCGCGGTGCTGCTTTCGGA
>CAYNCT010000003.1:0-9359 GCA_964396005.1 uncultured Verrucomicrobiota bacterium | reverse complement strand
CCGCCGCTCCGCTGTGGTTTTCGCCGGACGAACGGTGGCTGGCGGTGGGCGGCGCGGGGGAGCAGGTGTTGTGGTCCTTGCCCGAGGGCGAGCGGGTCCGGGCACTGGAACCGTTTTCGACCTGCGCGTTCAGCCCGGACGGGCGCTGGCGCGCCGGGGTCGCAGGGCGGGAATTGCGGATCGAGGAAACGCGCTCCGGCCGGTTGTGGCTGCGGCAGGAACTGGACGCGTTGCCGAGCCAGTTGGCGTGGCGTCCGCAAGGCAACCGGCTGGCGCTGGCGGACACCAGCGGGGCCGTGTGGCTGGCGGACTTGCCCCCGGAAGGCGTGGATGAGCCGTTGCGCATGGCGCCGCTCGAAGGGCACGGCAGCACGGTGGTCTTTCTCCAATTCACGCCGGACGGCACGGCGCTCGTGAGCACTGGCTGGGATGGTTTCACCCTGTTTTGGGACGCGCTGACGGGGCGGAGACTTCTCACGGAATCGCGTCAGTTGCTGGAGGGATTTGGAGGTGAACCGCCGCAAGCCGTGGCGCTGCGGCCGTTGCCCCATCGCGCCACGCTGGCCCGGGTCTGGCCGCGTGAGGCTTACCGCGTCGTCGCTGCTTTGCCCGTGCGTCCGCATCCGCCGGTCGGCCTGGCGCTCAGCGCCGACGGCCGCTGGCTGGCGGTGGACAACGCCCGCTTCGTCACCCTGTTCGACGCTGCCACCGGACGCGAACTGGCGCGGTGGCCTGGCGTATCGCCGGAGTTTGCCGCGACGGGGGACGCGCTGTGGACCTGCGAGGGCGAGCGCGTGTTGCGGTTCCACGCGGCCAAAGCGGGCGGGCCGGATTTCGACCCGGCCGGGGAAATTTTCTTCCGAACGGCGCCCGGCACGCGCGCCAACAGCGTGTCGCTGGCGCCGGACGGCGAGACGCTGCTGGTGTGCGCAGCGGATCGGGCGGTGGTGATGCTCGACGCTGCGACCGGCGACGTGCGGCGCGAGGTGGCGGTGCCGGCGCATTACGCGCGGCTGGCGGCGGATGGCGAAACGCTGGTCACGCAGTTTCACAACGGCGCGGCGCACCTCGTCCGGCTCGGCGCGACCAACGCGGTGACGCTGATGGGAACGCATCTGAACACTCGCTTTGGTCCGGGCGGACGCTGGCTCGGCCTGGCGACGGAGCAGATGCTGGCGCTGTTCGAGCGGAATGAAACCAACCGCTACACCCGCAGGCAGGTTCTCGAGCTGGCGGGAGGCGCGGGCGCGCCGGCGACGTTTGCGTTCGCGCCCGGCGGCGAGCTTGTGGCGGTGGTGTTCAACCGCTTTGACGTGCGGCTCTACGAGCCGGACTCGGGGCGGCTGCTGGCCGCGCTGAGCGCGCCGTTTCCCGCGCAGATCAGCGGCGTGAACGGCCTGGCCTTCAGCGCGGATGGCCGCGAGTTGTTTGCCGCCAAGCAGGATGGCGAGATCGTGGCGTGGGATTTGCCCGGATTGCGGCAGGGGCTGGATTGGGTGGACAGCCCCGGCGTTGCGACCGGCGGAGCAAAATCACCGTCGCCGAGTCCGGGGCCCGTGCTCTCCGTCAGCGACGTCACCGCCGTTTCGTCCGGCAGGTTGCCAGGCGGGGCGGGCGGGTTGCCCGTGCCACCCGCCGCGGGCGGTGGGCTTTGGGCGCCGCTGGCGGTGACGGCCGGCGCGGCGGCGTGTCTGGCGGGCGTGGTGGTGTTTGCGCTGCAACGCCGGATGCTCGCCGCTTACGAACGCGCGGCCACCCTGGCGGAGGCACGGCAACGGTCGTTGGTCGAGACCCAGCTCGCCCTGGCCCAGAGTCAGAAGCTCGAAGCCCTGGGGACGCTGGCGGCGGGCATCGCGCACGATTTCAACAACCTGCTTTCGGTCATCCGCATGTCGAACCACTTCGTCGCCCGGGCCGCGCCGGCCGACGCCATCACCCGGGAGAATCTCGCCGCCATCGAAGAGGCGGTGGCCCGCGGGCGCGATCTCGTGCGCTCGATGCTGGGCTATGTCCGGCGCACGGACGATGAGGCCGGTGCGTTCAGCGTGGCGCGCGTCGTCGGTGACACGATGGGAATGCTCTCCCGGCAGTTTCTGAGCGGTCTGACCCTGTCGCTGGAGTTGGACAGCGCGTGCCCGCCGGTGGCGGGTTCCGCAGCGCGGCTGGAGCAGATGCTGTTGAACCTCGTGGTCAATGCGGCCGAGGCGATGCAGGGAAACGGGAGTCTGACGGTGGCCGCCCGCGTGGTGCCCGGCGCGCCCGCCGGCGTGCTCGCGCCGGCCAGTTCCGGGCCGTGTGTCGAGTTGAGCGTGCAGGACACCGGGCCGGGGATCGCACCCGCACATCTGCCGCGGGTCTTCGAGCCGTTCTTCACCACCAAACACGGCGGCGCGCAGCCGGGGACAGGGCTGGGCCTGTCCGTGGTTTACACCCTGGCCAGGCAAAGCGGGTGGGGGCTGGACGTGGCCAGCCAACCGGGCGTTGGAACGGCGTTTCGCGTGTATCTGCCGGTGGGCGATCCGGGGCCAGGGAACCATCCGACTTCCGTGGGTGAATGCGGTCGGGCCCGTTGAGGCCGTTTCGTAGCGGTGAGCATGAGGAACGGACGCCGGCAGGGAATTTGTTCGGCCTCGAGGTTTCAGCCCTGGTCGCCTGACCGGATCCGCATTCGCAAAGCGGGCCCTGGGCGCGGGATGCCCACTTGCGCCGGCGCGCGGCGGCGCTAACCCTGCCGGCATGGAGTTCGCCGCATCAATTCTGGTGGTGGAGGATGATCCGCAGCAGGTGCGGCTGTACGCGCAGGCGCTGGCGGGGTTCCGCGTCACGTTTGTGGCCACCGGCACGGCGGCACTGGCTGCGGTGGAACAGCGCCTGCCGGACCTGATCATCCTCGACCACGTCCTGCAAAGCGGGGAACGCGGACTCGACTTCCTGCCGCGCTTCAAGGCCGTTGCGGCGCATGTGCCGGTGATCGTCGTGTCGGGGACGCTCGATGTTCGCGCCCAGATCGCCGCGCTGAGCGGACCCGGCTCGGCCCATTATGTCATCGAGAAGCCGGTGGACGTCGAGGAGTTGCTGCGCACCGTGCGGCACAGTCTCGACGAGTGCGGCCTGGCCGAGACGGTGGCCGAGTTGCGGTCGCTCGAGCAGGCGGAACGGATCGAATCCGGCGACCGCGAGCGCCTGTTCACCGAGCGGCTGGCCCGGCAGATGGAGTTGATCCGCCGCTTCCGCGGGGCGGCGAGCCGGCCCAATATTTCGCAACTGGCCGAGGAATTCCGCGTGGACCGCAAAACCATTCGGCGGGACCTCCACGACCTCGTTGCGCGCGGCCAGTTGCCGGCTTCCGTGCGCCCGGAAACTGAGGCGCCGGCGTGATGTTTCGCGCCCGGTGAGGGGACACCGATGGTCGGGCAGAGGTGATGAGGCCGGCGGACCCGGGTCTCTGGCGCGGAGGTCTTGGAGGTGGCGAGGCCCCGCAGGCACACGGCGGGCGGACGAACGGGCGGCGCAAGCTGAGTCGCAGGTTGAGAAATCCCGCGCGCGCCCGCGGATGCCGATCGGCTCCCAGCGTGGCGAATTGTTTGCTGCCCAGAAGCAGCGGCGTTGGTAGCCTGCCGCTGTGGCCGGTCCTTCGCCATCGTCGCCTTCCGTTGCGCGGATGCTTCGGGCCTTCGGCATCGGCCTGCCGCGCTCTTACCTGGTCGCGGTGGGCGGGTGGCTGCTGCGCGCCGTGGGGACGGCTCGGGGGCTGGTGGCGTTCGGTTTGATCAGCCTGGGAGTGATGCTCACCCGCCCCACCGCAGCCTCGGCAGTCGTGCGACCCCTGATCGGTGAACAGATCGCGCGGGCGGGGTTGCGGTTGCTGCCGATGGTGCTGTTCCTGGCCGCCGCGCTGGGTTTCGCGGTGATCGGCCAGTTGGTCGCGCTGTTGCGACAGGTCGGGGCGCAAGACCTGGTGGGGACGGTCATGGTGACCGCTGTGGTGCGCGAGCTCGGGCCGCTGGTCGCTGCCTTCGTGGTGCTGCTCCGGGTCGGGACCGGCACCGTGATCGAACTGGGCAGCGCGCGCGCGCTGGGCGAGGTGGAGGCCCTCGAGGCGCTGGGCGTAGATCCGGTCCATTATCTGGTCGTGCCGCGCGTGATCGGCATGGCGGTCGCCACCCTGGCGCTGACGGTGTATTTCATCCTCGCGACCCTCGGTTCCGGCTACCTGTTTGCTTTCGTGCAGGATGTGCCGCTGACGCCCGGCGAATACTTCCGTCAAATCGCGCTGGCGCTGACGTGGCTGGATTTCGTGTTGCTGGCGCTCAAGGCAGCGGGTTTCGGCGTCGTGATCGCCGTGGTGACATGCTACCAGGGGCTTGCGTACCCGCTGCAACTGAGTGATGTCGCGCCAACCACCACGGTCGCGGTGGTCGCGAGCACCATCGCCTTCGTGGTGCTCGATGCGCTGTTCATCCTCGTGTACCTCATCGCCGGTTGATCATGTCGGCCCCTGCCTCCCGCCAAGCTCTCCTGGAATTGCGCGCGGTCCGCGTCGCCGGCACCGCCGACGCCGGGACGGCCGTGCTCGAGGCGGTGGACTGGATCGTCGGTCGCGGCGATGTCTGGGTGGTGGGCGGCCTGCCCGGAACCGGCAAGAGTCAGCTCCTGATGGCTGCGGCCGGGCTGCTGCCGTTGGTCGGGGGACAAGTCCTGTGGCAGGGCCGCGACCTCGCGGCGATGAACAGCAGCGAACTGACCGACCTGCGTCGGCGCCTGGGGTTTGTATTCGCCGATGGCGGCCGGCTGTTCGATCATCTCACGGTTGCCCAAAACGTCGGGTTGCCGCTGACCTACCACCGTAACCGCGGCTGGGACGCGGTGGCCGACGAAGTGGCGCGGTTGCTCGAGACGCTGGCTTTGGGCGCTGTGGCGGACGCCCGGCCCGGCCAGCTCACCCGCAATCTCCGGCAGCGGGCGGCCCTCGCCCGCGCTTTGGCGCTGCAGCCGGAGGTGTTGTTTCTGGACAACCCGCTCGCCGGACTGGATGCGCGGGAAAGGCGCTGGATCGTGGGTTTTCTGGAACGACTCCGACACCCGGACACTCCCGGCCCCGGCCTGCGGGCGGTCGTTGCCGCGACCGATGATTTGCGTCCGTGGTTGCGGTTGGCTACCGCGACCGCGGTGATTCGCGACCGGCGGTTCCACCCGCTCGGGCCGCCGGGAGAGGCCCGGAATTGCCGGGACCGCGTCTTCCTCGAATTACTGGCCGAGGGGGGCGACGGTGAATAGGCTGCCGCCGTGCAAGACCTGACGCCCCAACTCCGCACCCGGCTCAACCGCGTCGAGCGAGCGGTGGGGGTGTTCGTGCTGTTGGCGACGGTGCTGTTGCTGGCGGGGCTGTCCACCTACGTGTACCACACCGGCCAGCGCAAGGGCTGGTTTGTGACCAAGGCCACCTACTGCACCACTTTGTACAGCGGCGCCGGGCTGGCAGTCGGGGATCCGGTGACGCTCTGGGGGTTCAAGGTGGGCGAAATCACGCGCATTGACACCCAGCCGCCGGAGGACGTTTTCAACGTGTATGTCGAGTTCAACGTCCGCGCGCCGTACTTCGGCTACCTGAATACCGAGGGGACGCGCGTGCGGGTCACGGCGGCGGACTTTCTGGGCAAACGGGCGATCGAAGTCACCAAGGGATCGAACTATGTGCCCACGCACCTGCTGTGGCCCATCCGCGAATACACGCCGGCGGAAGCCCTCAAACTCGGCGACTTCAGGAATCTGTTGTTTCTGGACGTGTTGCCGGGCAGCGGCACCAATCCGCCGCTGAACCGCCTGCTCGAGCCGTTGAGCCGGCCGACGCTTGAGCGGGCCGCCAGCGAGGGTATCGAGCGCCTGCGCGTTGCCGACCGCGGCCGACCCACCAAGGAAATTGCCGCGGCTTGGGACCTCGCGGCCAACCGCTATCTGCCCTTCGGTCCGACCACCAAACCGTTGTGGTTGCCGCCGGACGAGATGCCGGCGATTAGCGACCGCGTGTACGCCCTGCTGACCCAGGTCGAGGCCAGCCTCACCCAGGATCTCACGCGCGTGCTCAGCAATTCAGCCGCGCTCACCGCCAACGCCGACGCCCTGCTGGTCGAGGCGCGACCGCTGTTGAGCCATCTCACGGCCGTGTCCGCGCACCTGACCAACCCGGCCGGCGCGCTTGGCGACTGGCTGCTGCCGGTGGACTTGCGCGATCAGTTCCTCACCACGCTGCGGAGCGCCGACGGCACCCTGACGAACGCGACCGCCACGCTCACCAACGCCAGCGGCCTGCTGGTGACCGTGAACACCAACCTGGTGCAACTCACCGCCCAACTGGATGCCCCACTGGCCGGCCTGGCGACCATCATCAGCAACTTGAACACCCAGGTGCAGGCCAACACCAATTTCGTGACCACCCTTAACGACCTGCTGCGGCACACGGACGAGTTGATCGAGGGCTTCAAGCGCCACTGGTTCCTCCGTGGCGCCTTTAAGACCAAGCCGACCAACTCGCCCCCCGGCAAACCGTTCAAACCGACTCAATCCCCCAAGGGTGAAGCCGGCCGCCGGTGAAGCGGCGGGAACGCTGGTCAGTGCATTTCCACGGCGCAGGTTCCGAGGCCGCCGCGGTAATAGTTGAACTGCACGTTCGGATGGTCGGCCAGCAGGGACATCGGAACCGCGGTATCCACGATCCGCTTGGAGATCATGTAGGCGGTCAGGCGTTGGCCGAAGGGATTGTCATGCGTGCCGGCCTGCCAGATCGAGACCTTGTCCGCCTTCCAGGTCTCAACCGGCCCCACGCTGATCGCCATCGTCGGCACCAGTGCGATGTTGCCGCCGCCGCTCGTGCGCGCGTTCTGGGCGATGGTCAGGGGATGCAACTTGACCACGCGGGTGGCCAGCTTCCGGTACTCGGCAGGCGGTGGTGGCTCGTGTTTCCATTTGCCGGCCCGCGGCGGTGGATCGTTAAACGCCCAGTGCTTCACGTCGCCCTGGCCGCCCTGCATCACGGCGCAGCGAATCCCCGCGTCCCAACTGGCACGATAGGGCGCGGTGTCGGCCTTGGGAAAATGCAGGTGGCTGTCCGGGATCCGGAGCTTGCGATCCATCCGGTCGAAGCAAAGCTCGCGGTCGGCTCGCTCAAACGAGAGCGGATGCTCCACCGGCACCTCGCTTCCGTCGAGGAACCACTCGTCCATGCCCCAGAAATGGCCCGAGCGCACGTCGAGTCCCAGCGCGTTGACGAGGCGCGCCACCAGCGGCAGTTGCTCGGTGGGGCCGATGGGCCCGCAGATGCCCACGGGATTGTCGTCGGTGCTGGCCCGCCAGGCGTTGACGTACTCGAGCGCCTCGGCGAGGTAGAAGTCCTCGAGGGTGTCGTACAGGACAACCCTGAATCCGGGACGGGACAGCCGCTCGATGTCGCGCGGCGAGAGGCGGGAAACCGCTTCAATGATCTCCGGGTCCAGGGTGGTGTAGTCCCACCAGTCCGGGGCGATGGCGCTGAGTTTGCGGGGCATGGGCAATGGCGTTGAAAGACGCGGGCAGCATGGCTCCGGCGACCGGCGCTGAAAAGTCCGAAAGCGACCGGACTGCAGCGAGCTCGGGCTGCGGGGATCTGGACTCGGTGGCTTTTGCGGCGGCTGCCGGGAGGATGACCGGCGCGGCCGCGAGCGGAGCGGGCCTAATTCTTCAGGCTTGTCGCGAGAAGCGTTGTTTAGTATCCGTGTCGGCATGAAGCCAGCGTCCTTGCCGCGAGAGTGGCCCGTGGGCCTGGCTCAGGCTTCGTCTCCCATCTCAAGCTGTTGAAAGGAATCCCATGAAACCTCTCACGTTTTCCCGCTGCGCTGGCTGTCCGCTGAACCGTCGCCGCTTCCTGACCCGCAGCGGTGCTGCGGCGATGGGCGCCTTGAGCTTCCTGAAGTCGCCCGCCTCACTGCGCGCAGCCGAACCGTTGGCGGAGGCGATGCGCATTCGCATCGTTTACGCCCTGCACGCGCCGCAACAGGCCGGGCCGGACTGGCCCAACGTCGGCTTCGACTTTCGACCGGTGATGGACCGGGTGAAGCGGGAGCTGGCCACGCGCTGCGCCGGGTTTGAGTTTCTGTCCTCGGTGGCCACCGGCGCCGAACAGGCGAAGGCGATTCTCGAAGCGGACCAGGCCTCCGGGCGGGTGGACGGCTACCTGGTGTACCAGATGAATTGCTGGAACCAGGTGGTTCAAACCATTGCCTCTTCCGGCAAGCCGGTGTTGTACGCGGACTTTCAATATGGCGGCAGCGGCGGCTTCTTGGTGTACAACGCGGCGTTTCTCAGGAACAAGGCGCCCAACGTGGGGTTCATCGCCTCCTCGAACCTCGAGGACCTTGTCGCGGCCGTGAAATGTTTTTCGCTGGTGCAGCGGGGCGGCAGTGTGGGCGAGTTTGTCGCGGCCACCGCGCGCCTGCGTCAACAGCGGACGCCCCAGCCGGGCACCCTGACCGCTCGGGAGGATTACCTGCGCTGCGTTTCGGCGGAGGAGTGTTTGCGACAGATGAAGGCTTCCCGCGTGCTGGCCGTACGCGATCAGAGTGCCGGCAACGAACCGCCCCTGGCCGGGATTCCCGTGCAAAAGGTGCCCTTCGCCGAACTGAACGATGCATGGAAGAACGCGGACAGGGACCAAACGCGGGCCATTGCCGACCGCTGGGAGCGGACGGCGGCCAGGGTGGAAGGGGTGTCGCGCGAGACCCTCGAAGCCTCGGCGGCGATGTACCTTGCCGAGAAGGAACTGCTCCGGAGGCACCAGGCCAACGCGATCACGATCAACTGTCTCGGCGGCTTTTACGGCGGGCACATTCACGCGTATCCGTGCCTGGGATTCCACCAGTTGCTGAACGAGGGCCTGGTCGGCGGGTGCGAGTGCGATGTCCGCTCCGCCGCCACCATGGTCATCGGCTCCATCCTGACCCGGGGGCGACCGGGCTACATCTCGGACCCGGTGCTGGACGCCTCCAAACGCCAGATCATCTACGCGCATTGCGTCGCGACCAGCCGGGCTCTCGGGCCGACCGGGCCGGCCAATCCGTTCGAGATCCTGACCCATTCCGAGGACCGCCAGGGCGCTTCCGTGCGCTCGCTGTTGCCCGCCGGCTACCTCACGACCACGCTCGAGTTCGATCAGGGCCGGCAACAGATCCTGCTCCATCGGGCGCTGGCGGTGGGCAACGACCCCGATGACCGAGCCTGCCGCACCAAGCTGTGCGCCGAACCCGTGGGCAATTTCGAGAAACTCTTCCGGGAATGGGACCAGTGGGGCTGGCATCGCGTGACGTTTTACGGCGACCTCTAGGAACCGA
>CAYNCT010000002.1:0-65216 GCA_964396005.1 uncultured Verrucomicrobiota bacterium | reverse complement strand
GGGTCGGCGGCAGGTTGCCACCCGGGACGACCGGGTCCGCCGTGTCACCCGGCGCAAAAAAATGCGGCAGCAAGCGGCCGCACCCCATGCGCTACCGCGCGGTAGGGCCGCGCTGCGACGCGGCCGGGGGGGGCGGCGCCGGCGCAGCGGCGCCCTACCGAATCAGAAGTGAAAAGCGAGGAGTGAGAAGCGGGATGCCGGATGCCAGACGCTAGACGCCGGATGCCAGATGCCGGAACCGGATGCCGAAGTCCGTCGTCGGTCGCGGCAAGCGCGCACCCGTGGCGTCGTAGCGCAGACCTCTGGTCTGCTGGATCGCGGGTTTCCAATCCGCCGGGGCTGGGCGAAACGCGCGCCGTGACCGACTGGAGGTCGGCCTGCCTGCCGTGACGGGGGCGGCACCGGCAGGCGACACGGTAGTTTGGAAACCTACGCAACGAGGCAAGGCCGACGGCGAGGGCCGTCGGCAGCACGCGGGGGCGCGGGCGCCACCCGGTTGCGCGCCCGGCAGCCTTTCCGTACCCTGCAGCGCTGGGCAGGCGGCATCCTTCGTTCGCCGCGCCTGGCGGGCGGCGACCCGGCCGGTGCGCGACGGAGGAGCCGACCGAACCGCGGAGTCGCACTGCAACGCGCGTTGAAAAAGTATTGGCACGTCATTGGCATCGGCATTCAGAACACGCTGGTCTATCGCGTGAACTTCCTGTTTCGGGCGTGCTTTGGCCTGATCCCGCTGATGGCGACCATCTACCTGTGGCGCGCGGTCTTCCTGAGCAACCCGGACCAGGCCAGCGTTGCGGGCTACACGCTGGCGGGCATGACGTCGTACTACCTGATCGCCACCCTGGTGGATATGTTGACCGCGGTGGCGGAGGATGACTGGCAGATCGCCGCGGATATCAAGGATGGGAACATCAGCCAGTTCCTGCTCAAACCGATAGACTACCTCACGTACCGGCTGTGCCTGTTCAGCGCCGGGCGGATCATCTACACCAGCGTGGCGCTGGTGCCCGTGACCCTTTTTCTGCTGGTGCAACGCGAGTTCCTCCTGCTGCCGGCGGACGGCCTGACCGCCGCCGTCTTCGCCGTGTCCGTGGTGCTCACGGCGCTCCTGCAATTCTTCATCTCGTACACCATGGCCCTGCTGGCGTTTTGGGTGCTCGAGGTCTCAACGTTCATCTTCATCCTGTTCGCCTTCGAGTACCTGGCGGGCGGACATCTGTTTCCCCTCGACATCCTGCCGCCGGCGCTGTTGACGGCGCTGAACTTCACGCCGTTTCCCTACCAGCTTTACTTCCCGGTGAGTGTGTACCTGGGCCGGGTTTCCGGACCGGAGTTGTGGCAGGGGCTGGCCATCCAGGCGGGCTGGGTGGTCGCCAGTTACGCGCTGGCGCGGTGGGTGTGGCACCGCGGCATTCGCCGGTATTCGGCCGTGGGGGGCTGAGGCGCGCATGGAAGCAACTGCCGCCAGCCGCCCCGCGCCGGACCGCGTCACGGACCGCCTGCGCCGTTACGCGATCGTGTATGCCGCGCTGTGGCGCAACTCGATCGTGCGCGAGATGGGGTTCAAGACAAACTTCCTGCTGTGGATCGTGGTCGAGCTGCTCTGGTTCGCGCTGCAGCTCTGCTTCGTGGCGGTGATCTACCAGCACACCGAGCGCATCGCCACCTGGTCCCGCTGGGAGGTGGTGTTGCTGATGGGCGCGAGCCATTTCATCCAACAGATCTTTACCGCGCTGTTCCTCACCAACTGCTCCAACCTGTCGGAACTGGTCCGCACCGGCCGCCTGGATTTTCTGCTGCTCTTACCGGTCAATACCCGCTTCGTGATCTCGCTGCGGCACGTGGACCTCGGCGCGTTCGTCAACGCCGCGTCGGCGGTCGCGGTGATGGCGTATGCGGCCGGCCAGCTTGGCCTGCAGCCCGGGGTGGCGGAGCTGGCTGCGTTCGCGGCCCTGTGCGCGGTGGGCGTCCTGATCCACTACTCGCTGATGTTTCTGCTGGCGACGGTGAGCTTCTGGACCGTGCGCGCGCAGGGGATCATCTGGGGCTATTACAACCTGTTCAACCTCGCGCGGTTGCCGGATGGAGCGTTTCGGCCCGGGATGTTCAAGGTGACTTTCACCTTCGTGCTTCCCATGCTGTTGGTGGCCAACGTGCCGGTGAAGCTGCTGGCGGACAAGCTGGACTCGCCGTGGGAAATTGCCCGGTTGCTGGGCATGGCGGCGGCGTGTTTCGCGGTCTCCGCGTGGGGTTGGCGCCGGTCGCTGCGCCACTACACCAGCGCCAGTTCCTGAGCGCACTCGGCGCGCGAAGGCTTGGGTCTGCGGTTTCCGATTGCGCCCGCAGGGCCGCGACTTAACGTCCGTCGCCAGCCGATCTATGAAGACTGCATCTCCGACTCCCGCCCGGACCGTGTACCTTGTGGCCAATGGCGATCTCCGCCTCTCCGCGAATCAGAAATGCTGGCCGGAGCAGGAAAAGATGGAGCGGGCCCTCACGGCCGCGCTCCGGGCCGAGGGCTGGCGGGTGGTGCGGGCGCATCCCTACGACAAGGCCCGGCGACACGGGTTCATTGATTCGCAGAAGATGGGCCTCGAGGTGTTTCGCGAGGTGCCGCCGGAGGTACCGTTGATTGTGGCCGAGTCGGTTTGGCAGTACAGCCAGCACATCCTTCCGGGCCTCTTCACCCATCGCGGGCCGATCCTCACGGTAGCCAACTGGTCCGGCACCTGGCCCGGCCTGGTGGGTATGCTGAACCTGAACGGCTCCCTGACCAAGATGGGCATCCGCTACAGCACGCTGTGGAGCGAGCAGTTCACCGACGCCTTCTTCAAGGGCGGTCTCCGCCAGTGGCTCGAAGCCGGCGTGGTCACCCATGACCAAAGCCACGTGCGCGACCTGGCCGTGCTGAAGCTCCCCCCGGCGGACGAACAGTTCGGCCGGCGCTGGGCGCGCGAATTCAAGGCGCGCAAGGCAATCCTCGGCGTCTTCGACGAAGGTTGCATGGGAATGCACAACGCCATTCTGCCCGACGAGCTGCTGAACCCTACCGGGGTCTTCAAGGAGCGGCTCAGTCAGTCGGCGCTTTATGCCGCCATGCGGACGGTGATCGAGGCCGAGGCCGAGGCGGTGCTTGCGTGGTATTTGAAGAAGGGCCTGCGCTTCGTCTGGGGCACGGACGAGGCAACCGAACTCACCAGGGCGCAAACTCTCCAGCAGTGCCGAATGTACGTGGCCGCCGTGCGCCTCGCGGCAGAGTTCGGGTGCGACGCGATCGGCATCCAGTATCAACAGGGCCTCAAGGACCTCGCGCCGGCCAGCGACCTGGTGGAAGGCACTTTGAACAACGTGGACCGTCCGCCGGTGCGCTGTCCCCAAACCGGCGCGGTCTTGTTCGCCGGCGAGGCGGTGCCGCACTTCAACGAGGTGGACGAAGGGGCCGGCTTGGACGGGCTGATCACCTACCGGCTCTGGCGCGCGTTGGGCTTCGCCCCGGAGAACACGCTGCACGACGTCCGCTGGGGCGACGCCGACCGGTCGGGCACGGTGAACGACTACGTCTGGGTGCTGCTAATCTCCGGCGCCGCCCCGCCCGCACACTTCGTCGGCGGTTGGAACGGCGCGTCCAGTGAGCGGCAGCCGCCCATGTATTTCCGACTCGGGGGCGGGACGCTCAAGGGGGTCAGTAAACCCGGCTGGGTGGTGTGGAGCCGCGTGTTCGTCATGGAGCAGCGCCTCCATGCTGACCTGGGCGTCGCCGAGGTCGTGGCGCTGCCCGCGGAGGAAACCGAGCGCCGCTGGCGCGAGACCACCCCGCAGTGGCCCATCATGCACACTGTGCTCAAAGGCATCACCCGCGACCAGATGATGGCGCGCCACAAATCCAACCACATCCAGGTGGTGTACGCGCCCAACGAAAAGCAGGCCCACCGCGCCTGCCGCATTAAAGCCGCCGCCCTGGCGGAGTTGGGGCTCGAAGTCCACCTCTGCGGCGACGTGGCGCTGAAGTAACCGGGATCGCCGGGGCCGACCCCCGGTCGAGGGGAAACCACCGCCCTGCCCGGATCGCGTGGTGTTCCGCTCCGGATGCCCTAAGGCCGGAAGGATTCAACTGGAACGCTCCGGGAGCACAGCCGCCCCGGCCGTGGCTCGGCGCACCGTCGCGCCGAACCCGAGCGCACGATGATGCGCCCAAGGGTGAAACCATCTCGTCGGCCCGAGCAGGCCGCGCGGCGCGGCCCGCCGCGCCCGGGGCGAGCGCGCTCTGCATCGTTCCGGTTGAGGGTGTGGGGCTGCCATGCGCCCGGCTGGGCGGCCGGTTGCCGCCCAGAACGGCCACGTTGGCCGTTCCACCAAAAACCGCATGCTGCGTTCCGGCTCAGGCCGGCGCGGTGGGCTCCGCGGGTGGCTGGGCCACCGGCCGCCGTCGGCCGGCGCGCACCCGGCGGCGCGGCTTGAACAACTCCATCTGCGGCTCGCGGAAAAAGTCGTAATTCTTGAGCACCCGCAGGATTTGGAGCAGGTCGGATTTCTGGTAATTGCGGTTGGGCTCGACGGTGGCGATCAGGTCGGCCAGCAGCGTGCGAAACGGAATGACCGCCTCGACCCCTTTCCCCCGCAGCAGGGTGACGCTCTGCTCTCGCGCTCCCTCGCTGGCAGGCAGGGCGGGCACGACCAGGATTTTCGTCAGCGGCTGGCCGTCGCCGAAAAACCGCTGTGCGCGCTTGAAAACCGCCGGCTCCAGGAAGCGGAACAGCTCCGGCGTCCCGGTCAGCCGCGCCGGGCTGAACGTCTCGGTATGCCACGCTTTCACCACCACCACCGCCCGCTCCACGCGCGCCAGATCGGGGGAGGTCAACACAAACGGCAACGCGCCCTCGGCCCTGACCGGCCGGGGATTAAGCACCAGGAAGTCAATTCCTTCGTCCGCCCGCGCCTTGGGCGAGAGATGTTTGCGCCGCTGGTGGACGAGGAACCCGTGGGACTCGAAAAACTCGCGGACGATGGTTTCGCTGACAGCCATCGCTACTCCCGCATCCCCGCCAGCGTGCGGCGGATCAAATCGTCCGGGACCGCCTGGCCCCAGACCACCTCGCCCACCCGGCGGGCGAGCACGAACTTCACCTCGCCGCCGCTGACCTTCTTGTCGAGGCGCATGGCGTCCAGCACTGCCGCCTGCCCGGCCGCGCTCAGCCGGAGCGTGGTCGGCAACCCCGCGCGCGCGAACCACGCGCGAATCCGCTCCGCTTCAGCCTCCGGGAAACCGAGCAGCGCGGTGGAAAGCCGCGCGGCGGCGACCTGGCCAATGGCAATCGCCTCGCCGTGCAGATAGCGCCCGTACCGGGAGACGGCCTCGAGTGCGTGGCCGAACGTGTGGCCGAAGTTCAGGATCGCGCGCAGACCGGACTCCGTTTCGTCCTCACCCACCACCGCCGCCTTGATTTCGCAACACCGCGCGACCACCGCGGCCAGAGTCCCGGCCTCGCGCGCCAGCAAGCGCGGCAGCTCGCGCTCGAGTCGCAGAAAAAACGCCGCGTCCCGGATGATCCCGTACTTGAGCACCTCCGCCAGCCCGGCGCGATACTCGCGCTCCGGCAGCGTCCGCAGCGTGTCCAAATCGCAGAGTACGGCCCGCGGCTGATGGAACGCGCCCACGAGATTCTTCCCGGCGCGCAAGTTCACGCCCACCTTGCCCCCCACGGAACTGTCCACTTGCGCGAGCAGCGTGGTGGGAACCTGGACGAACGGGACACCGCGGAGATACGTGGCCGCCACGAAGCCCGCCAGATCGCCCACGACGCCGCCGCCCAGCGCCACCACAAATGACCGGCGCTCCAGCCGGGCGGCCGCCAGTTGATCGTAGCACCGCCGCACCGTGGCCAGGCTTTTGGCCGTCTCACCCGCGGGCACGGTGAGCAACACCGGTTGGAATCCGGCCGCCTCCAGAGCCGCTTGCGCCCTTGCCGCGAACCGCGGGGCCACATTCGTGTCGGCGATGATCGCGCACCGCCGCCCCAGTTTCAGCCGCGCGCACGCTGCGCCGAGTTGGGGCAGCAACCCGGCGCCGATTCGGATCGAGTAACTCCGTTCCCCGAGAGGAACCTTGACGAGGCGCATCGCGGCGGACTGTAAGCAAACCCGCCGCGGAGTCAAAGCCGCGCCCCGGGACCGGTTCCGCCCGCGGCAGGCCGACCGGCGACAACGGGCGGCCGGCTCCCGGCTACTTGCTGAAGACGCGGTGGGCGCGCCAGTGGTCGGTGACCATCCAAAGATTGAGCGGGTAGAGCAGTTGGCCGCGCTTGACCAGCCGCGCGCTGCCGTCGGCAAACGCGTAGTTCGAGTAACCGGCGGTGGGTGGCCGGCCGCTGGCCAGATGGCGGGCCCGCTCGATCTGGTCCACGTCGTTTCCCTGCCCCTCAAAGCAGTCCATGTAGAAGTGATTTGAGCCCGTCACCTTCTCGCCAAAAACAATCGTCTGCGCCGGCTGGGTGATCGCGCTTTCCGGAATGCTCCGGCCGCCAATGCCACTGAACGGGAGCTTGAGCACGTCGAGGAAGTAGTCGTTCCAGCCGTTGATGATGAAGCTCCGCCGGGCCGCGTCCGGTTGCGGCTCCCGGACCGGCGCGGCGGTGGACCGCTGAATCTTGGGCGCGTCGGCGGGACAGGTCAGAATCCGCAGGTCGCGGTAGAACGGCTTGAGTTGCGTGGGCCAGCGCTGCTGATCCGTCCGGGGCGGAAGGACGCCGCGGAAATCATCCGCGTACAGCACCAGGGCCAGGCCCAACTGGCGCAAGTGATTTTGGCAGACAGTGACCTGGCTCCGGGCCCGGGCGCGGCCCAGGACCGGCAGCAGCAGCGACGCGAGCAGGGCAATGATCGCGATGACCACCAACAGCTCGATCAAAGTGAAACCGCCGCCGCGCGTGCGTCGGCGCGCCAACGGCGCTCGCACGGGCGTTTCCGGAAACGGGCTTGAACCGGCCAGCTTCATGTGTTTCGGGCAGTTCGCGGAAGCCTACGGATTGACGGCGGCTTGGAAAGGCATTCTTCGCGTGCGCACCGCCCGCGGGTTTGCCGCGACTTCTTCGGCACGCCAGTTGAGCCGGCAACCGGTCTGTAACGTTCGAGGGCGTCGCGGCTCGGTCCTTGAGCGCGGGCGCATGGCCGGCCAGCGGGGAATTGCCGGCGGGCAGCAGCCCGGCCCAGGATCGGCGCCGCACGGTGCACCGGAGGAAAAGCTGGCACGCTGCGGCGCGCGTGTAGATTTTCGACCATGAGTATGCAGTGGCTCTTGCTGTGGCTCGCCGCCGCGTCCGGCGCGGTGGTTCTCGCGAGCCCGAATTCCGGGGACCTGGACGCGGACGCAACCGACCGCCCGCCCGTCCTGCCCGCCGCCCGCGAGCCGCGCAGCGCGATTTCCCTGCGTTGGGAAAACGACGCGCTGGCGGATCGGGACGAGAATTATTCCAACGGCATCTCCCTCGCCTTTTCCCACGAGGGCCGGGGCTGGTTGGGCGGCGTCTGGGATTGGTTTGGCGCCTCCGAGGGTCGGCGGATTTCCAGCTACGAGTTGGGTCAGGTCATTGTGACGCCAGCCGACATCAGTCTGGCCCCGCCCGACCCGCAAGACCGTCCCTACGCCGGCATGTTGTTCGGCGCCGTGTCCACCCTCTACGCCCGCGACAACCAGTTTCACGGGCTGAAGTTCATCACCGGCGTGGTCGGCCCGTGGTCGCTGGCGGAAGAGGCGCAGACCTGGGTGCATGAAATGGTCGGCAGCACCTTGCCCCGGGGCTGGGATTACCAGTTGGAAAACGAGCCGATCTTCAATCTGGTGTACGAACATCGCCGCCGCGTCCCGATCCTGGGACAACCGGGAGGCTGGGGCGCCGAGGCGATTCCCATGGTGGGCGGCATGTTGGGGAATGTCCTCATCCAGGCCCAGGTGTGCGGGCAGGTGCGCTTCGGCAACAACCTCCCCGACGATTTCGGGACCACCTTGATGCGCGGCATCGGCAATCTGCCGTTTCCCAGGTGCGGCACGGATCGCTCGGAGTGCCGGCGGCACGGAGCGTATGTCTTTGCCGGCGGCTCCGGCAACCTCGTGGCCCGCAATCTCACCCTCGACGGCAGCACCTTCCGCGACAGTCCCAGCGTGGACAAGGAACCGGCCTTTGCGTCGGCGGAATTGGGGCTCTCGGTCTGGTTCAAACACCTCCAGGCCACCTTTACCTACGTGATTTGGGGGAAGGAGTTCGAGGCGCAGCAAGCAGAGTCCCGGTTCGGCGCGATCACGGTCTCCGTGTTCTTCTGAGCCGGAAACCCGGAGCTTGACCGCCGCCGATGCCCTTGCTTCCCGCCGCCAAACGGCGCAGCCTGAAGGTCCGATGCGAGCGCCGATCTCCCCTTCTGGCTACGTGCCCTTTCCCCGGGGCGTTCAACTCCTCAACAACAGCCTGCTCAACAAGGGCACGGCCTACAGCGAGCGCGAGCGGGACGCCCTCGGCCTCCGGGGTCTGCTGCCGCCGCGAATCTTTACGATCGAGGAGCAACTGGCCAGCGCCCTGGGCATCTTCCGCCGCAAAACTAACGACCTCGATCAGTACATCGTGCTGACCACACTCCAGGCGCGCAACGAGACCTTGTTTTACCGGCTGTTGCTGACTCATCTCGAAGAGATGATGCCCGTGATTTACACGCCCACCGTCGGCCAGGCCTGCCTGGAGTTCGGCAGCATCTTCCGCCGGCCCCGCGGCCTGTGGATCAGCATTCGCGAGCGGGGGCGCATCCGCGAGGTCCTGCGGCATTGGCCGATGGAAGATGTGCGGCTGGTGGTCGTGACGGACGGGGAGCGCATCCTCGGGCTGGGTGACCTCGGCGCCCTGGGCATGGGCATTCCCATCGGCAAACTCTCGCTGTACACCGCCTGTGCCGGGGTGCATCCCTCGTACTGTCTGCCCATCACCCTGGATGTGGGCACGGACAACGAGCAAGTGCTGGCCGATCCCATGTACATTGGCCTGCGACAACGGCGTGTGCGCGGGCCCGAGTACGAGGCGTTCCTGGAGGAGTTCGTCGAGAGCGTGCAAGAGGTGTTCCCCGATGCGCTCCTCCAGTTCGAGGACTTCGGCAACCACAACGCCTTCGCGCTCCTCGAGCGCTATCGCGACCGCGTCTGCATGTTCAATGACGATATCCAGGGCACTGCCAGCGTGGCGCTGGGCGGCTTGTTGGCGGCGTTGCGCCTCACCGGCCAGACGCTGGCCGCGCAGCGACTCCTTTTTTACGGCGCGGGCGAGGCCGGGCTGGGGATCGCGAATCTGTTCGTGCGCGCGGCCGGACGGCAGGGAATCCCCGAGGCGCAAGCCCGCCAGGCGTGCTGGTTCATGGATTCCAAAGGGCTGATCGTGCAATCGCGACTGGCGACGCTGGGCCCGCAGAAGCGACCCTACGCCCACGCGGCGGAACCCCTCACAGACCTGTTCAGCGCCGTGCAGTCGCTACGCCCGACCGCCTTGATCGGCGTGGCTGGCGCGGGGCGCGCCTTTACGCCCGAGGTTCTCGCAGCCCTCGCAGCCCTCAACCCGCGCCCGATCGTCTTTGCCCTGTCCAACCCTACCTCGAGATCGGAATGCACCGCCGCGGAGGCCTACACCGCGACCGAAGGCCGCGCGATCTTCGCCAGCGGCAGCCCGTTCGCGCCGGTAACCCTGAACGGCCGCACCCTCGTGCCCGGCCAGGGCAACAATGTCTATGTCTTCCCCGGCATCGGCTTGGGAGCGCTGGCATGCCGGGCGAGCCGGGTCACGGACGACATGTTCCTCGCGGCGTCCGAAATCCTCGCCGCTGCCACCACCGACGACGAGCTCGCAGCGGGGCGAATCTACCCCTCGTTGACCCGAATTCGCGAGGTGTCGCTCCGCATCGCGGCCGCGGTCGCCCGAATGGCCTGGGACACCGGTTTGGCGCGCGAACCACGCCCTGACGATGTTCCGGCGTGGATCCAGCGATGCGTCTTCGAGGCGGAATACTTTGACTACGCCTGAAGTCCCCGCCCCCGCCTCCAGGCCGGATACGCGAGGGCCGCGCCGCCTTGAATCCCCTTCTCCCAGCCGTCGTCAATTCCTGCATCGTCCGCATCGCAACCATGAACACCACGTCCCACCTCCGCTCCATTCCACGCCGCGACTTCCTCAAAACCTCCGCCACGGCGGCCGCCTCGGTCAGCCTTGCCAGCCTCAGCGTCAGCCGCTTTGCCCACGCCGCCGGCAGCGACGTGATCAAGGTGGGCATGATCGGCGCGGGGGGCCGTAACACCGGCGCTGGCGCCCAGGCCCTCAAGGCCGACCCCGGCACCCGGCTGGTCGCCATCTGCGACATTTTCATGGACCGCGTGAAGAACGCCCGGCAGCACATCGCGGCCGAGCTCACGAAAGCCGGCCGGGCCGATGCCGTACAAGTGCCGGACGCGAACTGCCTCACCGGCTTCGATGCCTACAAACGCGTCATCGAGTTGAGCGACGTCGTGTGCATTGCCAACGCCGCCAAGTTCCATCCGCTCCAGTCGCTCGCGGCCATTCAGGCGGGCCGACACGTGTTCGTCGAGAAGCCGCACGGCATTGATCCCTACACGGTCAAGATGATGCGCCGGGCCTGCGAACTGGCGCGCGAGAAGAAGCTCAGCATCGTCTCCGGCCTGCACAGCCGCTACCACCCCGGCTACGCCGAGACCGTGAGGCGCATCCACGACGGCGAGATTGGCGACATCGTCAGCATCGAGGAAAACTTCCTCCGGGCGCCCTACGGCGTCACCGACCGCAAGCCGGGCCTGAGCGAACTCGAGTGGCAATGCAGCACGCAGTACCACTTCCGCTGGCTCTCCGGCGACGACGTGCCGCAGTCGCTCGTCCACAACCTGGACCGAGCCCGCTGGGCCCTGAAGGAGGCCCTCCCGATCAAGTGCCACGGCCTGGGCGGGCGTTCTTCGATGACCGAGCCCATCTACGGCGACGTCTTCGATCACCACTCGGTGATCTACGAGTTCCCGAACAACGTTCGCATCTACGCCTTCTGCCGGACCACCACTGGCTGCTACGACGAATCCTCCAGCCTCATCTGGGGCACCAAGGGGCGCGCCGACATCACTGCCTGCCGCATCCAGGGCGAGAAACCCTGGCGCTGGCGGCCGACGGGCAACGACCCGCACCAACTCGATCCGTACCAGATCGAGCACGACCGGCTCTTCGCGGCCATCCGGTCGGGCAACCCGATCAACAACGGCGATTACCTCGTGGACAGCACCATGACCACCGTGATGGGCCAGGTCTCCTGCTACACCGGCAAGGAAGTGGACTGGGAGCAAATCAACGCCTCTGACTTCTACCTCACCAACAAGCCCGAAGACTGCCACGACGGCATGGAACCGCCCGTCACACCCGGCCCCGACGGCATCTACCCGGTGCCGGTGCCGGGAAGAACGAAGATGATTTGAGGTCGCCGAATGTGTGCGAGGCTGGGACGTGCCACTGTGGAGCGAACCGCGACCCAGGAGCGACTGAGTTAGGCATCACCCACAACGTGCCAAGCAGTGCGGTGTCAATAGTGAGGACTGCCCCTTGTCTCGCCCCGGCATGGACCCGTGGCCGGCTGAAGTAACGCTCGGCTGGCCAACCAGGAGCCTTTTCCTCCCAGCGAGACCGGAAATGCGCGGTGCTCGGCAGCCGGTCGTGGCGTGCTGAACACCGCTTCCGTCGGCTGACTCAGGATTGACTGCGTCGTTCTGACGAGATGCGGCGCACCAGACCAAACACGGCCAAGGCCCCACCCGTGATCACCGCCCAAGTGCTCGGCTCAGGGATGACGTTGAACCCACTGGAGGCGGAGTCCAACAAGAAGCCACTCGCGGAGACCAACGACGCGTCTGCTGGCGCGACCTGGAAGCCGATTCCGGACGGCGCTAATTTGGTATAGGAGACCAAGGCACCCCACATGCCGGAGCCAAGCGGTGCCGGCGGAGTATAACTGGTGGTTCCCGCCGGCAGACCTCCCGAGTAATCGGGTTCGACCGGCGTTGCCGGCGTGTTCAACAAGTAGAATGGTCCATCGCCATATCCTGACGGCGCAGTCCATTGAAGTGCAGTTGTGGGCAACACCCCGCCCGCTCCGTCGGGAGGCGAGGTGATGCTCATGAGTGGGAATTCCGTCTCGGCCAGCGGGTCAATATTCAGCGGGATCGAAGCAACGTAGTCCGGTCCCGAGGAGGGGAAGAAAGTGATTGTCCATGGCGCCACCGCGTCCATGCCGGTCTTAAGCGCCGCTAGCGAACTAAACGTCAGAGTCTGGCTGGAATTAACGCCGACGGCCCAAACGTTATTGGGACTGAGCAGGCTACCCACCCCATCGTACCCGCCCGGAACGACTCCGCCGCTGAGAAAAACGGTCGCCCGATATTGGACGCCGCCCGGGTAGCCCGGCCAATAGACTGCCTCGATTTCAAGGCTGAGATCCAGCGGTTGGGCACTTGCGCTCGCCCCCACCAACAGGGGGATGGCCCACAAAGCCGACCTGCGAAAACGACGCTTCCTCAACATAGATGGCATTGGTTGTGACATGAGAACTCGGTCGTTGAATTTAGGTTGTAGCCGTTCGTGGGTGGCAGATTTGGCAGGATGCTGCCGTTGACAAGGGGAAAGTGAGAGAGTCAGTCCTCACTGTTGAAACAAGTGACAAGGTGATTGAGGGCTCACGAGTTCCTCTCGGCCCATCACAGTGACGGCAAACCGCTGGGCGGCTGCCGCATGATTTCGCTCCCTGCCCAGCGCTCTCCGAACGGGGCTGGCAGCCGGGGGCGGGAATCTCGAACATCAGCCGATCAACCGCCCGCCAGTCCGGTCGGAGCTTGACCGTCTCGCGAGGTCATCGGAAACGTTCCCGCGCATGAACTCCACGTCTGACACCCGGCGCTCCGTGCGCCGCGCCATGCCTGCCGTTTGCCTGCTCGTCACGGCCATGCTCGCTCTGACACACGGTGCCGAGGCTTTCCGGCCTTCCCGCGTCCTGCTCGTGACGGGCATTGATCACCCCGGTCACCCTTGGCGCGAGACGGCCCCGGTGTTGCGAAGCCACCTTGAACAGGACCGGCGGCTGGCCGTCACCGTGATCGAAGACCCGTATCTGCTCGACTCCGCCGCGCTCACCAACTACGCCGCCGTGATTATCCACTTCCAGAACTGGGAGGTTCCCGGACCGGGTCCGACGGCGCGCGAGAATCTGCGCCGCTTCGTGGCCAACGGCGGCGGGTTGGTGCTGACGCATTTCGCGTGCGGGGCGTGGTATGGCGAATGGCCGGAGTTCAAGAACCTCGCCGGCCGGGCCTGGTTCGGTCCAAACGGCGGTCGCCAGCACGACCCGCACGGCACGTTCACGGTGAAAATCACGGACCCCGACCATCCCGTGACGGCAGGGTTCAAGGACTTCCAGACCCTCGACGAGCTCTATACGTGCCTGGAAGGCGACGCCCCGATCCGGGTCCTGGCCACGGCGAAGTCCAAGGTGGACAGCAAAGACTACCCGATGACGTTTGTGCGCGAGCACGGCCGGGGCCGGGTGTTCCACTGTACGCTGGGCCACGATGCGCGGTCGTATAACACGGAGGTGGGCACGTTGCTGCGGCGCGGCACGGCCTGGGCGGCAGGTCTGGCGCCTTGAGTCGGAGCCAGACTGAGGGCGGATGGAGACCAAGCGCGCCCCCGACGGTTGGCTGCCAGAACCACTCGGTTTGACCAACGGGATCCCGCTGGCGTTCCGGGCGCGGCGCGCCCCTGGGGCCAAAGGGAAAGCCAGATTGAGCGACCGGTGAGGGGGCGCACGTGGGTCGGCCATTGACCGGCCGGATGTTTGCGGCGGGTTTTTCGATTAACGCTCCGGCCCGACATGGAGGTATCTGTCCGTCGCCGCGGGCGACCGACGCCCGGCGCGATCCGAAATTAACGGACGCTGCCGAGGGCGCGGTTCCTCCCGGAACAACTACCAGACATCCATGAAACCTCCCGTTGTTGAATCGAAAACCGTCGTCGCGCTGCGGTGGTCCGGACGGATCCTCGCGGCCCTCTTGTTCCTGCTCTGGGGAAGCTTCTTCGTGGAGCACACGATCGAATGGTTTGTGAAACCGCTGCCCCAGACACCCCCCTGGTTTGTATGGGCGACCCAGGCGTTACACCTGCTGATGCTCGTCGGTCTGGTGGCCCTCTGGCGATGGGAGGTCGTCGGGAGTGGGCTGCTCCTTTTGGCCGCCTTTGGTTTCTTCGTGGTGGTGGGCGGGCCGAAGTTCGCGGTGTTCTTCGGGGTGACCGCGATTCCTGCTTTGCTGGTGCTCGCCAGCCGATGGCAGGCGCTCCACGGCCGCAGGGCAGCGCCCGCCGCAACTTGACCGGACGCAGGCGCTTCGCTGCCAGTTGGGGCGAGGTGCGGCGAGACTCTGACGACGGCGGGCCGGGGAGTTTTCCGCGACGCTGCACGATTGGGCCGTCGCGGCTCGGGGGGTCACGGGTCCAACTTGGCCGCTTCGCGCGCGTCCACGGTCCAGTTTCCGAACAGGGAATTATCGTTGTTCCAACGGCGATGCCAGCGGTCGTTCTTGGGATTGATCACGTCATTGCGGATGGCCGCCTCGGCGTGGCCGTCGCAGAACATGAGGACCGTGCGGCGGTTGTGCCGGTTCGACGGCCACTCGGCGGGGGTGGTGGGGTCAATGTTGCCGTCGAAGAGGCCGCGGGCGGGCTTGGCGGACGTGCCGTCGCCCGGCTTGCTGTCGGCCAGCATGATCATGTCGCTGGGGGCGACCACCGCGGACTCCTTGACCTCCCACTGCGGATTGTCCACGTCGCCGCCCAGCCCCTTGTCCGAGAAAGCCGGTGAGGCGCCCCAGTCGTTGTAACCGAGCGAGAAGAGGGCGGTCTCGGAAATGCCCCACGGATCGCGGCCCGGGCCGTGCATGTAGGGTGCGCCGAGGGTGCGGTTTACGTTCGTGCGCCAACTGCTGTCGGGTCGCGCGGCGGGACACCAGAAGACCTCTCGGTTGGTGCCGATCTGCCCCAGCAACCGGACCGGCCAGACATAGCGGAAGCCGCCACCCGCGAACAGGCACCCGGGGTATTTCCCGTATTCCTGGAGGTACATCACGGTGCCGATACCGATCTGGCGCATGTTGTTCAGGCAGGCGGTCTGGTGCGCCTTACCCTTCGCGCGCGCGAGGGCAGGCAGCAGCATCCCAGCAAGGATGGCGATGATCGCAATGACCACCAGTAATTCGATGAGCGTGAAGCCCCGACGCGCTCGCAGGCCGGGAACGGGCCATTCCGCACGCGGCAAAGAAGTTTTCATGAGGTGGCGAATATGGGATCAGCTTGGGCGCACCGGGCAGAGGACGTCAACCGTTCTTCGCGGGCGCTGCGAGCGCTCGCGCCCCGACCCCGGTGGCTTGATCACTCCCTCGGCCATTCCCTCGCAATCCAGCAGCCAACTTTTGCACGCCGCCCGCCGGGGTGGCCCCGAAGCCCGCCTTTCCCGGAGGGCCGGACTCGCTTAGGCTCGCCGCCGATGCCCGACCGACTGTCCCGTCTGCTCGCCGAAGTTCGCGCCTGCACCGTTTGCGCGGCACACCTGCCGCTGCCGCCGCGGCCGGTGTTGCGCGCCAGTGCCAGCGCGCGACTGCTGATCGTTGGCCAGGCGCCGGGGCGGCGCGTCCACCAGACCGGCGTTCCGTGGAACGATCCGTCCGGAGATCGCCTGCGAACGTGGCTGGGACTCACGCGCGAGGCGTTTTATGACGAGGCGCAGATTGCCATTATCCCCACCGGCTTGTGCTACCCCGGAAAGGGTGACCGCGGGGACCTGCCCCCGCGTCCCGAGTGCGCGCCGCGGTGGCATCCGCGCTTGCGCGCGCTGCTGCCGCGCGTGCGCCTGACCCTCCTCGTCGGCCAGCACGCGCAGGTGTACTACCTCGGGGCGCGCCGCCGCGAGACGCTCGCGGCAACGGTGCTTGCGTGGCGCGAGTATTTGCCGGAGTGGGTGCCCCTGCCGCATCCCAGCCCGCGGAACGCGCTGTGGCTGCGACGGCATCCGTGGGTCGAGCGCGACGTCGTCCCGGCGGTGAGGCGGCTGGTTCATCAAGTGCTCCGGGCTCCGTAAGACCGCCTCTGCTCGACACGTGAGCGGCGGGTCCTCAGTGGCGGAAATGCCGGATGCCGGTAAAGGCCATGGCCACCCCGCGCTCGTTGGCGGCGGCGATAACGTCGGCATCGCGCACCGAACCGCCGGGCTGAATGGCCGCTGTGGCGCCGGCCTCGGCCGCCGCGATAAGTCCGTCCGGAAAGGGAAAGAAGGCATCGCTGCACACCGCGCTGCCGCGGAGGGAGAGGCCGGCTTCGCCCGCCTTCCAAACGGCGATGCGACTGGCGTCCACGCGGCTCATCTGCCCGGCGCCCACGCCCAGCGTGCGGTCCGCCGCCGCATAAACGATGGCGTTAGACTTGACGTGCTTGACCACGCGCCAGCCGAACAACATCGCCCGCAACTCGGTTTCCGTCGGGCGGCGTCGGGTGACGATCTGCAGTTCGGCGGCGGTGACCGTCTTGAGATCGCGCTCCTGCCAGAGAAACGCATCCGCGCCCAAGCTGCGGAGGTCCCAGGCCGCCGCGGACGCCGGGCATTTGAGGACCTCGATCAAGCGCAAGTTCTTCTTCGCTGCCAACACCGTCAGCGCCCCGGGCTCGTAGGCCGGCGCGACGATGACCTCACTGAAGATCTCGGCGATGGCCTCCGCGCAGGCGGCATCGAGCGGCTGGTTGACGGCGATGATGCCGCCGAACGGCGCCTGCCGGTCCGTGGCGAAGGCCTTGTCCCACGCTTCGCGCAGGCTGGCACCCTGACCGACGCCGCAGGGATTGGTGTGCTTGAGGATGGCAAGCGTCGGTGGATCGTGAGCGAACTCGGTGATCAGCGCCGTCGCGGCGGTGAGATCCAGAATGTTGTTGTAGGACAGAGCCTTGCCCTGGCGCTGACGGAAATACTCGTCGAAGCGCCCGTAGAGCGCCGCCGCCTGGTGGGGATTCTCGCCGTAGCGCAGGCGTTGCACGAGCGGGACCTGGAGGGTCAGTGCGGAAGGCGGCGTCGGCTCGGGTCCCGAACGTCCTTCCGCGGCCGAGAAGAAGCGGGGCAGGTGGGCGGCGATGGCGGCATCGTAGGCCGCGGTCCGGGCGTACACCTTGGCGGCGAGCCGGCGGCGCAGCGCGAGCGTGGTTTCGCCGGCGGCCAGCAGTTGGTCCGCAACTTCCGCGTAGTCGGCGGGATCGGAGACGACCGTGACGAACTCGTGATTCTTGGCGGCGCTGCGGAGCATGGCGGGCCCGCCGATGTCAATGTTCTCAATGACCTCGTGCAACTCCACGCCGGGTTTGGCCACCGTGGCTTCGAACGGATACAGATTGACCACCACCAGATCAATCGGCCGGAGGCCGTGCCGCGCCACGGCCGCCTCGTGCTGGGCGTTCCCGCGGAGGTACAGCAACCCGCCATGCACCTTGGGATGCAGGGTCTTCACCCGGCCATCCAACATCTCCGGAAAACCCGTGAAATCGCCGAGCTCGATCACCGCCAGTCCGGCTTCGCGCAGCACACGCGCCGTGCCGCCGGTGGAGAGCAGCTCAATGCCCCGCGAAGCCAGGGCTTGGGCGAAGGGCACGAGGCCGGTCTTGTCGAACACCGAGAGCAGCGCGCGTTGGACGGTTGGCATGGCGAAACGAGGATGTTGGGGCGCGCGCCGGGGCGTCAACGGGGAACTGCCCGGCCTGGTCGGCGGTTCAGCGCCGGCCGTCGTACCAGATCGCGCAATCTTCCCGCCGCCGGTGAGTGTGTCCGGCGGAGAAGACCGAGCGCAGCACGAACCGCCGGAACTCGGCCGGCGAGTAGAGGCTCAACTTGCGCGGCGAGGTCAGCAGGCGGTGACGGCGCAGGATGACCACCCGCCGCCCGTGCGCGCGCGCCAGCCGCTTGAGCCGCCGGCTGAACTCGATTTCTTCCGAAACGTACAGGTCGAGACTGAAGCCCCCGAGCCGGCGAAAAGCCGCCGCCTCGCAGAATATAAACCCGCCCGGCGCCCAACCGGTCCAGCGGCTGAGCCGATTCCACAGCGCCGCCAGGTGGCGGCCGCGGCCGGCGTAATTCTCCAGCTCCACATTGGCTCCGCCGCCGACACAGTCGCCAGCAGCCAGCGCGTCGGCCAGCTCGGCAAACAGCCCCGTTGTCGGGAAGGAATCGGCATCCAGAAACAACAGCCACCTGCCCCGCGCAGCCGCGGCCGCGCGATTGCGAGCGCGCCCGATCTGGTTGACCGGCTCGGCCACGACGAGCGCGCCGTGCGCGCGCGCAATGTCCGCGGTCGCGTCGGTCGAATTGTTGTCGCAGACGATGACCTCGTGCCGCCAGCCGCGCTCCCGCCAGGCGGTGGACGCCTCCGCTACGGACGCCAGGCAGCGGCCGAGCAGCTTCTCCTCGTTGAAGGCGGGGATCAGAACCGAGAGTTGGATGGCATCGGAGGCGGTGCTCACGCGTCCCGCAACGTGAAGCGCGATCGGATCAAATCAAGCCCCCCCCGGGGCTAGGTGACGACCGCGGCCGCCCGGGCTGGACAGGCTTTGGCCTGCATGGTTCACGCCCACCACGCCGGAGCGCCGGCAGCTTGCCGGCTTTCGACGGTCGCGCGCGCCACGCCGACAAGATGTCGGCGGTCCCGTCTGTCGGCGTTGCCTGCGAGGTGTGAAATCTCCGGGCTAAGCACACCCTGAGTTTTGCGCCGGCGCGATAGGGCGGGCGGCAAATCGCTGGTGTTGGGCGGGGGTTGCCCTCTCGGAAACGAATCGGTAGGCTGCCGCCGCCTTCGGTTCCAAGGGGGGACCCTCCGGTACACTTTCCGCACCCGGTACGCCATGCCCCGGGGACCCGGTACGCCACGATGAAGACCATTTGGAACCTGCTGGTGATGGGCGTCTGCCTGAACGGATTGGCCGGAGACAGTTCGCCGCTCGCCAAGCCGGCAGCCCTTTGCCCCACGCTGTCGGTGAACATCAGTGAGCGCTTTGACAGTAATGTCATGCTGCAGGACCGCGGGGCCGTGGATCACATCGAGTCCTGGGTCACGGCGATCCAACCGGTCGTGGGGGCCAGCGTGCCGTGGAAAGGCGACTGGCCAGGAACCGCCAGTGTGCAATATCTCGGGGACTACACGTTTTTCCACGAACAGGATGAGGAGTCTTACCTGCGGCACACCGGAGTGCTGCGGTTGGAGGGCAAAAACGCCCGGGTGCGGGCGTCAGCGCAGGTCCGGGCTCAATTCACCGACGGCAGTCCCGAGGGCCCGATTTGGGGAACTCTGGCGGATCCGGGGGCCATTCCCGCGCTGGGGGCTCCCGAGGTGCGTTACCGCCGGCGGAACTTCTACTGGCAGTCGCCGCTGGAGGCCCGCTATGACCACGCGCGGTGGTTCGCCCGGGGCGTCTTCAATGCCCGAATTTGGGACATCATGACGGCCAGCCGCGTGGTGCCGGGCGCGGTGTATCAAAACTACATGGATCGCACGGATGTGGTGGGCGGACCGGAGTGGGGGCTCAAACTGGCGCCCGGATGGGAGGGAGGCGTGGGCTACCGCTTTGGTCACCAGGACCAGGAACAGCATCCCTACGCCGAACCCTACACCTATCAGAACGATTACCACCGGGTGGTAGGCATCCTGTCGGCGACCTTGCTGCCCGGGGTCAAACTCAGCGGCGAGGTTGGCCCGAGTTTTCACCAGTTCAATCCGTCCTCCATCGCGCCGAACACGGCACCGGAGGCCACGCTGCTCTACTACTCGGTGAACCTGACCGCCCGGCTGGCCACCAACACGCAGTTTCGCGGGCAGTCGTTTCTCCAGTTTCTCCCTTCAACGGCCGGGCGGGCGGGCTTTCAAAACTTCGGGCTGACGGTCGGCCTCGAGCATCGTTTGTCCTCGCGGCTCAAGACGGCGCTGGGCTGCGAGATTCAGGAGTACAACATGATCCGCGGGCTCAAGACATGGGATCGGGTGTTCAAGACCGACGCCCGCCTCGAGTACGCCTTCAACCCGCATTGTTCGGCGGAGACCTGGTTTGCCTGGGAATGGGCCGACAACCTGGAGCCCGGCACGCCGGCCCGCGAATACGACCGGCGCGTGGCCGGCGTGGGCGTCAAGTTGACTTACTGACCGGCGGTGGGCAGGTGGACGGTGAAGACGGCTCCGCCTCCGGGGGCGTCGCTCACCTCGATGCGACCGCCGTGGTGCTCGACGATTTCACGGGCGATGGCCAGCCCCAACCCAAGCCCCGCCGCCTCCGGCTGGGCCGGCCGTTTGGTGGAGAAGCCGCTCTCGAAGATTTGCTCGCGCAATTCCGGCGGCACCCCGGGGCCGGAGTCCTGAACGCGCACCCAGACCCATCCCGGAGCGCCCACCCCGCAGGCGACCCGCAGGCTCCCGGTGTCACCCATGGCCTGGCAGGCGTTGGTGATGAGGTTGGTCCAAACCTGGTTCAACTCGCTCGGCCGGCAGCGCACGGGCGGTAGCGCCGGGAGGTCCACGTGAACCACGTACTTCTTGAGCGCGTAACCCAGCAGCACCAGCGTGTCACGCAAGCCCTCGCGGAGGTCCACCTCGTCCACGACCGCCTTGTCCTGCCGGCTGTAGCCTTTCAGGCTGCGAACAATGCCGCCGATGCGGGCGGCGGCCAGGCGCACGGTGCGGACGAGCGTTCCCAACTCGAAGACCTCGACCCACCGGCGCACCAATTCCCGGCGCTCCACGGTCGGATGCGCGACCACGTAAAAAACCAAATCTTCAAACACGGCCGGCTCGATCTGCGCCAGCGAACGCAGCAGCGGGCGGGGCAGGTCAGGAAAGCGCGTGGTCAGTTCGGCCAGGCGTCGTCGCTGGACCTCGGTTTGCAGCGGTTGCCGGTTGAGGCCCTCCTCCAGCGCCTTGGCGAGCAATTCGCCATCCCCGGCCGGCGGCGGGGCTGCCAGCCAGTTGCGCAGCGCGGGGGCCATCGAATCCGCCGCCCGGGAGAGGGAGGCGATGGGGTTGTTAATTTCGTGGGCGATCCCGGCCACGAGCTGCCCGAGCGTGGCCATCTTCTCCTGTTGAATGAGCTGATTGCGCGTGGCTTCGAGCTGTTCGATCGTCGCCTGCAATTGCCGTTTCTCCGCGGCGAGGGCATCGGTCAACTCGGCCACCTTCACATGCAATTCGACCACGCGGCGGTACCGGCTGACCAGGTTGCCCAACAGCAGTGGGCCGACCATTTGATTGAACCCCGGCAGGTTGTAGAGCAGCAGCAGGAACGTGTCGCGCGGCATGCGCAACAGGCGCCCCGAGGTGCGCGCGCGCGCGGTCAGGAAGGAGGTGCCGCCGGAACTCAGCAGCAACACGCCGAGAAACTGGCCGGGACGCAACGTGCCGACCGCGTATTCGCCGCCGTCCGCCGACTGCTTGGTCAGTTCGATCTCGCCCTGAATGACCAGCGAGATGCGCTCGTGCTTGTCCCCTTCCCGCATGAGGATCTCGCCTGCGGCAAAGGCGACATCCTCGCTCTCCGTTTCGGGCATCGAAGCCAGCGCGTCGCGGATCTTCTCCAGCGGACGAATGGGAATCGTGACCACGGGAAGGAGGGCGGCGGGCGCGCGCCGAGCGGACCCCGGCGCGCTATTCGTCGGCGGGCAGCGGGTTCTGCCGGATGCGTTCGCCCAGCCGCGCCGCATCCAGCACCGTCAGATAGGGGTAGAGATCGGTTTCGTGCTGCAGCACGAACTCGGTGAGTAGCTGCCGCACCACCGCGTGGAGTTCTTCCCGCCGCCAGGGTTTCGCCACGTAATGGTTCAAGTCCGCCTGATTCACGGCTTTCACCGTGTCGGCCAGACCGGCTTGGGCGGTCAACAGCACTTTGCGCGCGCCCGCGGTCCGGGGGTCGTGGTGCAGCGACACCAGGAACGAGACGCCGTCTTCTCCGGGCAGGATATGATCGCACACCACCAGCCCCAGCCGGCCGCGCTTGAGAATATCCTGCACCACCTGGCGGGCCTCCGGGACGCTGGCCGCGGACTCGATGGGGAAGCGCGCCTCAAACGGCGCCAGGTCGCGCAGCACGGCCTCGAGCACCTCCGGCTCGTCTTCGATGCACAGGATGAAAATGGGCTTCATCGGATTTTCACGAGAGTGACTCAGCGGGCGAACCACGGCCAGAGGAAACGTGTCATCACCAGCACCAGCGCCATGCCCAACAGCCCGATCAGACCGCCGGCCTTGACCAAATGCTGGGTCTGGATCACCCCCGACCCCATGGCGATGGCGTTGGGCGGCGTCGAAATCGGCAGGGTCATGCCGTAGCTGGACGCCACGGCCACAGCCACCAGCGCGGTCGTCAGATCGAATCCCGAGGTTGCCCCTGCCACCGCCCCCACGCTCACGGCGATGGGCGCGAGCAACGTCACGGTGACCGTGTGCGAGAGGAAGTTGGCCAGCAGGAACGAGAGCAGCGCCAGCCCGGCCATGATCGCGAAGCCGCCCAGGGCGCCCCACTCGACCCGGCCCACCATCCACTCCGCCAGCCCGGTGGTCTTGATGGCGGTGCCGAGGGAAATCCCGCCGGCCATCAACCAAAACACGTCCCACGGCAGCGCGTGGATCTCCTTCTTGCCGACAATCCCGAACATGGGCAGCGCCACCACCGGGAGGAAGGCGATGATGTTGCTGCTGATGCCATGTTGATTCTCGGTGAACCACAGCACGGCCGTCAGGCCAAAGACGACGTAGAGTCCCCACGCCTTCGCCGAGCGGTCAAAGGCGCCGCCCAGCTCGATCCGCAGTTCCCGCGTGCGCGGCCGAAACAGCTTGAGCAGCACCAGCCAGCTCAACACCAGCGTCACCGCCACGATGGGCAGCGCCATCAACACCCACTTCACGAACGGCACGCTCAGGCCCTGCTTGGTCAGCGCGGCGAGGGCGATGGCGTTGGGCGGCGTGCCAATGGGCGTCGCGATGCCCCCGATGTTCGCCCCAATCGGAATGGCCAGCACCACGGCCACCTTGAGCGGATCGTCCGCCTCCAGCCCGGCCAGCAGCGGCAACACCACCGTCATCATCATCGCCGTGGTGGCGGTGTTGCTCATGAACGCTGACAACGTGCCGGTGGCCACCAGCAGCCCCAGGACGATGAGTTTCGGGTTGGTCCCCAAAGGCCGCAGAAACAGCCGCGTCAACGCCCGGTCGAGCCGATACTTGACCGACGCATCGGCCAACAGGCACCCGCCGAGGAACAGGATGATGATCGGGTCCGCCAGGGCGGCGAAGAAGGTCCGATACGATGCCGGCGCGTAGCGGGCCAGCCAGTGATCCGCCCGGGTCAGGACCGGCGTCGTCGCCGACAGCGCCGGCGACCGCACCTCGGCGCTGTCCGCCCGCCGATCCACGACCTCCACCTTCAGCTTGTCGAACGTTCCGGTGGACCGGGCTACGAAGACCTCCCCCGCCGGGGTCACGGCGCCCACCGGGACCCGGAAGGTTTGCGCCGCGGCGGCCACTTCCGGCTGCGCCACCGGCGGCCGGGCGAACTGGCACAACGGCCCCTCCGCACTAAGCAGCAACACCTCGAGAAAGATCACGAGCATCGAGGTGGTGTAGATGGGGACAGGTTCGGTGAGCCAGAATGCCGCCGCCAGCAGAAAGACCCCCAACGTGACGTGGCCGGGAAAACTCAGTCCCGGGAACGTTACCAGCCAGGGAAGACAGAAACCTGCCAGACCGAGGAGAATGCCAGCCGCTTTCCTTGTATTCATGCGCGTCCCGATATCCTTGGCGCAACGGCGAGCGCAATCGGCCACCGCTGTTTGCCACGCAGGGTCCGGTGGCCGCCAAGACCGGCGGCACTTTCCGGTCTGGGCCCCGGCGCGTCAAGGTCGCGCGCCGCGCTGGACGCACGCCGATTTGCGCCAAAAAAAGATGGTTACCCGGGCGGGGTTGATCGGTTGGCGTGAACGGGAGGTTGCGCCAAGAGTCGTTGTTGCCCGTTAGGCACCCCGACATGACTCAACACACCAAACGCGAAGTGCTGGCCGAACTGCGGCGTTCCCACATCCCGGCTGGCACGGGTTACAAACGTCAACTCCTCGATCAAGCCGTCGCCCTCTTCGGCTACCACCGCAAGGCCGCCATCCGCGCCCTGCGCGCCGGACCGCCGCCCCTGCGGGCGCCCGACCTGGTGCTGGGCCGGCCTGCGCACCCTCGAAAACCGCAGCCAGCACGCGACAGTCGCGCCAATCCGCGACCTGGAGGCGAGCCTTCCGTTGGTCCTCCGGGGCGTGGACGGCGACAACCGTGGGGAGTTCATCAATCATCACCCGGTCGCCTATCTGGGGCAGCACCCCAAGCCCGTTCTCTTCACCCGCGCCCGTCCGTATCCGAAGAACGACGACGCCCACGTCGCGCCGCGCAACTGGACGCGCGTCCGCCAGCACTTCGGCTACGAGCGCTATGACAACGGTCCGGCCCGAGCCGGAGCCCGAGCCCGAGGACCCGCGGCGTCCGCCAGCACTTCGGCTACGAGCGCTATGACAACCCCGCCGTCACGCCCTTAATCAACACCCTCTGCGCCGGCGCGCTGGGGCAGATGCTCCATCACTTCCTGCCCACGCTGAAGCTGGAGCGCCAAGCACGGCGCGGGACACGCATCGTACGTCCGCAGGGCGTCCCCCAAACGCCCTACGTCCGGATGCTGGCCGCCGTGGAAGTCGCCGCAGAGGAGTTCCGGGTTCGAGTTGCGTTTGCGGATGTTCTCAACCGCCACGTCGTTGAAGCCGTGCGGGCGCAGCAGGCCGGCGTGGAGGAGATCGGTGGGCGCCGGCACGTCGTAGATCCAGGCCGGAACGATTCAATTGAAGGCAGGGTAACTGAGCCAAACTCCGAGGAACAGGCCGCTGGCCCATTCTGTCGGGCGACCCGCCCAACAGTCGAATCTACGGGGCTGCGACGGAATTGCGGCGGCTTCCGTGCGCACGGCTGGACGGCCAGTTGCGCCCAGAGCGGCCAAGTTGGCCGTTCCACCCAAAACCGACTGCAGCGTTCCGGTTTGGAGGCGCCGAGGCTGCCGCGGACCGCCGCGTCCCTGGCGGCGCGTGGGCTCGCGGCTCAGTCCTCTGCGAACAAGAAATCCAGGTCCGTGGCCGTTAGACTGCGGGCGAAGCCTTCTTCGCCGAGGACATCCGCAATGGTTTGCGCCTTGCGCTGTTGGAGATCCCAGATCTTCTCCTCGACCGTTCCGGGAGCGATCAGGCGGTAGGCATTGACCGTTTGCGTCTGGCCAATGCGGTGCGACCGGTCAATGGCCTGCGCTTCAACGGCCGGATTCCACCACGGATCGTACAGCACTACATAGCTGGCGGTGGTCAGGTTCAGGCCTGTGCCGGCCGCACGCAAACTGAGCAGGAAGATCGAGGGCTTCTCATCCTGCTGAAACGCTTGCACCACCTCCATGCGATTCTTGGTTTCGCCGGTGAGCAGGTAGGTCGGCATCTCCCGCTGTCGGCACTCGGCCTCGAGTAGCAGGAGCATCTGCACGAACTGCGAGAAGACGAGGACTTTCTGGCCCTCCTGGAGCAGCGGCTCGATCAATTCGAACAGGGTTTCCGTCTTGCCGGAGGGCGAGTCGCTGCCCACGAGGGACGGATGACAGCAGATCTGCCGCAGGCGGGTCAGCGCGGCGAGCACCTGGAGTTTGCTCTTGGCGAGGCCTTTTTCGCGCACGGTCTGCATGACCTTGTCGCGGCTGCGGCGCAATTCGGCCAGGTAGAGCAGCCGCTGCTGCTCGCCCAGTTCGCAGTCGCGGCGTTCCTCGATGCGGTCCGGCAAATCGCGCGCGACCTGCTTTTTGAGGCGGCGCAACAAGAGCGGCCGCAGTTTGGCGGACAGCTTGCGGCGGGCCATGCGCTGGGCGAACTCGGCGTCCGGTCCGGTCGGCTCGTAGTGATCGTGAAACTGCTGCTGATTTCCCAGATAACCGGGCTGGACAAAGTCCACGATGCTCCAGAGGTCCAACAGGCGGTTTTCGAGGGGGGTCCCCGTGAGGGCCAGCCGGTGCTCCGCCCGAAGCTGCTTGACGCTCTGGCTGACCTGCGCGGTGGGGTTCTTGATGAACTGGGCCTCATCCAGCACCACGGCACGGAACTCGAACTTCTGCAGCGCCTCGAGGTCGCGGCGGAGCAGCGCGTAGTTGGTGACGATCAGGTCGAACTGGGGAATCTGCTTGCGCAGGTTGTGGCGCGCCGGGCCGCTCTCCAGCACGAGCACTTTGAGACCGGGGGTGAATTTCTCGGCCTCGCGCCGCCAGTTGTGGAGGACCGACGCAGGGCAAATGACCAGCGCGGGGCGGGCCTTCTTCGGGTGGCGTTCCTTGAGCCAGGCCAGCCACGCCAGCGTTTGCAGCGTCTTTCCAAGGCCCATGTCGTCGGCGAGGATTCCGCCCAGCTTGATGCGGGCGAGGTGGCAGAGGAAGTCGTAGCCTTCTTTCTGGTAGGGGCGGAGCTCGGCGTTGACCATGGCCGGCAGTGGGACCTTGGCCACGCCTTTAAAATCAGCGATGCGCTGGCGCAGTGCTCGCGCCTCCGGCAGGTCGGCAAATCGCTTGAGCCCTTCCTCGCCGAGCGCCGCTGCCTGGATCAGGTCCACCTTCTGGCCGAGCGGCGAAAGCCCCTCGAGGCCGAGATCAGCCATCGTCTCGTGCGCGGCCTGCACGGACCGCAGGTCCAGCTCCACCCAGCCGCTGTCGGGAAGTTTGACAAACCGCGAGGTGGCGGTGGCCAGACGCTCGAGGTCGGCGGCGGATAGTTTGAGCCCTTCCTGCTCCCATTCGGCCGAGACGGACAGCCAGTCAATGCCGCTGCCCTGCACGATCAGCTTGGGCTTCAACTGGCGCGGCGCCATGAACAGCCGCTGGAAGGCGGGGTTGGCGAGGTAGTCTGCCTCCGACGGCCGGTCCGGCCAGGCCGCTGCCAGCAGGCCCAGGAAGTTGTCGCTGGCGTCGCCCACCCACAGCCCCGGCTCCGGGGTGAACCAATCCAGCCGCCGCAGCCAGAGGATGGCCTTGTCGAGCCGGGCGTCTTCGATAATTTCCGGCTTGGTCTGCAGGCGGGGCGGATCGTCAGCGGGCTGCCACTCGTGGCCGTTCCATTGCCAGCGGCTGCCATCCCGGTCGCTCACCGCCCGCAGGCGCAGGCGAATGGTGTCGGCTTCCAGCTCGAACATGAACTGCGGCCGGGCCGGGTGGGCGACGCAGATGTCGTCCCAGTTAACACCGGCGGCGACGCCCGTTTTGCGGAGGTGAGCGATCAGCCGGTGGCTGAGCTTGCGGACGGGCAGGCCCGGCTGGTGGACCAACTTGCCCAGGAGCGACGGCGGGGGGGCGTTGCGCAGGAGGTAGAAGGCGTTGTGAACCGCCACCAGCGAGGGCTGCCCCGCAAACCACTTGACCGCGTCCAGGTCGAATTCCTCACCGGACGGCAGGCGCAGCCGATGGAGGAAGGTCAGGTCACCGGCCCCGTTGGCCAGGCGGGGCGCCAACTCGGCCAGTTGCCCGGTGAACACCACGTTGTCGGGCGTGCCGGCCCATTCCAACCACGCGGGGCTGCCCCAGCGGGCCAGCCACCGCAGCAACTCCAGCCCGGAGACCCGCAGCGGCTGATCGTTGTGGTCGCGCTCGCGGTAGTGGTCGCGCACCCAGATGATGCACTGCCAGTCCCGGGCCGGAAACAGCTCCTCCTCATGCGCCGCCCGCGTGGCGTGATCAATCAGGTCGGCCACGGTCTTCGCCTTTTCGCCGGTGCGCGGCTTGTAGAGGAGAAACTCGATGCCCAGCTCGTGAAACCCCGGCTGGGCTTCGCTCGGCACGGCGCGGACCTGGACCCGCAAATGGGCGCGCGGGGAATCCAGGTGGGTGGGAGGCGGCGGCAGCAACCACTCCTCCAGTTCTTCGACCTGCTTCTGCTCCTGCTCGGCCTGCTCGATCTCGGCCAGCCGGACCGGGTTGGCATAGGCGGTCAACTCCGTGGGCACGGCCCGGTTGTTGCGGAGAAAGAGCAGCGCCGTTTCCTCGAGCCGCCCCTTGCCGCGGGCCTTGAGCAGGCGGGGCCACCAGTGATGGCCGGGAAAATCGCGACGGGCCAGGGACAGCTTGGCGAAATAGTCTTCCAGCAACAGCCAGGCGCGCTGCGAGTCATCGCACGTGGCGAACATCTGCAACAACTCGTTGCGCTCCGCCACCGCCGCCTTGGAGTCGGACAGTTCGCGGCGCAGGTCCGCCAGCGCGCCGTAAGCGGTGTTCAAAACCGAGTTCTGCGCGTCGTACTTGCTGCTCGTACCGATGCGCATCGTTTTTCCGTTCCGTGCTTTGGCCATCACGACACCCAATTTTTCATCGCCCGCCACCGGCGGGTTGCCGGCGGCCGGGCCCTCAGGGCTCCCGAACCCGGGCTCCATCGGCCGCGCCCGGCGACACGACAAAACCCGTCCCTCATTCTGCTATAGAAGCGGCCCCGCTTTGACAACTGGAATGTGCGGCGCGCCGCCCACCCGAACGGGCTGCTGGCAGCGGCAGCGCGGTTTTACGGCCGCCCCCGGTTCATTTTTTCCTGCCGTCGGCCCGCCCGGGCGGCCTATCGTCGCCCATGCTCAAAGCCGGAATTGTGGGCCTCCCCAACGTGGGCAAGTCCACCCTGTTCAACGCCGTCACCCGGTCGCATCAGGCAGCGGCGGCGAATTATCCCTTCTGCACGATTGAGCCCAATCTGGGCGTGGTGACCGTGCCGGATGCCCGCCTCGACGCCCTGGGCGACCTGCTGCGGATTCGCCAGCGGATTCCCGCGACGATCGAGTTTGTGGACATCGCGGGCCTGGTGAAGGGGGCGTCGCAGGGCGAAGGCCTGGGCAACCAGTTCCTCAGCCACATCCGCGAGGTGGACGCGATCGTCCACGTGGTGCGGTGTTTCGAGGATCCGGACATCGCGCATGTGACCGGCGCGCCCGACCCGGTGCGCGACATCGAGATCGTGGCTACCGAGTTGATCCTGGCCGATCTGGAGGCGATTCGGCGGCGGCGGGACCGGATCAGCAAGGAGGTCAAGAGCCACGACGCGCACGCGCTGGCGGAGAGCCGGGCCCTCGACCGACTGGAGGGGCATCTGAAAGACGGTAAACCGGCCAACACGCTCGACCTGCACAAGGAAGAGCGCGACCTGCTCGCGACGTGTCCGCTGCTGACCGACAAGCCAACCGTGTTCGCGGCCAACGTGAAGGAGTCGCAACTGGTCCGGGCGGACGCCGATCCGTTGGTAGCACCGGTGCGGGACTACGCGCGAACGCACCATGCCTGCGAGACGGTCGTGGTGTGCGCGGCGCTCGAAAGCGAGCTGGCCGATCTGGCCCCGGAGGAAGGGCGGCAGTACCTGGCCGAGGTGGGCGTGACCGCGACCGGGGGCGAAGCTTTGATTCGGGCCGTGTACCGTCTGCTCGGCCTGCGGACGTTCTTCACGTTCAATGACAAGGAAGTGCGAGCCTGGCCGGTGCCGGCGGGCACCACCGCGGCCCGGGCGGCCGGCCGGATTCACACGGACTTCGAGCGGGGCTTCATCAAGGCGGAACGGGTGAGTTGCGGAGATTTGATTCAGTGCGGCTCCGTGGCCCAGGCGCGCGAGACGGGCCGCTATTCGCACGAGGGGCGCGATTACGTGGTGCGTGACGGCGACGTGCTGTTGTTCAAGTTCAACGTGTGAGCGGCGGCTGATGCAATTGGCGGGTCCCGGCGCGCGCCGTTCGGCAGATTATTGGCCGCGCGTTGGCCGCGCCGGCCCCGGAATCGTCTTGCCGCCACGACCGCGGTTGGCATAGTCCGCCCGCTGTCGCCGCACGGCGGCAGCCCAAGTCGGGTTACCGCCTCGCCTGCGGTTGCAACCGCGACGACGAGTGCGGGCCGTCACAAGGAGAGGGAACGCACTTGCCGGAAGCGGAAGCCAGCCCGACCCGGGTGGTTCGGTGGGATGCCGGAGCGGTCAATCGGAACAGACTGTAAATCTGTCGGGCCTCGCCCTACGAAGGTTCGAATCCTTCTCCCACCACCATCCCCCCGGGCAACGGTTCGCGCGTTCCCGCCATTTTTCTTGCCGGAACCCGGGGGCTCCGGAAGAAACGGCGCATGACGTTCGATGCTTCCCCCGCCCGCCCTGCCCCGCTCGCCGTCCGCCCGCTGGGATCATTGACCCGCCGCTTGGCCGTCTTCCTCGCCGGCGGGCTGGTGCTCGCGTCGCGCCTCGCCGGGGCACCCGCGCCGCCCGCGGCGCAAATGTTTCCGCTCACCGCGGTCCGGCTGCTCGAGGGCCCGTTTCTGGAAGCCCGGAAACGCAATGAGCAATATCTCCTGAGCCTCGACCCCGATCGCCTGTTGCACACGTTCCGGGTCAATGTCGGACTGCCCTCGACGGCGACGCCCTATGGCGGCTGGGAATCGCCACAGGTCGAATTGCGTGGCCACACGCTGGGCCACTACCTCACCGCCCTGGCGCTTACCTACGCCGGCACCGGAGACGCGCAGTTCAAGAGCCGGGCCGATGCCATCGTCGCTGAACTCGCCAAATGCCAGGCGGCGTCGCCCCGGGCCGGTTTCACTGAGGGCTATCTCTCGGCGTTTCCGGAGTCGTTCATCGAGCGCGTGGAAAACCGGCGGCCGGTGTGGGCCCCGTGGTACACGCTGCACAAGATCATGGCGGGCTTGCTCGACGCGCATCAACTCTGCGGCAACGCGCAGGCTCTCCAGGTTTTGGTCCGGAAGGCGGCCTGGGTGAAGACGCGGGTGGACCGCCTGCCGCCGGAGCAGATGCAGGCCTCGCTGGACATGGAATTTGGCGGCATGAACGAAGTCCTCGCCAACCTCTTCGCCGTGACGGGCGATCCGGACCACCTGCGGTTGGCCCGGGCCTTCGACCACGCCCGCGTGTTCGAGCCGCTTGCCCGTGGCGAGGACCGGCTGGACGGCCTCCACGCGAACACGCAGATCCCCAAGGTGATTGGTGCCGCCCGCGAGTACGAGGTGACCGGCGAGTCGCGCTATCGCGACGCGGCCCGGTTTTTCTGGGAACGGGTGGCCCGGCACCGCTCCTATGTCATCGGCGGGCACAGCGACCACGAGCACTTCTTCCCGCCCGCCGAGTTCTCAAAACACCTTTCAACCGACACCGCGGAGACCTGCAATACCTACAACATGCTCAAGCTGACCGGCCACGTGTGGGCGTGGGAGCCGTCCGCCGCCGTCATGGACTTTTACGAGCGCGCCCTGTTCAACCACATCGTGGCCTCGCTCGATCCGGACAGCGGCATGTACGTGTATCTCATGGCCCTCAAGCCGGGGCACTTCAAAACCTACGCGTTGCCTCACGACTCGTTTTGGTGCTGCGTCGGCACCGGCATGGAAAACCCCGGCCGCTTCACCAGCGCCATCTACGCCCACGACGGTCGCGAGACCCTGTTCGTGAACCTCTTCATTTCGTCCGAACTGCGGGCGGAGGAGTTCGGCGTCACGCTCCGCCAGGAAACGCGCTTTCCCGAGGAAGACACCGTGCGCCTCCGGCTGCGCGGCGATCCGACGCGCCTGACCACGTTGAAGATCCGCCATCCCGCCTGGGCCGCGGCCAGCCCTGCACTCCGGCTCAATGGCGCGCGCCAGCCGCTCAACCGAGACCCGGACGGCTACCTGACCCTGCGCCGCGCATGGCGCGACGGCGACCTCGTCGAGGTCCGCTTCCCGATGGCGCTTCGCACCGAGCCGCTGCCCGACGATCCGCAAGTCGTGGCGCTGCTTTACGGCCCGATCGTTCTGGCCGGCGAGCTGGGCCGCGCGGACCTGCCTTTGCCGTACCTCCGGGGACAAACCGATCACAACGGCGTGCCGTCGCCCGAGGCACCCGTGTTCGTGACCGCGACCGCCGACTGGCTCAAGCAGGTCCGGCCGGTGAAGCAGCGGGCCTCGAAGGCCGACCGCGAGCTGGCGGCGCGCATTCTCGCCGATGCGGATTTCGACTTCGCCCTCGAGCGAGCCCGCACACTTCTCGGCAGCGGGCTGACCGCGGGCTCGGGTTACGGCGAGGTGTGGATTCGCGACCTTAACACGTTCCTCAACCTGACCCTCCGCTGCGTTCACCGCGACGTCATCCGCTCGAACCTGCTCACCTTCTTCAAGTTCCAGGGCGCCGACGGTGACATTCCGGACGGCTTCATCCCGGTGGCGAAGGCCAGCGCCGGCTACCGATACCGGCGGTCGGAATTCACCGACGCTTTCCTCGCACACAAGAACACCGTCGAGACCGACCAGGAAACGTCCCTGATCCAGGCCGTTCGCCGGTACGTGGACGCCACCGGCGACCGGACCCTTCTGGGCGAGAGCATCGGCGGCCAGACCGTGTGCGCGCGCCTGCGGCGGGCGCTCGAGTATTTGCTGAACCATCGCTTCGATCCGGTCCACGGCCTCATCTGGGGCGCGACCACGGTGGACTGGGGCGACGTGCAACCCGAGCACGAATGGGGGGTCGAACTCGACGCCGGCTCGCATCGCGCACTCGACATCTACGACAACGCGATGCTGCTCATCGCCCTCCGGGACTACCTGGCGCTCGCCGGCAACGATCCTGCCGAACGCGCCCGTTGGCAGCGCGTTCACGACGACCTGCGAGCCAACGTCCGCCGCCATCTCTGGGACGCCCGCCGCGGCCAGTTCATCCCCCACGTCTATCTCGAGGGGTCGCCGTTCCCGGCCGACTTTGACGAGCGCCGCCTCTATTACCACGGCGGCACCGCGGTGGCCATCGAGGCCGGCCTGCTCTCGCCGCGGGAGATCCGGGCCGCGCTGGCCCGGATGCGCGCCAATGTCGCCGCCGCGGGGGCCGCCTCGCTCGGCCTGACGGTTTAGCCCCCGTACCCGGACGGGCTGTTCCAAAACCCGGGCATGAAGGCCTGGTCGTACCAGAACGGCGGTGACTGGTGCTGGTTTGGCGGCCGGATGGTCCAGCAACTCATCCGCCACGGCCTGATGGCTGACGCCTACCGCGAACTCAAGCCGATGGTCGCGCGCGTGGCCCGGCACGGCGACTTCTACGAGTGGTGGACCCGGGACAACCAGCCGCGCGGGTCGGCGCAGTTTCGCGGGTCGGCGGGGGTCCTCGGCGAGGCCATCCTTCAGCTCCGCGAGTGGGCCCGCGCCCAGGACGATGCGCTCGTCTTCGAAACGCGCGGCCTTGGGCAGCCGAACGACGTGCGGCTGATCCCTTTTTACCGGCTGCATCACCAGCGCCACGCGGTTTATTGGCGGGTGCTGACGCCCGCCGAATTCCAGCAGCGCGCCGCTGAACGCGCCGCCGCAGAGGCCCGTCGCCAGGCGCTCGAACGGGCCACTACCGACGTCGTGGGCATCGGCGAGCAACAGTCCGAGACGGATCACGCGCTGGCCGGGGAGGGCATGGCGGCGGGCACTCACCAGGACCGCCGGTGGCGCCATGCCCGCGGCTGGTTCAGCTACCAGATGAACGCGCCGCCCGACCAGCCCGTGGCCCTCCTCTGCACGTGGTGGGGCGGGGACGACGGCAACCGGACGTTCGACATCCTCGTGGACGGGGAGCGGATCGCGACCCAGACGCTCGCCAGCCACCAGCCCGGGCAGTTCTTTGATGCCACGTATCCCATCCCCGACCCGCTCACCCGCGGCAAGACGCGGGTGGAAGTCCGGTTTCAAGCCCATCCCGGCAACCTCGCCGGCGGACTGTTTGGTTTGCGCATGGTGCGGGCGGAATGACCGGGCGGGTCGGGGCTGGCCGCGTCCCGGCGGCGCGGCGGAATCCCGCGCTTGCGTTACCGGCAGGGATTCCCGGACTGTCGCCGCGTCGCACAGGCAAAGCCCGCGCCGCATGACCGCTCGCCGCCAGAGTCTCCTCGAACTGAACGCCGCCGTCCTGCTCTGGGCCGGCACGGCGCTCTTCGCCAAGTGGATTCCGCTGCCCGCGTTCCAAATCACGGCCCTGCGGTCGGTGGTGGCGGCCGGAGCGCTGCTGCTGGTGCTGCGCTGGCAGGGCGGCGACCTGGCGCCGGGGGGGCGACGTGATTTTGGGCTGCTGATCGCGGGCGGCCTCGCCATGGCGGCCCACTGGGTGACGTACTTCGAGGCCATTCAGGTCTCCACCGTGGCGATCGGCATTCTGTCCCTCCACACCTACCCGGTGATGACCGCGCTGGCGGAGCCGCTGCTCTTCAAGGAGCGCCTGCGCCCGCTGGACGTGGCGCTGGCGCTGCTGGTGCTCGTGGGGGTGGCGGTGCTGGTGCCGGACTTCTCGCTCGCCAGCAACATCACCCGCGGCGTGCTCATCGGTGTCCTCTCCGCCGCGTGCTTCACGGGACGCAACCTGCTGACCCGGGGGGTGGTGACCCGTCACAGCGGCACCAAGGTGACCTTCTATCAACTCGCGGCCAGCGCGGTAGCGTTGCTGCCCGTGGCGCTGATCTGGGGCGAACCGCTGACGCCGCGAACGGCGGGGCAACTGGCGCTGCTGGGGCTGCTCTTTACGGCGTTACCGCACACGCTCTACACCCGCAGCCTGCAACATCTCAAAGCCCGCAGCGTCGGGGTCATCGCCACCCTGTTGCCCATCTACGGGGCGATCTCGGCGGCGGTTCTCCTGGGAGAGATTCCGTCCGTTCGCACCGTGGTGGGCGGCGGCATCATCCTCGCAGCCGTCTCGTTGGAGACCTGGCGGGTGATGTGGCGGTAGGGGCACCGCGTCGGCGACCGCCGGATCCGGTTCGCGGAAACCAGGCGCGCCGGTCGCAACAACGCCCTTTCCGGGCTTCCCTCCGGGCCTGGCCACCACCCGTCCCGTTTACGGCGCGCTCTGGTTCTGGTTGACGTGCTGGAGCGTGAACGGCGCAAACATCCCGTAGCCCACGGTGCTGTAGTGGTCGCCCGGCGGCGGCCCCGGCTTCGGCCCGGCCTGGAACATCCCCGGCCAGGCACTGCCGAGGGCATGTCCGCCGTGATGGGGCCCCAGCGTGTTCCGGAGCGTGCCGATCACCACCACCTCGACGCGGTTGTCACCGCGGATCAACTCGTCGGTCACGTCGAGTTCCCACGGCGGCGCGGCGATGTACCCGGCGAGGTCGCCGTTCACCAGCACCTTCGCCACGCTGCCGTACCAGTGCGGCACGGACACCACGAAGCGACCGGTCTTCTGCTCGATTTTGAACCGTTGTTGGTAGCCAACGCCCGCGGCGTAAAACGGATGGCCCTGCTCGTTCCAGCCGAGACCGATCCGGGCGGCGAGGCCGCTGCCATCAGTCAGGTGACTGGCGTTACGCTGCATGGCGGCGAGTTCGCTGGTCCGAGCGCTGACCTTGACGCCGGAGATGGCCCGGCCGTCGCGGTCCAGAAACTGCACCTCCGCCAGCCCCACAAAGCCGTGGTCCGCCGGCGTGCCGTCCGCCGGGAACGTTACGCCCGCGTGGTTGCTCAACACTTTGAACTCGACCGTGCGCACGGGGCGCCGGGGCGCGATGGCGAGAGTTTGCGGCCGGGCCGCGCGACCATTCGCGCGCGCGAGGGTGAGTTCACCAAGGTCCTCAGCGCCGGCCGGTCCCCGCGCAGAAATCGCGAGGCGCGCCACGCCGCGCGCGGTGAGCTCGCGGACGTGCGCCTCGTTGTAGTTCCAGATCCGGATCCCGCCCAGTTCCACGTCGGCGCCCAGGTCGAAGGTCACTGCGGGTGCCCGGTCTTCGATGCCCGGCTCGAAGCCGATGCCGCCGCTCAACCACATGGCGCCGTCGGGTTGGAGGCCGTGGGTCAGCTCGGGCTTGCCGGTGTCCACCGTCAACGGGCGATCGGCCGTGACCACGAAACCGCGCGGCGCCGGCTTGAGCGTGAAATCGCCCAACAGGTAGGCCGGCTCCAGTTCGTGAAACACGGTCATGGGCGAGGCGGTGAGGGTGACGATATTTTCGCCGGTGGCGGCCAGCCGGGCGATCTCGACCCGACCAAACGCCCTGTCCAGCCACCACGCGCCGCGCCGGGGTTTCACCGGTTGGCCGTTGCAGGTGAGGTCGTAGAGATCGGCGCGCTCGATAACGATCGCCAGATTCTCGGGTACCGGCCCCTCGATCGTGAATCGGTAACTCGCTGTGAAGCCGCTACCGGCGGGAAAGCTCCGCGCGATCAGCTCGTCCTTGAACTGGACGGCACTATCCCACGGGTTACGGTCCATTCCGTTCTTCTGCCAGACGAACTGGTTGGCCGCATAGAAATACTCGTCTCGGCGCGTCTGCCCGCCAGCGGTGACGTCCACGTAATCGAGCGTGAGGACGTTCGGTTCCAGGCGCCGGACTTCGAGGGGGCCGCTGGCGGCCAGGGCAGACCGGGTTTCCACCCCGCCCGGCGCCGCCTTGCGGGGCGCCGCGGACAAGAAGAGCAGCAGGCTTCCGGAGGGCGGCAGGTGGAAGTGGGCACGCACGCCGCGGCCGGTCGCTTCGAAGGGGTACTCCCGGGCGCCTCCCGTGTGCAGATTCCACTCTTCGATCCCCTTCAACCCCGATTCGATGCTGCCGCTGGAGGGCGACTCGATACTCGTGTTGACCAGCAACAGCACCTGGCCGTCGGCCAGGTGACGGCGGTGATGAAAGAGAATGCCACGGTCCTGCGGCGTCCGGGTAATGTGGAAGTCGTCCTGCGCCGCCGCGTCGCTCAGAAGCGTCACCAGTTCTTCCGCCCGGCGAAGGGGCAGTTGGGTTGGCCAGGCCTCGCCGGAATTGGCTGCGGAGATCAGCCCGCCGTCGCGGCGCACCGGAGCGGCACCGACCAACAGGTTTGAGGGCGAAACGGTCGCGAACGCCCGCAGCAGGTCCCAGGTCCGAGCGTCCAGGTTCTCGGTGCCCGGCGGGAGCACGACCCGATCGTAGAGCCGGCGCCCCACCCGGAACCGGCCGTCCTCGAGCCTGCCCTCGCGAGCGATGACGTCCTCGCAGCCCAGGTCGTACTCGATCTGCGCCGCCTCAAGCGCCAGCAGCAGGTTGAAAAACGCGTCGCCCAGCTCGCGCAGCTTCGGCTCGTTGCCCTGGTACATCCACGCCGTGGTGGTGGGTTCGAGCACGAGCACGCGGTTGAGTTGTTCGCCCTGGGACATCGCGCAACTGAGGCGCGTCAGGTACTGCGCGTTCACGTGGTAGGCCTCCCACCAGGGTTCATGGTAGCTGAAGCTCTGCGGGTGATCCCGCTTCCGCGCGCCGCGGATCGTGATGAAACTGAGGTGTTCGTCCATGGTGTTGATGCCCAGCACCTGCAGCCAGTCGCCGATGCGTTTCATGTCCTCGAAGCGCAAATCCCAACCGCCCGCGCCGTAGAGTTCAACGAGCGTGCGCTTCCGCCCGAGCTGGTTGGCCACGCTCGCGACCTCGCGGCAGTAACGGACGTTGCCGAACTGGGCGTGCGTGTGCTCCGCGTACTGGTTCATCAGCGTGTCCACGCCGGGCCGATGCTGCCACGCGGCCATGGCCATGTTGTCCGGCACCCCGACGCAATGGGGCCACTCGTGGTCCCAGTAATGGCCGGTGAATTCGAGGCCGTTCCGGTCGCACCATTCGTACATGGGGCGGGCCCAGCGCGCGATGAACAGCTCGTTGAGCAGGCGGAAATAGTTGTGACGCAGGCGACGCCAGTCCCCGATCTCCTGGTTGAGGCCGGGCAGGTGCGCCAGGAGGTCATAGCCCCAGCGCTTCTGAAACTGTCCGGGCAGGTCCGGGCACCAGGGAAGACCGGCGGCTGGCCGGATGTTCGGCTCGTCAGTGAACACGCCGGGCACCCGCCGCCCAAACTGATTGCCGATGTCGCGCTTGTAGGCTTCCAAGGTGACCTCGATGAACTTCTCCGTCACGCCCGGCGTCAGCAGGTTCACGTAGCTGCGGCCGCCGTGCCAGGTCGAGTTGCCGGCCCGCTGAATCAGCGCCGCGAGATAGCGTCCCGCCGGCAGCGCCTCTCCGCGGCGCACGGCTTCGGTCACGTCCAGCGGCGCGGCCGCCGGCTCGCCCAGCCGGAATACGCGCACCAGGCCCTCCTCCCAGCTCGGGGCGGACGTGCTCTCGCGGAAATGCAGGCCCATGCCGCGCGCCTCGGGCATCAACTCCGGCACCCAGCCGCCGGCAAACCCGCTGGGGTAGGAGTTCTCGTCGTAGATCCAGAGATTCATGTCGAGCGCGGCGGCCTCCTCGAGCGCGACCTTCCACAGCCGGAACCAATCGGCGCCGAGATACGGGGTCATCAGACCGGGGCGCGGATGCACGAAGGCCTGTTTGACCCGCTGGTCGGCCAGGTCGCGCAGCGTCTCGCGGACCTGCCGCTCGGTCAGCAGGTCGTTCCAAACCCAGAGCGGCGCGGTGGCGTACTCGCGCGGCGGGTCGGCCAGCAATCGCTTCACCTCGGCAGACGCGGCGGAGCGGGCGGGCAGCGCGGGCAGCGACGTCAGCGCGGCGAGGAGCAGGGGGAACAGGGGGAAAAAAGGGGGTTGGAAGCGCATGGGCGCATTTGACGACCCGCCGCCCGCCAAGGCAAGCCCGCCGCAAGGCGATTGGTCTGATGGTTGACACACGGGCCGCGGAGTAATTGACTGGAGGTGTCCGAAAGCCATCGGCAAGAATCAAACCTATGAAAACGCACCTCACGCCGGAGACCGGACCGCGCGCACGCGGCGGTTTCACGCTCATCGAACTGCTGGTGGTGATTGCGATCATCGCCATTCTGGCCGGGATGCTCCTGCCGGCGCTGTCGAAGGCCAAGACCAAGGCCACCGGCATCACCTGCATGAGCAACACCAAACAGTTGATGCTGGCGTGGCGCATGTACTCGGACGACAGCCGGGATTTGCTGCCCTACGCTTACGTGGAAGACAACCGGAGCAACCCGCTCTATCCCTACGCCTGGGTCCATGGCATCCTCGATTTCAACAACGGCAATCAGGCCAACTGGAATGTGACCAACACGCTGGCCCACGGCGCGATCTGGCCGTTCATCGGCGGCGCGGTGGGGGCATACAAGTGCCCGGCGGACAAGAGCACGGTGCGTCCCACCAGCGGCCCGTACCAGGGCCAGGTGGTCCCCCGCATTCGCAGTCTGGCGATGAACGCCTGGGTCGGCGGCAACGAGGGCAAGCACACCTGGTTCGGCGGCACCGAGTGGCGCATGTATCTCAAGCAGTCGGATTTCGTGGATCCCGGCCCCGCCATGACCTGGGTGCTGCTGGACGAGCGCGAGGACAGCATCAACGACGGCTTCTGGGTCATGCAGATGCCCGGCTATCCGGATCCGGCCCGGACGATCATGACGGATTACCCGGCGAGCTATCACAATCGGGCGGCGGGCTTCTCGTTCGCCGACGGCCACTCCGAGATCAAGAAGTGGCAGGACCCCCGGACGACGCCAACGCTGCGAAAGGGCCAGGCTCTTCAATTGAACGTGCCCCAGCCGAACAACAAGGATCTGGTCTGGATCTGGGAACGGACCACCCGGCGCGTGAATTGATCCCCCGCCCCGGCGGGGGTGCGGCCGGGCCGTCGCAATCCGCCGCCGGATGGCCTTTCGCGTGCGCCGCGCGGCGGCTACCTTGGGCGCGTGATTCGCACGGGATTTTTCGCCGCGCTCCTCGCGCCGCTGTGCCTGCTGCAGGCTCAGGTCAAACTGGGCTGCGAAGTGCTGGCGGCCGAGGGCTTCAAGCCGCTGCGCGGCAAACGCGTCGCCCTGCTCACCAACCACACGGGCGTTGACGCCCGGGGCCGCTCGACCCTGGACACCCTGCGGGCGGCGCCGGGCGTGAAGCTGGTGGCGCTCCTTGCGCCGGAGCACGGACTCACCGGCTCCCTCCCCGCCGGCAAAGAGTTTCCCAACGGCACCGACGCCCGGACCGGCCTGCCCGTGTTTTCGCTGTACGGTCCCGGCCCCACCCGCAAGCCCACGCCGGCCATGCTCAAGGGGATTGACGTGGTGGTGTACGACCTGCAGGACATCGGCGTCCGCTCGTACACGTACATCAGCACGTTGGGCCAGGCGATGGAGGCGTGCGGCGCCGCTGGGGTCGAGTTCGTGGTCCTGGACCGCCCTAATCCGCTGGGCGGCCGCCGCGTCGAGGGGCCGATGGTCACCGACGCCTACCGGACCTTTGTCAGCCGCTGGGACATTCCCTACGTGTACGGCCTGACCTGCGGCGAACTGGCCCGAATGATCAACGGTGAGCGCTGGATTACCAACCGCTGTCGGCTCACCGTGGTGCCCATGACCGGCTGGAAACGCACGATGACCTGGCGCAACACCGGGCTGCCCTTTGTCCCCACCTCGCCCAACGTGCGCACCCCGGAGGCGGCGTTTTACCTGGTGGCCACCGGCATTCTGGGCGAGTTGGGCGGGGTGAGCCTGGGCCTCGGCACGGATTCCCCGTTTCAGTGCATCGCCGCTCCGTGGCTCAACGGCGACGCGCTGGCGCGCCAACTGGCCACGTACCCGCTGCGAGGCGTCCGCTTCACGCCGGTCGAGTTCACGCCCGGCCGCGGCGCGTACCAGAATCAGTTGGTCAGGGGCGTGCGATTCCGCCTCACCGACCCCGCGCACGCGCCGCTGGTAGCGATTAATTTCTACGCCCTGGACGCCGTAAAGCGGGTGGGCAAACGCGACCTGTTCGCCGAGGCGGTGAAGGCCGGCAAGAACTTCTCCATGTTCGACAAGGTCAATGGCACCGATGCCACGCGCAAGGCCCTGCAAGCGGGGCAATCCGCCGCGGAGATCGTGGCTTCCTGGAAGCCGGGGGAGGAGGCCTTCCGTCGGCGGCGCGAAAAGTACCTGCTGTATTGAGGGCTCGGCGTCGCGTTGACTTTGGCCGCCCGCCCGCCACCTTCCGCGGCGTGTCGGATCAACCAATGACCAAAGTGTTTACTCCGTCTTCACCCATGAAAACCCTCGCCCTCACCTTTGCCGCCGCCTGGATCGCCGCCTCGTTGTCCGCTCCCGCCCGGGCCGACGATTGGCCGCGCTGGCGGGGCGCGAACTTTGACGGCATTTCCAAGGAGAACCAGTGGCTCAAGCAGTGGCCGCCCGAGGGGCCGAAATCACTGTGGAAAGCCGAGGTCGGCGTCGGCTGGTCTTCCGTGAGCGTCGCCGACGGCCGCCTCTACACCATGGGCAACACTGAGGAAGTGGACTCGGTGTACGGCTTCGACGCCGCGACCGGCAAGCTGCTTTGGGAACACCGGTACGACTGCTCGTCCAAGGATCCCAACGGCTATCCCGGGCCGCGGGTCACGCCCACCGTGGACGGCGACCGGGCTTATTCGCTCAGTCGCCAAGGGCATTTGTTCTGCCTTGAAGCCGCCACGGGCAAGGTCCGGTGGGCGAAGGAATTCGTGAAGGATTTCGGGGCGAAAGTCCCCACCTGGGGCTTCTCGGGCTCGCCGTTGATTGAAGGCGGCTGGCTCATCGTGGAAACCGGCGGCCCCGGTGCCTCGGTGGTGGCGATGGACAAGCTCACCGGCGCGGTGGTCTGGAAAGCCGGTGACGATCCGGTGGGCTACTCCTCGCTGGTACCCTTCGACCACGCCGGCCAGCGCAGCCTGGCGGTCTTCTCGGCGGCGGGCATCGTCGGCCGCGCTCTCCGCGACGGCCAGGAACTCTGGCGCCATCCCTGGAAGACGAGCTGGGACGTGAATGCCGCGACGCCCATCGTCAAGGACGGCAAGGTGTTCATCTCCTCCGGCTACAACAAGGGCTGCGCCCTGGTGGACTTCGCCGGTGGCGCCGCGAAAGTGGTTTGGGAGAACAAGCGCATGCGCAACCACGTGGCGACCTGCGTGCTTCTGGACGGCCACCTCTACGGCTTCGACGAAAGCGCGCTCAAGTGCCTCGACTGGGCGACCGGCGAGGAGCGCTGGTCCAGCCCCAAGTATGGCAAGGGCAGCCTCCTGCTGGCGGGCGACCACTTCATCGTCTTCAGCGACAAGGGGCGCCTCGCGGTGGTCGAGCCGTCGCCCCGGGAGTTGCGGGAGGTCGCGGGATTCCAGGCGCTGACGGGCAAGGACACCTGGGCGGCACCCGTGCTGGCTAACGGCCGCTTGTACTGCCGCGCCGGCAAAGATTTGGTCTGCCTCGACGTGCGGCTCAACTAAACCGCGACGATTCAATTGAAATGTTCGGGGAGCACAGCCGCGCCGGCTGTGGTTCGGCGCGCCTCCGCGCCGGACCCGAGCGCACGAGGATACACCCAACGGTGAAACCATCTCGTCCGCACAAGCGGGCCGGGCGCGCTCCCCACTCCAATGGCATCGTTCCGGCTTAGCCGGACCGCTGCCTTGGGTATTGGGCGGCACGGCCAACTTGGCCGTTCTGGGCGGCAACCTGCCGCCCAGCCACGCGCACGGAAGTCGCACTCGCTTCAGCGGCAGCCTGGTGCGTTCGACGGCCGGTCGGGTTGCTCGACCCGCCCGAGCCTCGCCCCGCCAGCCCGTGGCCTGCGGGTTCGCGCCGGGACCGCCAGCGGGGTCACGCCTGCTGGTTCGGCGCCTGGCGCGACCGTTGGCGGGCGGCCAGACTGCCAGCCTGCTTGTGGTAGGGGGTGTGCAGGTTGAAGTAGATCGCGCACAACGGCCGTTCGCTGTCGGTTTGACTGAGAATCACCGTGAGATGCCGGTCCAGCGCGATGCCATGCCGCAAGCCGGGCGCGCGGCTCTCGTAAGCAGCAATCGCCTTCTCGATTAGGGAGGCCAGCGAGGCCCGGCACTCTTCGACCGACTTCTCCAGGCAGATGATGTACTTGTCAAAGGCCTTGAGGGCCTCGGTCATCTCGGGTGCGAACGTCTCAACCGTCACGGCGCGAAAGTACCGCCGGCGGTCCCCCCGGCAAACGAAAACTCCCCGTCAGTCGGGGCCCGGCTCTGCCGGCGCGGGCCGGGGCCGTTCCCCGAACAGAGCGGTGCCAATGCGCACCAGCGTCGCTCCCTCCTCGATCGCCGGCTCGAAATCACCGCTCATGCCCATGCTCAAGTGGGCCAGCGGCGCGCCCAGCCGCTGCTCGCACTCCTGCTTCAACTCGCGGAGGCGGCGAAAATGCGGCCGGGCCCGTTCCGGATCGGGCGACCAGGGTGCCAGGGTCATCAGCCCGTGGATTTCCAGGCGCGGCAGCGCGTTCAACGCAGCCAGTTCCTGGAGCAAGGCCGCCGGCCGGTAGCCAAACTTGCTGGCTTCGCCGGCCACGTTCACCTCGATGAGCACGGCCACGGACTTGGCGGCCTTGTCCGCCTGGCGCTGGATTTCCTCCGCGAGGTGGAGGCTGTCCACGCTGTGGATCAGCTCGAAGAAGTGAACGGCGTCGCGGGCTTTATTGGTCTGCAGGTGGCCGATCAGATGCCAGCGTAGCCGGCCGGGACAGAGGGGAATCTTGGCTTTCGCCTCCTGGACCTTGTTCTCGCCGAAGAGCGTCAAGCCCAGCTCTGCCGCGGCCCGCACCACGGCCGGCGGTTGCCCTTTGCTCACGGCGACCAAGGTCACGGATGCCGGGTCACGGCCGGCGCGTTCGCACGCCGCGCCGATCCGGCGGCGGAGGGATTCGAGATTGGCGGCCAGGTCCATGCGGCGAACATAAAAACGGGCCGCGCAAACACAAGTTCCCGGGCCGGGGCGACGCGGCTTCCCCGCCCTAACGAATGGCCTCCCGCCGGCCGGCCGCCAGCGACGGAAGACGGGCCAAGGAGTGGGGCCGGCAGCAGCCCGCCGCCAGAAAGTCGAAGGGCGAGCGTCTTTCGACGCCCGCCCCGACCCAAACAAACAACAATTTCGGAGCGCCGGCGGCAAATTCCGGCGCCCTACCCACCAACCAAGTCCCTACGGCTGACCCACACTGAACCCCGCCGGGAGCACCCACTCCCCGGTGTGCTCGCGATTCGACGCCGAAGAAAACGACCCGAGCTTCGGCGTGAAAGTATCTTCCACTCCCGCCATCCAACCGGCGGGCACGCCCGGCAGCCATCCGGCTGGCCCCGGCTGAACACCCTGGCTTCCCAGCGCCCAGGTGGCCGGCGCCTCCGGCAGGCCCGCCATTTCAGGGTGCTTCGAAAGCCCCACACTCACGACGTACATGGCCGCCACCGAGGCGGCGAAAGCTCCGGCCCACGCGGGCCGGATTTCCCAGCGGGTGAAGAGCCGCGACCACCATGATTCGCTGGCCTGCTCGGCGGCGAGTTGCGCGCGAATCGAGCCGGCCAGCCGGTCGAAATAGCCCGGCGGCGGCTGCTCGTGTCGCTTCAGCGCCAACAAGCGCCGCAGCGCCTGAAATTCTTGATCTTGCGAATTCATACCGTCTTCAACCCTTCAGGTAATCGGACAGCAGCCCCTGCAACTGCTGCCGCGCGTAAAACAGGCGTGAGCGCACGGTTCCGACGTTGCAGCCCAGAACCTGGGCGATTTCCTCATGCGTCATGCCTTGAATGTCGTGCATCGTCACTACCAACCGATGCCTTTCTGACAGTTTCTGCATGGCCGCGTTCAATCTTTGTTGCAGCTCACTCAGGGTGGCGTCCCGGTGCGGGGTGTGCTCCGACACAAAGGCCACCACGTCGGGATCGTTTTCGGCACTGAAGTCCAGGTCGTTCAGGCTGAGGTCGGCCTGCCGATTGCGTCGCGCCTTGAGAAAATTAAGGGTGCGATTGACGGCGATGCGGTACACCCACGTCCCAAAGCTGGAGTCTCCCTTGAACGTGTACAGCACCCGGAACGCCTTGATGAACGCCTCCTGGGTCAGGTCGTTGGCGTCCTCGTGGTTCGAGGTCATGTGGTACACCGCGGCGTACACCCGGGGCTGGTGGTGCCGGACCAGCGCGTCGTAGGCGCCCAACTCCCCCGCCTGTGCCCGGCGGAGGAGTTCCAGCTCGTCAAAATCGGGCGGGGCAGTCGGAGCGGGTGCCGACTTCTCAGGCGGGCTGACCATGTCCGCGGACATCGCTGGCCAACCTAGACCCCGAGGTCGTCGGTTTGGTGAGCGATGTACTCCGCCGCCGCCGCGAGTCGCTCCCGCCCGACGCTTCGCGGCAGGACTCGCAACGCCGCCTGGGCCGAGGAGCACAGGGATCGAATCACGGCGCGCGCCTCCGGCAGGGCCTGCGTGCGCTCGAAAAGCTCCACCAGCGGCCGCATGAAGCCGGGGTCCCACGCCGCGACCATCCGCTCAAGAAATCGGCGCTCGTCGGGCGTGGCCCGCTCCCAGGCCACAATCACGGGCAACGTGGGCTTGCCGCCGACCAGGTCGGTGCGAAGCGACTTGCCCGCCCGTGCCTCGCTCCCGAACACGTCCAGGCAGTCGTCGTAAACCTGATACGCCGTCCCCAGGGCCATGCCGAAGTCCCGGAGCACCTGTCGATCACCCGGCGAGCCCCCGCTAAGGTGGGCGCCCAGTTCGCACGACACGGCGAACAATTCCGCCGTCTTCATGCGCAACACGCGGAAATACTCCGCCCGCGAGGTGCGGAGCTGGTGTTGCCGCTGGCTCTGGATGATCTCCCCGGTGCAGACCGTCTTGGTCGCCGTGGAAACTGCCCGGCACACTTCGGTCGTCGGAAAACCCGCCGCCAGCTTCAAGGCGTGAGCGAACAGACAATCGCCCACCAGGACCGACGTGGTGTTGCCCGCCTGCACCGCGAGCGTCGGTCGACGCCGGCGAATGGCTGCTTCATCCACCACATCGTCGTGAACCAGCGTGGCCAGGTGGACCATTTCGATGATGGTCGCCGCCGTGACCAGGTCGCTGTTGAGGCCGCCCGTGGCCTCGCCGCTCAGGCCGACCAGCGCCGGGCGGAGCTGCTTGCCCTGACTCATCAAGGCGTAGCGGGCGTGGGCCGCCACCTCCGGCTCGAATTCCGCCACCTGCTCCGCCAACCGTTCGGCCACCGTGCGGAGAAACGGCTCAACGGGCGCCACAATCGCTTTCCAAGCGGGGGCGCCGGCGGGGTTAAGCGGATCGGCAAGAGCAGCTCCTGCCGCCTTGGGTTCGGCAGCCAGCATAAGCAACATGGTAGAAAGCCAAGGAATCCAAGTCAAACCGTTACCCCAGGAACGCGCGACCTTAACGGGTTGGGCCTTCCCCAGTCCGGGCGGTTCGGCCTCCTTAGGGCCGCCCCCGTACCTCATCGGTTTCCGTGGCTTGCCAGCCGCGCCGAATCCCGTTGAAAGCCTCCGGATTGCGGGCTGCCGCACGACAGTTTGCAAGCGAACGAGATTCGCCCCGCAAAGACCTGAGCCGGACCGATTCAGTTGAAATGCTCGGGGAGTACAGCCGCCCGGGCTGTGCTTCGACGCGCCTTCGCGCCGAGCCCGAGCGCACGAGGATGCACCCAATGGTGAAAACATCTCGTCCGCACGAGCGGGCCGCGTGAAGCGGCCCGCTGCGCCCGGGGCGGGCGTGCTCCCCACTCCAACTGCTTCGTTACCGCTGAGGTTGCTGGCCAGGGGCCAGATGCCAGGCGGTTGCGGTTCGGCGGGGCGCCTTCAGTTCCGCGAGAGGTCGTCGGGCGACTGCGCCAGCAGGCGATAGCGCCAGTCCATTTGCGAGAGGATTTCCTGCCACAGACGCCCCGGATCGGCCGGGAAAATGAGGGCGGGCGTGGCGGGAAAGGTAACCCAGGACCTCCGCTTCAACTCGTTCTCCAACTGGCCGGGCGCCCATCCCGCGTAACCGGCGAAGAGCCGGATTTTCTGGGTCGGCGAGTAGGAGTCCCCGATCGCGATCAGGTCCTCGAGGGAGTGGCTGAGACCGACGTTCGGCAGCACGTTTCCATCCGGCAGGTAGTCGTCGGTGTACAGGAAACTCATCGCTCCCGGCTGGACCGGCCCGCCGATAAACACGGCCAGTTCACGCACCGGCTCGGGCAGATCCTCGATGATCGCCTCGCCCGCCTTGCGCCCGCTTTCCCGGTTGAGCACCAGCCCAAACGCCCCCTTCTCATCGTGGTCGCAGATCAGGACAACGGTCCGATGAAACCAAGAACCCGTGAGATTGCCGCCGTCTAGCAGCAATTGCCCTTTCAGCGATTTGGGTTTCTCGGCCATCCAGCGGTCGGGACGCAGCCCGAGTTCGAAGCTGTCATCATCCCGACGCGCGGGCGAGTCAAATGTGCGCCGCGCGGTCGTCCCGAGCGTGACGGGCCGGACCGCATTCAGGAGGGAAGCGGCCGGGGGTGGCATCAGCCCGCCCGGGTCCCGGATGCGATTGGCGGAGGGCCCCCCCCGCCCCGGGCGCTGGTCGCAAGTTGAGGTGGCCGGGAACCTATTAGGGGCACTGGATGGATTGAAAAACCGTTTGCCTGCCAACGGGCGGTGGGGAAGGTTGCCGGTGCAACCCTCATTTCATTATGAATACTTCAAGCATTCTGGTGCCGGCGTGCCTGATTCTGTTCGCCGCCGCCGGCCGTGCTCAGGTCTGGGACGCGCGGGCGGATTTCTCCACCAACAGCAACCCCAACGGCCCGTGGAACTACGCGTGGTCCCCGGGCTTGACCCATCCGCCCGTGCGGTTTCCGCGGTTTCATGTGCCGGCGGTCAACAACGGGATGCAGCAGATTTGGGACGATCCCGGCAACAGCAACGGCTTCACGCCTTCCGTCTCGATCAATGCCGGCGGCGACTACAACAACGGCAATGTCACGTTCAACGCCGGGGCTTTAATCCTGCACGGTTGCGGGACCAGCGGGCGCGACTACGCGCATGTGATCTGGACGGCGCCGTCCGCGGACCGCTACCGGTTGACGGGCTGGTTCTACGCGCAACAAAACTGGATTCAGGCCGACGTTCATGTGCTTTTGAACGGACAGCCCATCTTCAGCGGAGTTATCACCGCCAACGGGCAGATACTCAGCTTCAGCCGTAAGCTGTCGCTCGCCGCCGGAGATACCCTTGGGTTCAGCGTCGGCCCTGGCGGCGTATTCTTCCTGCATGAGGGGAACGTCGGCTTGGAGGCGATCCTCGAACGAATGCCCGCTTGGGAGTCGTCCATTCGCGTCTCGGAAGTGGAGATTTGCTGGCCCTCCGTGACCAACACGCTCTACCGCGTGGAGTACCGCTCGGAGGTCACGGGTCCGGAGTGGCTGCCCCTGTACACCGATCTGCCCGGCACCGGCGAGCGGATGTGTGTGACCGACCGACCGCCACCGAACCAGCCGCAGCGTTACTACCGGGTGATCAACCCTTCCCCTTGAACCGGAAGGATGCAGAAGGTTTTGGGTGACACGGCCAACCTGGCCGTTTTGGGCGGCAACTTGCCGCCCAGCCGCGCGCATGGAAGCCGCACAGCCTTCAGTGGCAGCCTCGTGCGTTCGACGGTCGGGGCGGGCTTCTGATAGAACGGGCCAGTGGCCCGTCCGCCCTGCATTGAATTCAATCGTTCCGGCCGCGTCGCGCCCCGGTCCGCGGCGGCGCTGGTCAGCGCGACGCGGGAATGTTACCCCTTTCGGCGTCGCATGGAACTGCGTGAATTCGCCGAGCGCGTGTTGTTTGCCACCTCTCTCGCGGAGAAGCTTCGCGGGCCGGAGGGCATCACGGACGAGCGCCCGGGCGCCCCGCTGGCGACTCCCGCCCTTCCGGGCCGCCCGGCGGAACTCAGGATTCGCGACACCGGCGCCGCCCGGCCGGAGTTTCCGCGTCTGGCCGCCCTGGACCGCGAGCAGGAGCGGGGCCGGCTCCTGCATTTCTTCGCCAACCACGAGTTGCTGGCGACCGAGCTGATGGCGCTGGCGCTCCTGAAGTTCCCGGACGCGCCACCGGCCTTCCGCCGCGGCGTACTCAAAACGCTGCAAGACGAGCAGGAACACACGCGCTGGTACCTCGAGCGGATGCGCGCGTGCGGCCTGGAGTTTGGCGCGCTGCCCGTCAGCGGCTTCTTCTGGCGGTGCGCGGCGCCGATGGAAAACCCCTTGGATTATGTGGCGACGCTCTGTCTGACCTTCGAGCAGGCGAACCTCGACTTTGCCGGCTACTTCGCCCGCGGCTTCGCGCAGGTCGGCGATCAGGAATCCGCCCGCCTCCTGGAGCGCATCTACCACGACGAGATCGGCCACGTGGCCTACGGGCTGAAATGGTTTCGCCGCTGGAAGCAGCCCGGCGAGAGTGACTGGGAGGCGTTCTGTCGCGCACTGCGCTTCCCGTTGTCTCCCCAGCGCGCCAAAGGGTTCGCGGTGAATGTCGCGGGCCGGCGGGCGGCGGGGTTCGACGCGGACTTTATCGCCCGACTCGAAGTGTACGCGCAGTCCAAGGGCCGCACGCCCCACGTGTACCTTTTCAATCCGTTTACCGAGGCCCGCCTGGCCGCCGGGCCGGGTTTCCAGCCCACGCTCCGCCAGCGCGCCTTGTGGTGCGATCTCGCCAACCTGCCCCAGTTCCTCGCCCGCCGTGACGATGTGGTCCTCGTGCCCGACGGCCCGTCGCTGCCATTCCTCGCCTCGTTGCAAGCTGCCGGTTTCACGCTGCCGGAATTCGCCGCGAGCGGCGACCCGGACACCCTGGCGGTCACCGCGCTCGCCGGTCGCAAGCTGGGCGAACTCCGTCCCTGGGCGTGGGGGCCGGACAGTGTCGAACTGCTACGGCCCTTGTTTCCGCAGGTGACGGGCGCCTCGCGGACCGCCGAGTCAAGTTTCCATCCCCGCCTCGCGGAACGGTACTCCAAGGCCTGGAGCGCGAATCTGCTCCGGCAACTACTCCTGCAGCCGAGGCCGGCCGACCTCGGGCCGGACGGGACCTGGGCGGACGAACCCTGGTTGTGCCCGGTGATCGAAGCGGGCGTGGTCGTCGCGACGCTGGATGAGGCGCTGGCCGCCATCGCCGCCATCCGGGCCCGGGGACATCACCGGGTGATCGTGAAACAGGACTTCGGCTGGGCAGGCCACAACGCGCTGCGGCTCTGGGAGCCGGAGCTGCTCGCCCCGCAGCGTCGCTGGTTGGAACGAGCCACCGCCGCGGGGCGACGGCTGGTGGTCGAGCCGTGGCTGGAGCGGGAGCTGGACTTCTCGCTCCAGCTCGAACTCGGGGCGGACGGCTGGAAGCTCCGGGGGTACACCGGGTTGCGGAATGATTACCGCGGCCGGTTCCAGGGCAATTGGGCCGAGTCGCATCACCATCGCCGCCCGCCGGCCGGGGTGCTGGAGCGGTTGGCGGGGCCGCCGGATGTCGCCCGCCGGTTCCACCGGTTCTACGCGGAGGCATTTGCGCTCCTGGAGGCCGGCCTGCGCGCCGCCGACTACCGCGGCCCGGTCGGGGTGGACGCGTTCGTGTATCGAACACCGGACGGTGCATTCCGCCTGAAGCCGGTCGTCGAGATAAACCCGCGCTTCACCTTCGGTCGGCTAACGGTCGAGCTGATGCGTCAGACCGCGCCCGGCTCCCGGGGCGAGCTGCGGCTCGTCAACCGAGCGCAGGCGGCCGCGGCGGGCGCGGCCGGTTTCGCCGAATACGCCAGTCAGTTGCGCGCGCGGCGGCCCATCCGGCTGGCGGGCGACCCCGTGCCCCGGCTGGCCGAAGGCGCGGTCTGCCTCAATGATCCGGAGCGGGCGCAGGTGTGCTTGGCGGTGTTCGAGGTGACGCCATCTGCGAAGTGAGCTTGCCGGCGGCGCGGCCCGTTCTTCATGCTTGCGCCATGCCAGGCCAACGCCGTCCGTCGCCAGTCCCATTTGACTTGACCGCCTATCTGGCGCGCGCGACCGCCGCCGTGAATCGCGCGCTCGATCGGTTGCTGCCCTCGGAGCGCGCGCGGCCCACGACGCTGCACCGCGCGATGCGCTACTCCCTCTTTGCCGGCGGCAAGCGGCTGCGCCCCGCCCTGTGCCTGGCGGCCGCCGACGCCTGCGGCGGAGACTGGGATGAGGCCCTGCCCCTGGCCTGCGCGATCGAGTGCATCCACACCTATTCGCTGATTCACGACGACTTGCCCTGCATGGACGACGACGACTGGCGCCGCGGTCACCCCACCTGCCACGTGAAGTTCCGCACCGGCGAGGACGCCGCCGGACGCAAACGGGGCGAAGCGCTGGCGCTGCTGGCCGGCGACGCTCTCTTGACCCTCGCCTTCGAGCTGGCTGGCCATTGCCGCGCCTGGCCGCGGTACTCGCATCGCGACATCCTGCTCGAGATCGCGCGCGCAGCGGGCTCGCGGGAACTGATCGCGGGTCAGGTGGCGGACCTCGAGGGTGAGGGGCGGCGGGTAACCGCCGGCGAGCTGCGCTACATCCACGAGCGCAAGACGGCAGCCCTGCTACGCTGCTCGGCCCGACTGGGCGGCATGAGCGCCAACTGCACCCCGGTTCAATTGCAGGCCCTCAACGATTTCGGGCACCACGTCGGCCTGGCCTTCCAGGTCATTGACGACATCCTCGATGTGACTCAGAGCAGCGAGATGCTGGGCAAGACGGCGGGCAAGGATGTCGCGGCGCAGAAGGCAACCTATCCGGCCATCATCGGGCTGGAGCGGTCGCGCCAGATCGCCGCCCAGCTCACGAACCGCGCTTTTGCCGCGTTGCAGCCGTTTCGCGGCCGCGCTGCAGCCCTCGATGCCCTCGCGCACTTCCTCCTCCGCCGCGATCGCTAACGCGGCTGTTCCACACCCAACAGGCCGAAGCGCCGGCATCTTGCCGGTCGCGCGCGCCAGGCCGACAAGCTGTCGGCGCTCCAGCCTCTCGGTCGGGATTGCGTGCGAGGTGTGAGCCATCCGCGATGGGCCCCGCACACGGAGCGCCGCCGTCAGCGCCGTTCGCCGGAGGCGGCCCCCACGGCCGCCATGAAGTCCGGCTGGGTGGCGAGGAGGATTTCCCGGATCGCTTGCCGTTCGGCTGCGGGCAGATGCTGAAAGGGCTTCGCGGGCGTCTCAGCCACCAAGACCGCGTCCAGCCGCCGAAAGACTTCCGCCTTCAGCGCCGGCGGCAGCCACGCGAAAGCATCCGAGTAGATCAAAGGACTGCAGCGGTAGGCGAACAGCCGCGTGCGCAGGTCGAAATCCTTGAGGCTGCGCCCGGCAGGATCGGCGCGCCGATTCTGACGAAAGGCGGTCTCGAAGCGGCCGCTGCCCTGGACGCCGCCTTCGGGCAACGGCGCTTCGCCCACGAACAGCAGGTGTTCCACAATGCGCTGCGCCTCGCTCTGAACGACACGCAGCGCCGTGCCGGTGGGCTCGGCGGAGACGGGCTGGCCCAGTTCCCTTTGAAGCGAGTGCTGGTAATGCAGCCACTTCCGCACCCGCAGCGCGCCCTCCGCCAGCCGGTTGTGCATGCCCACCTGATGTTCGAGCACCATCAGCGCCACCACATCACTTTCCCCGGACAAGTAGCGTTCGACCGGAAATAGCGCCGCCAGGGCGGCAACCGAACCATCGGCGCGGCGCTCGAGCTCCACGTGCGGCTCGCGGTCGCGGGCGATGGCATTGCCCAGGTGCGGCGGGCCGCCATGCCGGCCGGTGACATACCAGCCACCCCACCGTTCGGGCAGCGGACTGTCGTGCCCGGTCAGGAAACTCCCCGCGCGGGAGATCGGCTCGCCGGCGGCGTCGGGGTACACGGACCGGACCATCAAGGCCGGCCAGCCCCGTGTCAGCGGCCCCGCGTGGCAACTGAGGCAGTCGTTGTCCCGCGTGAACCGCAGCGGCGCGGCGCCCTGCCGGGGGTCCACGGAGTAAAACACCAGCCCCAGCTCGGGATCGCTGACCGTTACCTCGAACAGTCCTCCCGGCACCCAGCCGAGATAGGCATCATCCGAGAAATAGATCGCTCGCGGGGTCTCGGGGGAAATCCGCTGGCGCTGGAGACTGGTTTTCGAAAACACGAGCACCTGCGAGTCCGGGGAAACGCCGAAAGCCTCGAGGCAGCGCCGCAGCGTCTCCCGGTCGCTGGGGCCCCGCAGCCTCAGTTCCCCGCGCTCCTCCCGCGCCTGCACGGCGGTGACGCGATTGCTCTCGGCCGTCCCCGAGTAGCGGATCGGCGGCAACTCGTACTCCGGTTGCGCTTGTGCGGAGGCCGGGCGCCCGCCCGAAGCCACCGCCAGGCCGAGCACGGCCGTCACGCTCCCCATTCGTTGGAGAAATGACCTTTTCAACCCCGCCACTTTCGCGGGCTCGGCGGGCAGCCGTCAACGGCCCGGAGAAGGCGCGGCCGCAGATTTCCGTGCCGGCCTGACACAGGTCAAGAAGGTCTGCCCGTCGGCTCGCGGTCAACCGGGCGCGGCGCGAGCAGCCCCGGTTGCAGGGCGGCTGGCGGCCGGTCAATCCTCCAGGCGGAGGATCCGAAAATCGTCGAAACGGATCCAATGCTCCGCATCCGCCGGACCGTGGTAGCACTGGAGGCTGACCTGGTCGTTGCCCGGCGGCGGCAGGGTCCCCCGGGCGGCGGTTTGGAACTCGCCCTGGGCGCTAGGACGGAACTGGGCCTCCCAGGCATCGGCACTGACGATGAGCCGGAATTGCACGGTGTCGTTGGTCATCGGCGGGCGACCGGGGATGATCATCAACTGCCCGTCCACAAGTTCTTTGACCAGTTTGAAGACCGGTTCGCCGTTGTGATACCAGGTGATCCCTGCCTGCTCGAATTGCTGGATTGGCCGGCGCAGGTTCGTCACGGTGACCTCGATGGCGAGCCGGCCCTGGCTGCGATCCGGCGCGGGCCGAACCAGGGCGTTCTTCACGGTCTGGGCGTCGCCGGGCTGGACGCGGATCTCGAGCGCGCCGTCGCGCAGGCACCAAAACTCCGGCGCCGGGCGCAGCCACGTCCAGCCGGCCGCCAGTTGGCCCTCGAACGGGTCGCTAAACAGCAACGTCGGCCCGTCAGCGCGCAGGGCCATGATCAGCAGAGCCGAGGCAGCGAGGCAGGACTGGAGCCAGTTCATAAAGCGTGGGTTCGGATGACGGCGGGAGACTTACCCCATTTCGCCGAGGGTGTCAGCAAAGAGTCTCTCCGTCCGCCGCCCGCCGGGCTGCACCGCCGACCAGCCCTCACCTGGAAGTTGAGCTTGGCCCGCGGTCCCTCGGCTGTCCGACCGGCGCCCGGGTCGCGGACGACGCGCTACAGCCAGCCCGCGTCGCGATACCAGCGAAAGGTTTCCGCGAGGCCCGCCCGCAACGGCCTGGGGCAGTCCAGCCCCAGGACACGGCGCAACGTGGACACGTCCGCCACCCAGCCGGGGGCGGTCAGTTCGTGGCGCTTCCCGTGGGCGAGGATGCTCGGGCGGCCCGTCCAACGGGCGGCCATCGCGGCCGCTCCGCAGAGCGCCGGCAGGAGCGCCCTGGGCAACGGCAGGTTCCAAACGCGGCGCCCCATGACGGCGGCGATTTCGGCAGTTAATTGGCGGGCCGTGACGACCTCAGCGGATGCCACCTGACAGACCAGCCCCGGGGGTAAATCCCGTTCGAGGGCCGCCAGGACCACCGCGGCCAGGTCCCGCGCGAAGACCAAACTCAACTCCTGCCGGCCGCCGCCGAAGGCCGGGACCAGCCGCCACCGTGCCGCCCGGAACAACGGCAGGAACTCGACATCGCGCGGTCCAAACACGCCGCCCGGCCGGAGAATGACGTAAGGCACGCGGCAGCCCTGCGTGACCTCGCGTTCCGCCGCCAGCTTGCTGCGGCCGTACTCGGAGACGGGGGCCGGCGGCGCATCCTCGCGGGCCGGCGCGGCCACGGTGCCCGGACCGGAGACCGCCAGGCTGGAGATGTGAACCAGCCGTTGCACGGCTGTCCCGCGGGCATTGATGGCAGCCACCAGATGGCGCGTGCCGTCGCGATTCACCCGGTACAACTCGTCAGCGTGGACGGCCTTCGTCGCGCCGGCGCAGTGGATGACGTGCGTGATGCCCGGCAGGGCCGCCGCCAGGCTGGCCGGGTCCGAGAGGGCGCCTTCGACGATCGTTACGCGGTCGCGATGCGGCTCAAGGAAGCGGCGGCGGCTGGTCGGACGCAGCAGGACCGCGACGCTCAGGCTGCGCGCGACCAGGAGGTCGAGAATGTGGCTGCCCACGAAGCCGCTGGCACCGGTGAGCAGGACGTTCATCCGAAGAGCGGCGGAAGGAGGAGCCGCCGGGGTGGCCGGCGAGATTAAAGCGTGCCGAGTTCGCGCCCGATCTTCGCCAGCTTCTCCAGCGCGAAATCAATCTGCTCGTCGGTGTGGGTGGCCATGAGGCTGATGCGGATCAATTCGCAGCCGGGCGGCACGCCGGGCGACACCACCGGGTTCACAAACACGCCCTCCTCTTCGAGCCGTTTGCAGAAGCGGAAGGTGCGCATGAGGTCGCGGATGTACACGGGCAGGATGGGCGTTTGGGAGGCGCCGAGGTCGAAGCCGAGGCTCAACAACCCCTGTTTCATGCGCTCGGTATTGCGCCACAACCGGGCGATGCGCTCGGGCTCGGCCTTCATGATCTTCACGGCCGCCAGACAGGCCGCGGCGTTGGCCGGGCTCATACTGGCGCTGAAAATCAGCGCCCGCGAATGGTGCTTGAGATAGTCAATCGTCGCGAAATCGGACGCAATGAACCCGCCCAGACTCGCCAGCGATTTGCTGAACGTGCCCATGATCAGGTGGACCTGATCCGTCAGGCCGAAATGGTCCGCCGTGCCGGAGCCATTCCGGCCGAGCACGCCGATGGAATGCGCATCATCCACCATCACCACGGCGCGATACGCCCGCGCCAGCCGGCAAAGCTCGGGCAACTGAATGATGTCGCCCTCCATGCTAAAAACACCGTCCACGACAATCAACTTGCCGGCTTCGGGCTCGATTTGCTGGAGGCGATTTTCGAGCGCCGCCATGTCCCGATGGGAGAAGCGGACGAACTTCCCCTGGGTGAGCTGGCAGCCCTCCACGATCGAAGCGTGGTTGCTCTTGTCGCCGATGACGTATTCGCCCCGGCCCACCAGGGCGCTGATGACACCCAGGTTGACCTGAAATCCCGTGCTGTAGAGGAGGACGGCCTCCTTGTTCATCAGCGCGGCCAGCTCGCGCTCCAGTTCGATGTGGATGTCGAGCGTGCCATTGAGGAAGCGGGAGCCCGCGCAACCCGAGCCGTACTTGGTCACCGCCGCATGCACCGCCTCCTTGATGCGGGGATCGTTGGTGAGCCCCAGGTAGCTGTTGGAGCCGAGCATCAACACCTTCCGGCCATCAATGATCACCTCCGTGTCCTGCGCCGAGGAAATCATCCGGAAGTACGGGTACAGGCCGAGGCTGCGCACCTGGTTGGCGTTCTTGAAGCCGCGGACCTTGTCCAGCAGCCGCAGCGCGCCGTCGCCGCTCCGGCCCGCCGGGGACCCGGCGACGGCGGCGCCCATCCGGGGAGCGACGTCGGTTCCGTGAGCGCCGTTGCCGTTGTGTTTAACCGCCGTGAGTTGGTTTGGACCGTTCATAGAACTGGGAGCCGCGGCGGGAGAACTGGCTCCCGGTCGGACTGGGCGAAGTCCCGCGGCGCGCCTGCGCAAGCGCCGGCCGGGATGCGAAACCGCCTCCTTTGGTCACGGCGTTGCGTCATTCGGATGACCGGGAGCGTCCGGGCTGCGGCGTCCCGGGTCAAGGCGGTTTTGGCCGTCCCTCGGCCCGCTTACGGCCGCCGAGGGCCCGGACCGGACAGGGTGAACAGCAGGATCATGGCGGCGGCAAAGATGGCCAACGCGATCAGCAAGGCCACCCACCGGAGCGCCGTGGCGCTGCGCTGGAGCCGCTCCCGCCGCGCCAGTTCTTCCGCCTGATACTCCCCCAACTCCCGCTTGAGCGCCGCGTCCAGCAGCTCTTCATCCCGCACGACCAGCGTCCACCACGGCCCCCGGCCGTCCGCGGCGAAGTCGGGCGGGAGCCGCTGAAGTTCGCGAGGTTCCGCCGGCCGAAAACCCCGTTCCCGCCACGCCGGATCGGGCTCGCCCCGGAGCCAGAGCCGGGCGACTCCCTGGGTCCGGCAGAGCGCCTCCAGGCGCGCCCACACCGCCGGCTGACAATCCGCCGCCTGCTGCCGGGAGTGAAACGCGTCGCCAAACACCAACCCGTGAAACCCGACCGCCCGGAAACCAAAGGCGCCGCACAGGACCCCGTCGGGGCGCTCGACGATCTGGAATTGCGTCAAGCGTTTCTCCCATGCGGTCACGGGTTGACGCGCGACCTCCCAAAGGGCTTTGAGCGGGGTCAGGTCGTCGAGCGTCGCCCGGCGAAGCTGGTAGCGGACTTCCACGGCCGCAAAGTAGCGAGGGAACGGCGCGCCGGGAAGCCGGACCCGCCCGGCGGTTCACACGCCCGGCGGCTGCTCGCGATGCCAAGACGTCGCCTGCTCGTACGCATGGGCCAGGCGCAGGATCGTGGCTTCCCCCAGCGGCGGGCCGAGCAGTTGGAGGCCAATCGGCAGTTTCGGCGCGGTCGTGAATCCGCACGGCACGCTCAAGCCACAGAGCCCGGCCAGGTTGCACCCCACGGTGAAGACGTCGCCCAGGTACATCTGCAACGGATCGTCGGCCTTTTCGCCGAGGCGATAGGCCGCGGTCGGCGCCGTGGGGGTAACGATCGCGTCCACTGTCTCGAAGGCGCGCTGAAAGTCCCGCCGGATGAGGGTGCGCACCTTTTGGGCGCGCAGGTAATAGGCGTCGTAGTAACCGCTGCTCAGAACGTAGGTGCCGAGAATGATGCGGCGCTTGACCTCCGGCCCGAAGCCCGCGCCGCGGGTGCGGGCGTACATCTGAACCGGGTCTGCGCCGTCCACCCGCAGCCCGTACCGCACGCCGTCGAAGCGCGCCAGGTTGGCGCTGGCCTCGGCCGGGGCGATGATGTAGTAGGCCGCGATGGCGTACTCGGTATGCGGCAGCGAGATATCCACGACCTCCGCGCCGAGGCCGCAGAGCGTCTGGAGCGCAGTGTCCACGGCAGCTTTGACCTCGGGGTCCAACCCGCCCAGCGCGTACTCGCGGGGCAACCCGAGCTTCAGCCCGCGCACGTCCCCGTCCAGGCGCGGAAACTCCGGCGGCGGCTCCGGCAGGCTCGTGGCGTCCAGGGGATCGTGCCCGCCCAGGACCCGGAGCAGGATCGCCGCGTCGCGCACGTCCTTGGTCACCGGGCCGATCTGGTCGAGGGACGACGCGTACGCCACCAGCCCGTAGCGCGAGACCCGGCCGTAGGTGGGCTTCAACCCCACCACGCCGCAAAACGACGCCGGCTGCCGCACCGAGCCGCCGGTATCCGACCCCAGGGCGGCCGCGCACTGGTGGGACGCCACCGCCGCCGCCGAGCCGCCGGAGGAGCCGCCCGGCGTGCGGTCTGGAGCCCACGGGTTGCGCGTCGAGCCGTAGGCGGAGTTCTCGGTCGAGCTCCCCATCGCGAACTCGTCCATGTTGAGCCGGCCCAACAACACCGCCCCCGCTGCCTTGAGCCGGGAAACGACCGTCGCGTCGTAGGGCGAGACGAAGTTCGCCAGGATTTTCGAGGCGCACGTCAACGGTTCGCCGCGCACGGCGATCACGTCCTTCAATGCGACCGGCACGCCCAGCAGCGGCTTTTCCGCGTGAGTGACGCCGGCGGCCAGTTCCCGATCCGCCGCCTCGGCGGCTGCCAGCACCCGTGCGGCATCCTGGTGGACAAAGGCGCGCAGTTGCCCGTCCACGCGGGCCGTTTGGTCGAGGCACGCCTGCGTGGCCTCGCGAGCCGAAAGCTCTCGCCGCGCCAGCCGCGCGGTCAGCTCGCCAATGGTCAGGCGGTGGGGCATGGCCGGTGAATGTCGCGGGCCTTGCGCCGGAGGTCGCTGACTGCGTTGCTGCCGGGACCGACGACCATCGCCAATGCTCTTTCAGGGGCCTGGCGGGCGCAGGGCCGTTCAGCCACCGGACACTCGGTGAAAGCGATTTCTTGGTTCATGCGCGGGGGAAGCGACCGGGGCGACGCTACTCCACAATCTTCGGTACGGTGAACAGGCCACTGGCCTGAGCCGGGGCGTTGCGGAGGGCCTCGGCCGAGGGTAGTGACGGGCGGACCTCGTCCGGCCGGGTGACGTTCGCCAGGGGCACCGCGTGGGCCATTGGCTCCAACCCGGTCACGTCGAGCTCGCCCAGTTTCTGCACGTAATGGAGAATGGCGTCCAACTGTCCGCCGAGTTTCCGCTCCTCCTCGGGGGTCAGTTCCAAGCGGGCCAGGTGGGCCACGTAATGGACGTCAAAGTGCGGTGCAGACATGGCGGAGCATTGTGGGGCGGAACCCGAACACCGGTTTAGTCTTCCTCAAACTTCCGGTTGATCAGGTCCTCAAGCTCGCGCACGGCCTGGTCGGCGTCCGCGCCCTCGGCCACCAGTTTGATCCGGGAGCCCGGTCCCGCCGCGAGCATCATCAGGCCCATGATGGACTTGCCGTTGACGGTGTCGCCGTCTTTCTCGACCAGGATCTCGCTTTGGTAACGGGATGCGATGCGGACAAACTTCGACGCCGGCCGGGCGTGGATGCCCAGCTTGTTCTGCACGGTCACGTCCCGCTGGACGTGGGCGGCGGTGGGAGTGGTCGGCTTGTCGCTCATGCCCCGAAAGCGGGCGGAGTTTAGCAAAGCGGGCCGCACTGGCCAGTGAATACGGCGTGACGAAACCGCCGCCCAAAGTTGGCGGGCGCGGAGCCGCTCGAGCGGCGTCAATCCCAGCAACCCCGTCACCACGGCCACTGCCGTCCTCAATTGTCGCGCATTTGCCAGCACCACGCTGCTGGCCGGCGCCGCTCGGGCGGCCGGCGCGTGGCGTTGACCTCGACGTTCCGCTGGCCGGTGGTGAGCTGGCGCCCGGCCCGCGCCAGCGCGCAGGACGGATTTGCCGCTTGCCCGCCGGCCCCGCCACCGGCGAAATCCCGCCATGTTGCGCCTGTTCCTGCTGGGGCTGGCGGTGGTGATGAGCGGGTTGACCACGGCCGGTCGCGCCGCCGCGAAGACCGCCCCTCCGCCCCGCCCGCCCAATGTCGTGATCATTTTCGCCGACGACCTCGGCTACGCGGATCCGGGGTGTTTCGGCGCGCGCGATTACCGCACGCCGCACCTGGACCGGCTGGCCCGCGAAGGAATGCGGTTCACCAGCTTTTACGCCGCCCAGGCCGTGTGCTCGGCTTCGCGAGCAGCGTTGCTCACCGGCTGTTTCCCCAACCGCATCGGCATCCTGGGCGCGCTGGGTCCCCGCTCCCGGGTCGGGCTTAACCCGACCGAGACCACCCTCGCCGAAGTGCTCCGCGAACGCGGCTACGCCACCGGCATCTTTGGCAAGTGGCACCTCGGGGACGCGCCCGAGTTCCTGCCCACGCGCCACGGCTTCGACGAATACTTCGGCCTGCCCTACTCGAACGACATGTGGCCGTTCCATCCCGACCACGTGAACCTGCCGCCCGACGCCGCCCGGCGAAAGCGCGGCTTCCCGGACCTGCCGTTGATTGAAAACGAGCGGGTGGTCAACCCGCGCGTCACGGCCGCGGATCAGCGACTGCTAACGACCTGGTACACGGAGCGCGCCGTGAGCTTCATCCAGCGGCACCGAGAACGGCCCTTCTTCCTGTACGTGCCCCACAGCATGCCGCACGTGCCGTTGTTCGTGAGCGACAAATTCGCCTGCAAGACCCGGCGCGGCCTCTACGGCGATGTGATCGCGGAGCTGGATTGGTCCGTCGGTGAGATCCTCAAGGCGTTGCGACGGCATCACCTCGACGACCACACGCTGGTCATCTTTACCTCCGACAACGGGCCGTGGTTGCTCTACGGCGATCACGCGGGTTCGGCGCGGCCCCTGCGCGAGGGCAAGGCGACGGCCTTCGAGGGCGGCGTCCGCGTGCCCTGCGTGATGCGCTGGCCCAAGAGAATCCCCGCCGGCCGCGTGTGCGACCAGGTCGCCGGCACCATTGACCTCCTGCCGACCGTGGCTCGCCTGGCCGGCGCCACCCTGCCCGCCCACCGACTGGACGGCCGGGACCTGGGGCCGCTGCTGGCGGGCGAGCCGGGCGCCACCTCGCCGCACGCCTCGTGGCCGTTCTACTGGGGCAACGCCCTGCACGCCATCCGCTCCGGCAAGTGGAAGCTGCATTTCCCGCATTCCTACCCGCAGCCCCAGCCGCCGGGCCGGGGCGGCCAGCCGGGGCAATACGCCACGCGCGAAATCGGCCTCGAACTGTTCGATCTGGAAGCGGATGTCGCCGAATCGCGCAACGTGGCGGCGGAATACCCCGAGGTCGTCGCCCGCCTCCAAGAGCTGGCGGCGGCCTGGCGCGACGACCTCGGCGACAGTCTGCTTCAACGCGAGGGCGCCCACACCCGCCCGGTGGGACGCCTCCCGGATTCCTCCGCCCCGTAGCCCGGAGCCTTGCCCCGCGCCTCACGGCCAGTTCGGTCGGAGCTGGCGGGTCCTGGCGACCAGCTCGAGGAACTCACGCCGGTAGCCCCACGGGTCGGCGCCCACGGCCTCGGCGGCCAATTCGGCCACGGCGCTGAGAGTGGCGTGGCCGCGGTGCTCGGACTGGTTGACGATCAGTCCGTACGCCGCCACGGCCGCGGCGAATTTGAACTCGCCCGACGCCTCGCCATACGCACGTCCGCCATCCCGGACCGACCAGCCCAGCCGGTGCGAGGTCTCGGCATCCGGCTCCTTGTAGCGCAGCTTCAACGTCAGCAACTCGCCGGCGCGGCCTTCGGCTTCGGCCGGCGCGTAGCGCAACGGATCCACGCCCGGCTCGACACCCGCTGGCACGATTTCGTAAAGCACGGTCACGGTGTGGCCGGCCCCCACGTCGCCCGCGTCCCGGCGGTCGTCATTGAAGTCGCGCGCCGCCAGCCGCCGGTTTTCGTAGCCCAGCAACCGGTAGCTTTGGACGGTGCTCGGGTTGAACTCGAGCTGCACTTTCACGTCCCTGGCCACGGTCATCACCGTCGCCTCCAGCTGTTCCACCAGCAGCTTCCGAGCTTCCTCCAGCGTGTCCACGTAGCCGTAGTTGCCGTTGCCGTGGTGGGCGAGCTGCTCCATGCGATCGTCCCGGTAGTTGTCCATGCCGAAGCCCAGCGTGGTCAGGTACACGCCGGAGCCGGCCCGCTGGGCGATGAACTGGTTCAACTGCGGGCCATCGGTCATGCCGACGTTGAAGTCCCCGTCGCTGCAGAGGATGACCCGGTTGACGCCGTCCCGGACGAAATGCTCGAGCGCCAGGCCATACGCCGTTTCGAGCCCGGCGCCGCCGTTGGTGCTCCCAGTCGCAACGAGCCGGTCGAGAGCCGCGAGGATCGCGGCCGGTTCCGCCCCGGAGGTGGGGGGAAGGACCACCCGCGCCGAATCGGCATAGGTGACGATGGCCACCCGGTCCTCTGGCCGCAGTTGTTCAACCAGCAGGCGCAACGCGCGCCGGAGCAGGGGGAGCTTGTTTTCCGGACGCATCGAACCGGACACGTCCACCAGGAACACCAGGTTCGCCTGCGGCCGCCGTTCCGCGCCGAAGGTCTTCGCCTTGATCCCCACGCGCAGCAGCCGGTGCAACGGTTGCCACGGACAGTCAGCAATCTCGAGGTGGACCGCCAGTGGCTGGCCGTCGGTGGGGTCGGGGTAATCGTACGGGAAGTAGTTGATCAACTCCTCCAGCCGCAGCGTCCCGGGCGACGGTAGGACGCCCTGCCGCAGATGACGGCGCAAGATCGAGTACGAAGCCGTATCCACGTCGAGGCTGAACGTGGAGCGCGGCGCCTCGCGTACCGGTTGAAAGGGATTCTCGCCCGGTGCCCAGTGCCCGGGTGCCCGTCCGAACCACGCGGGCGCACTGGCAACAGGCCCGCCGGCGGCGGGCATCGGCATCGCGCGCGGTTGGGGACGACTCGCACCGCTCTCCTGAAGCCTTCGGTACGCTTCGGGCGACAGCAGCCCGTACCGCAACATCATCGCCAGGTCCATAACGTCGCCCGTTCCGGCCGCGTGGCCTGCGGCAGGCTCGGGAAACGTGTCGGTCGGCGGGACTTCAAAGGGTGTGACCACGGCCGCTGGCGGCACGCCCTGGACCGTGACCGGTTGCGGAGCGACAGGCGCGGGTGCGGGCGCCCTCGCGACGTCTGCTGGCGGGCCGGCGCGAAAGCCTTGCCAAACCACAGCCAGCACGACGACGGTGGCGCTGGCTACAGCCAGGGCCGGCCACCAGCGACGCCACCAGCCGCGCGCCAGTTCGGCCAGCGTGGGCGCCGGAGCAGCAGCGGGATCAACGGTGGTTTCGCCCGTCGGCCGGGCGGCGGACCGGCGGGCCGCGATGGCTGCCTCGACCGCGCGGAGTCGCGCCTCGTCCAACTCGAACCACGGTTGCTGGCGCAAGTCATGCGCGAGTTGCCGGGCGATGTCGTGCAGCGCCAGCGCCTCTTCGTAAAGCGCGGGCGACTGCTGGATGGTGGCCTCGATCTGCGCGCGTTCGTCGGGCGGTAACTCGTCGAGCAGGTAGGCGGTCAGGCGGGGATCGTCAGGCTGGATGTTCATGATGTCCTCCGGGGATGGGGTGGGTTGGGCTCGAGTTCCTGCTGGAACAAGCGGCGGAGCTCCCTGATTCCGGTGTGGATCAGGAAGCCCACGTTCCCGACCGAATGGCCGGTCACGTCCGCGATTTGCTGGTAACTCAGCGCGTGCTGGAACTTCAGCAACAACACGTCGCGCTGGTCCGGCCGCAAGCGCCCCAGCAGCCGCGGCAGGTGGCTGACGCCATCGTGGATGGCGGTCGCCTCGGCCGGTGACGCTGCTTCGTCCACCCGGCGGGCGGTGTCCTCTTCGGTCAGCGGTTGCATTCGTTTGCCCTTGCGCAGGAAGTCGAGCGCCCGACGGCGACACACCTTGAACAACCAGGCCGTGACATGGTCGCGCAACTGTGCCGGTTCTTCCTCGCACAAACGCGCGAAAGTGTCCTGCACCGCGTCGCGGGCGCTTTCCAGATCGCCGAGGATCTGAAACGCGTACGTGGTGAGCGACGCCTGGTGGTCACGAAACACGCCGGAGAGCCAGGGCTCGTTGCTTGGCTGCTCCGCGGGCGATGGGGTTGTCGGTGTGCGCATCGGGCCGTTCCAAGACACTTAACGCGCGAAACGAAGTTCTCTTGGGAAAAATCTTACGGCGGGCTTTCCCGAGCTTTCGAGCACAAGCGAACTCAGGCGGGGCGAGCACGGTCTGGCTCTTAACCGGTCGCCGCGGCGTCCTGCCGGCGGCATGGTTGGGGAGCCGGCTCGGCAGCGGTCCCGGCCTCCACAGCCCCTGCTGAACCGGCCGCGCCAGCGCACCGCCTCGCCCCAGACCAGCCTCGACGCCCTGACCCGGCGTGCTACTCTGTCACGGATGACGACTGAAGCTCCCGTCGCGCCCCAGAAGGTCAATCTCCGCCGGCCAGACATCATGGCCGCGGTGCAGGCCCAGGTCGTGACCCATTATCGCAGCGAACTGGTCGAGCGCATCCGCGCCAACGGCGGTTTGCTGTCCACCGACGGCCTGACGGTGAAGCTGGCGAAGGAGTTCGGCTTCTGTTACGGCGTGGAGCGCGCCATTGACCTGGCCTATGCCGCCCGCAAGGTGTTCCCGCCGCCCAAGCGCATCTTCCTCCTCGGCGAGATCATCCATAATCCCGAGGTCAACGACCAGATCCGCGGCCTGGGCATCGTGAGCCTGTCCCCCCGCCCCAGCCCCGAGGAGCTGGCGCAGATCGCGTCCGAGGACGTGGTAATCATTCCCGCGTTCGGCACCGAGGTGGAAACCCGCCGGCGGCTCGAGGCCAAAGGCTGCGTGCTGGTGGATACGACGTGCGGCGACGTGATGAGCGTGTGGAAGCGGGTCCGGCAGTACTCCCGCGAGAACGTGACCAGCATCATCCACGGCAAGGCCCGGCACGAGGAAACCAAGGCCACGACCTCGCAGGCGACGGCCTACGGAACGGGCCATTACCTGGTGGTGTTCACCCTCGCCGAGGCGGATTACGTGTGCGACTACATCATCCGCGGCGGCGACAAGGCGGCGTTCCTCGAGAAGTTTGCGGGCGCGCACTCGCCGGGGTTTGATCCCGATTTGCACCTGCAAGCCGTGGG
>CAYNCT010000001.1:0-88968 GCA_964396005.1 uncultured Verrucomicrobiota bacterium | reverse complement strand
CCGCAAAGCTGACCGCGCAGCAGATTTTGGAGCGCGTCCAGCGCTCGCAACAGCCACGAAATGCAGTTCCGGTGAGTTGAAGGAACGGAATCGCACAGTCGCACTGCTCAACTTGGTTGGTGGGTGGTTGGCAGTGGTTGGTGGTTTGGTTGGTTTTTGTTCGCTGAAATTCACCAAGTTCGCCTTGTTTCACTGGAAAGCCTCCAAAACGGCAAACATGCGAAAAACCCAACAAAAACGGCCCTGAGATGGGGGTCTCAGGGCCGTAAATTGGTTGCGGGGGCTGGATTTGAACCAGCGACCTTCAGGTTATGAGCCTGACGAGCTACCGGGCTGCTCCACCCCGCGTCGCGAGGAAGTGACGCTAGGCCCTGGCGCCCGGCCCTGGCAAGTTCTTTTCCGGTCGGGAATTTCCGCTTGCCCCCCACGTGCCGGCCGGCAGAGTTCGCAGAAGCTGTTTCCTTACCGATCTGATTTATGGGCCGAATCTACAACAACATCGTTGAGACCGTGGGCCGCACGCCCCTGGTGCGGTTGAACCGGGTGACCGCCGGACTGGACGCCACGATCCTCCTCAAGTGCGAGTTCTTCAATCCCCTCCACAGCGTCAAGGACCGCATCGGGATGTCCATGATCGAAGACGCCGAGCGGCGCGGGCTGATCAATGCGGGCACGACCATCGTTGAGCCGACGTCGGGCAACACGGGCATCGCGCTGGCGTTCGTGTGCGCGGCCAAGGGGTACAAGCTGATCCTGACGATGCCGGAGACGATGTCGGTGGAGCGGCGTACGTTGCTGGCGTTGCTGGGAGCGAAGCTGGTGCTGACGCCGGGGCCGGAGGGTATGCGCGGGGCGATCAACCGGGCGCAACAAATCGCCGCCGAAACGCCCAATTCGTGGATTCCGATGCAGTTCGACAACGAGGCGAATCCGGAAATCCACCGGCGCACGACGGCAGAGGAGATCTGGGCCGACACCGATGGTCAGGTGGACATTTTGGTCTCGGCGGTGGGCACGGGCGGCACCATCACGGGTTGCTGCGAGGTCATCCGGCCCCGCAAGCCGTCGTTTCAGGCCATCGCGGTGGAGCCGAAGGATTCGCCGGTGATTTCGCAGACGCTGGCGGGGCTGCCGGTCAAGCCGGGGGCGCACAAGATTCAGGGGACCGGCGCGGGATTTGTGCCGAAGAATCTGCACCTCAAGGGGTCCAACGGCGAGCCGCAGATAGTCGAGTGCGTGCAGGTGACCAACGATGACGCCTTCATCATGGCGCGTCGGCTGGCCAAGGAAGAGGGCATTTTGGGCGGCATCTCGACGGGCGCCAACGTGTGGGCGGCGATCGAGGTTGCCAAGCGCCCGGAGAACAAGGGCAAGTTGATCGTCACGATCGCCTGTTCCACCGGCGAGCGTTATCTGAGCACCGCGCTCGCCGAGGAGGCGCGGCGTGAGGTTGGCGGTTGACCGGGCCGGACGACGGCTGGGGGAACCGACCGTCACCGCCGGCCGGCGGGCCGGACCGCGGCGGTCGGGCGCTTGACGGTGCGGGCGAGGCTCCCTAGCTTCCGCCCTCCACGGGTCCCGTTCTTAACAAGGAAGTTCCCCCCACGGCGGCGGGAGGTCGGGGATTCGTATTGACCCAGAATGAAAGGCAAATCGTGAACGTTTCGGTCGAGCACATCAGCAAGTGCAAGGTGCTGCTGCGGATCGCTGTCGAGCCCGGCGACCTGGCGGCGGAGTTCGCGCGCGTCGAGCACGAGGTGCTCAAGCATGCCACCCTGCCCGGTTTCCGCCCCGGCAAAGCCCCCCGCGAGCGGGTGGTGAAGGTTTTCGAGTCCCGCATCGCGGACGAGGTCAAGCGCGCGGCGTTGAACAATTCCTACAAGCAGGCTCTCGAGGAACAACACTTGCGTCCCGTGACGGCGCCCGAGGTGGAGGAAGTCGAGTTTGGTCGCGACACCGGCCTGTGTTACCACGCCACCGTGGAGGTCGAGGATCCGTTCGAGTTGCCGAGTTACCAGGGGCTGGTGGTGAACCGGCCCAACCGGGTGGTGACCGAGGAGGACGTCAACACGGCGCTCGAGCGGCTGCGCGATCAACAGGCCTCTTTCGCAACGGTCAATCGGCCGCTGCAGCCCAACGACTTCGTGGTCGTCAATTACCAGGGAACCGTGGACGGCAAGCCCATCACCGATCTCGCGCCCACCGCCCGCGGTCTGGCGGAGCAGAAAAAGTTCTGGCTCTACGCGCAGCCGGACAACTTCTTGCCGGGCTTCTCGGACCAGTTGCTGGGCGCGGCGGCGGGAGACAAGCGCACGGTGACCATCACGTTCCCGGCGGACTTTGTCTCGCAGTCTCTGGCCGGCCGCACTGCCGTGTACGAGGTCGAGGTGCTCGAGGTGAAGGAGAAGGTGCCGCCGCCATTGGACGAGGCGTTCGCCAAATCGCTCGGAGCCGCGTCGCTCGAACAATTGCGAGCGGGCGTGCGGCGGGACCTCGAGAACGAGCTCCGCTCCACGCTCAAGCGCAACGTGCAGGACCAACTGGTCCGGCAACTGTTGTCCGCCGTATCCTGCGAGTTGCCCGAGACGCTGGTGCAGGCCCAAACCCGCAGCGTGGTGTATGACGTCGTGCGCGCCAACCAGCAGCGTGGCGTCTCGAAGGAGGCGATTGATGAGAAGAAGGACGAGATTTACTCGTTTGCCAACGCCAGCGCCAAGGAGCGCGTCAAGCTGACCCTCATCCTGAACCGCATTGCGGAGAAGGAAGGCATCAAGGTGAGCCAGGAGGAATTGAGCCAGCGGATCGTCTATCTGGCGGCCCAGCACAACATGAAGCCGGAAAAGCTGGCGAAGCAGTTACAGGAGCGCGGAGGGCTGAGCGAACTGCACCAACAGGTGCTTTCGGCGAAGGTGCTCGACCTCATCGAGCTTCAGGCCCGGGTCGAGGAAATCCCCGCTCCACCGGCCGGCGCGTGACCCGCCGCGGCGGCTCGCATGGGCTCTCGCCGCCGCCGGAACCTTGCGCGGGCGTGGCCGGGGGCCTAGCCTTCCCTGCAACCATGCGCTTGCACAAGCTCGACCCCGATCCCGGTCAACCGCCGCGAATTCTGATCGAACGCGCGCCGGCCGCGGGTGCCTCGTGGACGCCCAACACCGACGTGTATTGCGTTGAGGGCGGGCTGGTCATCAAGGTGGAGCTGGCGGGCCTGCGCAAAGAGGACCTCGAGCTGACCGTGGAGGCCCGCCGGCTGCGGATTAGCGGCGTGCGGCGGGACTCGTGTCGAGCGGGCCAGCAGTGTCTGTTCGTGGTCATGGAGATCAACTACGGCGCCTTCGAGACCGTGGTGGAGGTGCCGCCGGGCTACGATCTGACGTCCGCCAGGGCCGCCTACCAGAACGGATTCCTTCGGGTGGACGTACCGGTGGCCGCGCGCCGCGAACCGCTCCCGTTTGTCGTTCCCGTCGAGGACGAGGGCGAGGAAGACTAGTTTCGCGGTGGGTGTCGCGTTCCCCGCGACGTTTCCTGCTGCGAGCCGCCCCCATGAGTTCCCCCGATTCCGAGTCCATCCGCATCGCCACGCCGCCCGATCGTGCGGCCGACGATCCGGCGCCGCGGCCGGCGGGCGCCGGTCTTCCGGAGATTCTGCCGGTGCTGGGGCTCTCGGACATTGTGGTCTTCCCCGGCATGGGGGTGCCCCTGCTGGTCGAATCCCCTTCGAGCATCCGGTTGATTGACGACGTGGTGGCGGGGGATCGCTTCATCGCCCTGGTGCTGCAAAAGCGGGCCGACATCCAGGAGCCCAAACCCGCGGATTTGTGGAGCGTCGGCTGTGCCGCGCGGGTGCAGCGGATGCTCAAGTTCCCGGACAACACCGTGCGCGTGCTGGTCGAGGGCTTGTGCCGCGTCGCGGTCGGCCCCTACACGGCCGAAAGCCCCTACCTCAAGGCCCGGTGCCGCGAGCTGATCGAGACGCCGGAGGACTCCGTCGAGGTTGCCGCGATGGTGAGGACCATCCGCGAGCAGTTCAGCGAGATCATTGATCTGTCCTCTGCGCTCAGCGAGCAGGTCAAGGTGGCTGTCATGAACACCGCGGAACCGGGCCGGCTGGCGGACCTTGTTGCCTCGCACCTCAACCTGAGTCTCGAGGAGCGTCAGCGCCTGCTGGAAACTCCCGGCGTGAAGGCGCGGCTGAACCTCCTGCTGCCGCTGCTCAGCCGTGAACTGGAGGTGGGCCGGCTCGGCTCGAAGATCCAGAAGGAGGTCAGTTCCTCCATGTCGAAGAGCCAGCGGGACTTTTTTCTCCGCGAACAGATTCGCGTCATCCAGCGGGAGCTCGGCGAGAGCGAGGACGGCGACCCGGAGTTGGCGGCCCTGCGGACGCAGGTCGAGCAAGCGCAGTTGCCCGAAGAACCCAAACAGGTCGCCCTCAAAGAGCTGGAGCGCCTGAAGCAGATTCCCACCGCGTCCGCCGAGTACACCGTCGTGCGCAATTACCTGGACTGGATTGTGAATCTGCCGTGGGCACGGTCCACCCCGGACAAGCTCGATCTGACGGAGGCCGAGCGCATCCTCGAAGGACAGCACTACGGTCTGCGCAAGATCAAGGACCGGCTGCTCGAGTATCTGGCGGTGCTCAAACTGCGGCAGACCTTGCGTGGTCCGATCCTCTGCCTCGTCGGCCCTCCGGGGGTGGGCAAGACCTCGCTGGGCCGCGGCGTGGCGGACGCGCTCGGGCGCAAGTTCGTCCGCATCGCCCTGGGCGGCATGCGCGACGAGGCGGAGATCCGCGGCCATCGGCGCACGTACGTTGGGGCCCTGCCCGGACGGTTCATCCAGAGCCTCCGCCGGGTCGAGAGCAACAACCCGGTCATCCTGCTGGATGAACTGGACAAGGTCGGCGCGGATTTTCGCGGCGACCCGGCGTCGGCGTTGCTCGAAGTCCTGGACCCCGCCCAAAACCACGCGTTCACGGATCATTACCTCGACCTTCCCTTCGACCTGTCGCGCGTGCTCTTTATCACCACGGCCAACTGGCTCGATCCGGTGCATGTCGCGGTCCGCGACCGCCTCGAGGTGATCGAACTGCCCAGTTACACGGATGAGGAAAAGCTGCAGATCGCGCTCCGCCATCTCGTGCCCCGGCAACTCGAGGAACACGGTCTGAAGCCGAAGCAGGTCCGCATCGGGGCGCCCACCTTGCGGCGGCTGATTCGCGACTACACCCGCGAAGCGGGCGTTCGCCAGCTCGAGCGCGAGATCGCCTCGCTCGCGCGCAAGGCGGCCCGTCGCCTGGTCGCCCGGGGCGGCGCCCGGCGCGCGGTGGTGTTTCGTCCCGCCGACCTGGTCACCTGCCTCGGGCCGGCGAAGTTTCTGCCCGAAAACGCGGAAATCTTGCGCGTGGCCGGAATCGCCACCGGCCTGGCGTGGACGCCCGTCGGCGGCGAGATTCTGTTCATCGAGGCCACGCGGATGCCCGGCAGCAACAAGTTGCTGCTGACCGGTTCCCTGGGCGAGGTGATGAAGGAAAGCGCCACCACCGCCCTGAGTTACCTGCGCAGCCAGGGCGGCCCCCTCGGCCTTGAGACGAAGGACTTTGAAAAGCACGACATCCACGTTCACGTCCCCGCCGGCGCGACGCCCAAGGACGGCCCCAGCGCGGGCTTGACGATCGTGGTGGCCCTGGCTTCGTTGCTGACCCAGCGACGGGTGCGCTCCGATCTCGCCATGACCGGGGAGATCAGTCTGCGCGGACGGGTCCTGCCGGTCGGCGGGATCAAGGAGAAGGTGCTGGCTGCCGCGCGTGCGGGCCTGCGCGAGGTGATCCTGCCGGCGCAAAACCGGAAAGACTGGACCGAGGTGCCGCCGGAAGTGCGCGCCAAACTCAAGGCGCACTTCGCGAGTCGCATCGCGGACGCCCTGAAGCTGGCGCTGCGACCGCCCGGCCGGGGGCCGTCCCGCCCGCACCCCCGCTCAACTTTATGACCGCCAATCGAACCGCCTCCCGCCGGCCCCATTTCGGGTGCGCGGCTCTGGCCCTGGTTGCCTGTTGCTTGCTGCCCGCCGTGGGTCGGGCCGCGGAACGCCTGGCCCCGGAAGAGGAGGGCCGGGTGCTGGCGGCGGAACTCAAACTACTCCGCCCGATCGAAGGCAATGGCGTGCTGCGCCTGCGCAATCCCGCCGGCAAATGGTTCGCGGAGATCCCGGTGCGCCTGCGCTTCGTCGAACACCCGGATTCCTGGCAGAGCATCTACCAGGCGTTCACGCCTGAGGGACAACCGGCCGAGACGTTGGTGGTCACGGGCGGCCCGGGGCGTCCCAACGCCTATCAGCATGCGGTGGCGCCGGCGGCGCCGGGACCGGCCAGGCCGGGCGCGGAATCGAACGTGCCCTTTGCCGGCTCCGAGTTCTGGCTCACCGACCTCGGCCTGGAGTTTCTTCACTGGCCCACGCAGCAGATTGTCAAACGGGAGATGCGCAAGGGCCGGGCGTGCCGGGTCCTGGAGAGCGTCAATCCGAACCCCGAGCAGGGCTATGCTCGCGTGCGGTCATGGGTGGACTCGGAGCACCAGACCATTCTCCGCGCGGAGGCCTACGACGCGGCCGGCAAGCAGGTGAAGGAGTTTTCGATCGGCAGCTTCAAAAAAGTGGCCGACGCCTCCGGCAAGAAGCGGTGGCAGCTCAAGTCCATGGAAATCCGGAACGAGCGCAACGACGCTCGCACCCGCCTGGAGTTCGACCTCGAGCTGCGCGAGTAGCCGCGCCGCCCGCTGGCACGATCGCGGCGGTCGTCAAACGAGTTCCCAAGGTCGGCGAGTTCGGTTACGCTGCCGGCGTGACCTCGCAGCGACGCCGACCCCGTGAGTTCCGCCGTGGGCCTTCCCGCGCCCCGGCCTTCTGCGGCGCCCTTCGTTGCCGCGGTCGTTTGCGCCGATGAATCCCTCCGTGCTCCAACCCCTCGATCCGCAGCGCCCATCCGGCCGCCGTGTTTCCGCACCGCTCCTGGTGTTTGGGGTGTGTCTGCTGGCCGGTGCCGCGATCACGTGGCGCGCCGCGGAACTCCGTTTCGAGCGTGCCCGCGCGGCCGCCCGGGCCGAGGCGCGGGCCCGGCTCGCGGCGTTGGAGCTCGGGTTCTCCGCCGCTTTGGGCGCGGCGGAACAAATTGCCCGGTCCGTGCGCGAAGGCAACGGCCGCGCGCCGAACTTCCAACGAACCGCGACCGAACTGCTCGAGCGGCATCCCGCCCTGGCGACCATCGAACTGCAGCCGGGCGGCGTGACCACGGCGGTCGCGCCCGGCACGGGCTACGAACGGTTACTGGGGCGGAATCTGATGACCGATCCGCTCGGCCGCGAGGCGGCGCTATTGAGCCTGCGGCAGCGTAGCGCGACGGTGACCGGGCCGGTCCTCCTTGCCGACGGACTGCCGGGGCTGCTGGTGCGCCAGCCGGTTTTCCTCGGCGGACCTGGCGGACGTGAGCAGGCGTGGGGACTGGCGACCGTCGCCGCACGCTTCCGGGACCTGCTCCTTGCTGCCCGGCTCGAGGATCTGACCGCGGCCGATTACCAGTTTGCGCTCTCCACCGTCGCGGCGCCACTCCAGCCGGCCGCCACGATCACTTCCACCTTCCGCGCCGCACCTGCGGACGCGCTGATCGAGCCGGTGCGCCTGGCGAATCTCGAGCTTCGGCTGGCGATCCGACCGCGAGCGGGCTGGCGCCACACCGGGACCGTGGCCTTCCATTCGCTCGTGACCGTGCTGTTGGCGGCCGCTGCCGCCGCCGCCGTGCATTGGCGCCGCACAGCCCGCGCGGCTGCTGCGGCGGCGTCCGAGGCGGACCTCCGAGCCGCGCGAGACAGCGACCGCTTTCGTTCCTTGTTTGACGCGGCGCCGGAAGCCGGCGTGCTCGTGGATCGGCAGGGAAACATCCAGCGGGTCAATGGCGCCGCGGAGCGGCTCTTCGCGCGGCGCGCCGCCGAGTTGGGCGGCCAGAGCATCAACACGCTCGTGCCCGGATTGGCGGCGTTGCTCGCCGCCGCCAGCCGCTCGCTGGCCCAATCGGCGCTGCAACTGACGGGCGTCCGCGCGGCAGCGGGCGAATTCCCCGCTGAAATCCGGATCGCCCCGCTGCCTTCGCCGGAGGGGGGATCGCCCGTTTGCTGCTGGATCCGCGAAACGGTCGTTGCCCCGACGCCTCCCGCGCCGCCGGTTGAGCCGCCGCCGCGGCCCGCGGATCAGGCGCTTCCGCAGGCGCTCCTGGATGCCATTCCTCACCCGGTTTTCCTCAAAGATGCCCACGCGCGCTTCGTGACCAGCAACCGGGCCTACCAGGTCACTTTCGGCCTCCCCGTCGAGTCGCTGCGCGGGAAGACCGTGATGGAACTGCCGGATCTGCCCGAAGAAACCCGGCGGACGTTTCTCGCGGAAGATCAGGCGGTGATCGCCGAAGGCGGTCGCCGCAGCTACGAACTGCCTATCGTTCAAGCCGACGGCTCGGCGCGGACGGTCGTTTACGCGGTTGAAGGCTACCGCCTGCCCAACGGCGAGCCCGGGGGCCTCGTGGGGGTGTTAACCGACATCACGGCGCAAAAAGAAGCCGAGCGAGAACTCCACCGGCAGATGGCCGAGTTGCAGCGCGCGCGGTTCCTGTCCGAGACCGTGCTCGAACTGACCGGGTTCGCCAGTTGGCGGGTGCCGCTCGACGGCAGCGCCACGTTCCACTCGTCGCCGCGCGCCGAAGCCCTGATGGGCGACCCGCCGCAGCCCGCGCATCGCTTCCGGCTTGTGGAAGATTGGTTCGCGCATGCCCAAGCCGCGGACGAATCGGCGGCCCGCGCCGCGCTCGAGGAACTGCAACAAGTCGCCACCGGGCACCGTATCGGGTACGAGGCCACTTACGCGTATCGGCGGCCGGCGGATGGCCGCGTCGTCTGGCTCCGTACCACCGGGCGCGTGATCAAGGACGACGCCGGGCGACCGCTCGAGATCTTCGGCGTCTTGAGCGATGTCACTGCGACCAAGCGCCTGGAGGCCGAGCTCACCGCGGCCCGGAATGAAGCCCGGCAGACCGCCGTGGCACTGGCCGCGGCGCTGGCCGCGCCCCGAGCGGCTGCGCCCGCGCCGGCCGCCGATCCGCCCGCGCCGGGGCCGGCCGTGGCGTCGGCCCCGCCGGCCGCGGCCGACACGCCCGATGTAATTTCCCCGCCCGCAACCGCCGTCGCGAACTCTCCGGCGGTGGCTGATGCCCCGACCGAAGCCCCCGTCCGCGACCTCGAGGCGCCGGCGGCCGACTCCCTCGGAGGTAGCGAGTCCGAGCCAGACATCACCGCTGAGACCGGGAATTTCCCGACTGCCACCCCGGACGCGGAACCCCAGCCGAACCCTGCCACGTCGCCAACCTCCGGTCCAGATCAGGCGGCCTCGCCCGAGCGGCCCTCTGAACTTCCCGCAGCAATTGAAGCTCCGTCCCTGGCTGCCTTAACCGAGGCGGCAGCCGTGCCGGAAACGGACCGGACTGCGGGAGCGGCTCCCACCAGGGACACCGGCCGGCCTGCCAGCAACGACGGCTCCGCGGCCGCTCCCGAGGCGGAGATCGAACCCGCCCCGCGGGAACACGCACCGCCGCCGCCCAGCGAGGCACCGATTGCAGTTGCCCGACCGCCCAAATCGGCACGCCGCCGGCGGGTGCCACGGGAAGAACAGCTTCCCTTGTTTGGGGCTGAACTGACCTCCAGCGAGGCGCCGCAGCCGCCCGATAAGGACCCGGTGTTAACTTCGGTTCCCACCGACAAGACGCCACCCTCTGGCGGACCTACCACCGGGAAACTCCCGCCGGCTGAACCTGAGCCGCAGCCGACATCGGCCGCCGACACCCCGGCCCTGGACGGCGCGCCCGCGGCTGGCGCGGAATCTTTCGCGGCCGAGCCGGTGCCGGTCGGGCAGTCCGCCACCCCACAAGGCCAGCCGGCCACCTCGGCCAGCGAGCCCGCCGCGGCCACCGAGGCGAGTGAATTCGCAGAGATCGAAGGTCTGGATGCCGCGGACGGCCTGCGCCGGGCGGGCGGGGAGCGGAAGGCTTTTCTCCAGAGCTTGCGCCAGTTTGTCGAGCAATACGCCCACGCCACGGACGAAATCCGGGATTTGCTGATCCAGGGCGATTCCGTCGCCGCCGAACGCGTGGCGGGGCATCTGGGCCGTGCAGCCGAGGAGATTGGCGCGGTGGAGCTGGCGCGGGCCACCGGGGACCTGGAGCGCGCGATGCGTGAGGCGACGGACCCGGCGCGGATCGAGACCTGTTGGGCGGCGGCCGAGCGCCTCTTGGGCGAACTGGTGCTGGAACTCAAGCCGCGGCTCAAGTCACGCTCGGAGCGCGCCGCTGCTCGCGATGAGCCTGAGGTCGAGTTCAACCCCGGCGAGTGGCGGCGGGTCGCCGGCCAGATGCTGCCGTTGCTGGCCGATGCAGACCCCGGCGCCGCCGATTGCCTGGCAGCCAACCGGGACGTCCTGCGATCCGCGTTCACGAACGAGGCGTTTGCCGAGTTTGCAGCCCGCGTGACCGGGTCGCAGTTCGCGGAGGCCCTGGAGCAGTTGCGGAAGGCCGCCAAACGGCGGGGAGTGAACCTGCTTTGATCTGAAGCAGCGTGGTGCCCGCCCCACTGGCGCGCGCCGGGCAATCCCGCTTGCGGTGGTCAGGGCGGCGGGTAATGTCGCCGCTTTGCTGGTCCCCCGGCCCGAGCTGCGCAGCGCGCGTGGTTGGCGGTCGGCGGCCGCGAGGCAAACCAACCCAGACGTGAAAATATTCAGCGGGAGTTCCAATCCGGCGCTGGCCCGGGCGATCTGCCAGTCGGTGGGCATCGAGCCGGGCCGCTGCACGATCGTGCAGTTCCCGGACGAGGAGACGTTCGTCAAAATTGACGAGAACGTGCGGGGCGAAGACACCTTCGTCGTGCAGTCCTCCAGCCCGCCGGCGAATCACCACCTGATGGAGTTGTTCATTATGATGGACGCGCTGCGGCGGGCCAGCGCCAAGCGGATTACGGCCGTGCTGCCGTTTTACGGGTACGCGCGGCAGGATCGCAAGGACCAGCCGCGGGTGCCGATCACGGCGAAGCTGGTGGCCAACCTGCTGACGGCCGCGGGAGCCAACCGGGTGCTCACCATGGACCTGCACGCCCAGCAGATTCAGGGCTTCTTCGACATCCCGGTGGATCATCTGTACGCGGCGCCGGTGATGTACGATTACCTGCGGTCCAAAGCGCTGGAGGATTTGATGGTGGTCAGCCCGGACGTGGGCGGGGTGAAGATGGCCTACGCGTATTCGCAGGTGCTGGGAACGGAGCTGGGGATCGTGGTCAAGCGACGCCGGAACGCGACGGAGGTGGACTCGCTGACGCTGATCGGGGAGGTGGCGGGGCGGAACGTGCTGTTGGTGGACGACCTGACGGAAACGGCCGGAACGCTGACCACGGCGGCGGCGCTGCTCAAACGGCAGGGGGCGCGCCGGGTGCTGGCGTGCGTGTCGCACGCAATTCTGGGCCCGCTGGGGATCGAACGACTGCGCAAATCGAATATTGACGAACTGATCACCACTGATACCGTCCACTGCCCGGCGATTGCGGGGGTGAACATCACCACCCTGTCGGTCGCCGGCTTACTGGGCGAAGCCATCAAGCGCATCCACACCAATTCGTCGGTGACTTCGCTTTTTGAGTTTCGCGGCGGGCGGGCCGACTGATCCCCACCCGGTCCGCGAATTGATCGAGGCAAACGAAGCAGCATGAAGTCCGTACCGTTGAAAGCCCATCCGCGCACCGCGACGGGTCGCTTGGGCGTGAAGAAATTGCGAAGCGCGGAGCGCGTGCCGGCCGTCATTTACGGTCGCCACCGGGCGGCGCAAAACCTGGAACTGGTGAACAAGGAGCTGGAGGACCTCCTGCACCGAGCCCACGGGGAAAACATTCTGGTGGACCTTACGGTCGAAGGCGACGGGGGACCCGAACGGCTCGCGCTGGTGCAGGAAGTGCAACACCATCCGCTAACGGGGCGGGTCCTGCATGTGGATTTTCACGAGGTGGCGGCCGACGAGAGGGTGACCGTGGCGGTGCCCGTGGAGGCGGTGGGAGAGGCGATCGGCGTCAAGAACGGCGGAGTGCTCGAGCACGTCCTGTTCCGCGTCAAGGTGCGGGCGCTGCCCCGTGACCTCCCGGAGGCCCTGACTCTGGACGTCTCGCATTTGGACATTGGGCAGGCAATTCACATCGGCGACATCCAGCCCCCAGCCGGCGTGGAAGTGCTGGGAGACAAGCACGTGTCGGTCCTAGCGGTGGCCGCGCCGGTGTCCGAAGCGGAGGAAGCGGCGGCCGCGGCGCAGGAAGCCGCGGCGGGCGAGCCGGAAGTGATCAAAGAGAAGAAGGAAGAGGGCGCGGGCGAGGCAGCGAAGCCGGGCGAGAAAGCCCCCGCGAAGGCGGGCGCCGAAAAGGCCGCCGACAAGCCGGCCGAGAAGAAATCCGAAAAGCCGGCCGAGAAGAAAAAGTAGCCGTGGCGGACGGCCGACCGGGGACCCGCCGTCTTGTGGTTCCTTTCGGAGCCGATGGAGGATGCTCAACTCATCGTCGGCTTGGGCAACCCCGGCCGCCAATATGCCGGCACTCGCCACAACGCGGGCTTTGCGGTGGTGGAGCGACTGGCTGGCGGCTGGGGATGGTCTTGGCGCTTGGAAACCGGTTGTCAGGCGCGGTTGGCGCAGGGGGTGGTGGACGGCCGAAGGGTACTGCTCTGTCAGCCGCAGACGTACATGAACCGGAGCGGCGCCGCGGTCGGCCCGGTGGCGCAGTTTTACCGGATCGGGTCGGAGCGGCTGTTGGTGGTGGTGGACGACGCGGATTTGCCCCTGGGCGTGGTGCGACTGCGGCCTGAAGGCAGCGCCGGTGGGCACCACGGCTTGGAGTCCGTCGAGCAGCACCTCGGCACGCGGAATTTCGCGCGGTTGAGGCTGGGAATCGGCCGACGCCAACCGGACGACCGCCAGATTGCGGATCATGTGCTCGGGCGGTTCACGGCGGACGAGGCCCGGCTGTTTGATGAAGTGCTGGCACGCGCGGCCGACGCGGCGAAGTGCTGGTTGTTCGAGGGCGTCGGGACGGCAATGAATCGGTTTAACGGGGTGGTTTCCGCCCCGACCAAGTAGAAGACATGCGAGTGCAACGTTACGAAGGCTTGTTTATCCTGAACACCTCCGGCAAGGAGGAGAACGTGCTGGAGTTGATCGAGAAGGTCCGGGCGGAAATCACTGCCCAGGGCGGCAAGATCGAAACGGTCCAGAAGATGGACAAGCAGCCGTTCGCCCGCGTCACCAACAAACGGCGCACCAGCGGGTACTACGTGAACATTATCTTTTCGGCCCCGACGAATGCCATCGCGCCGCTGCGGACGCGCTTCGCCACCAACGAGGACGTGTTCCGCGCCTTGTTCTTCGTGGCAGCGAAGGAAGGCAAACCGGAAGCCGCAGCCTCCGCCACCGCCTGATTCCCCGGGCCGCCTGCCATGGCCAGTTTCAACAAAGTCATTCTTGCGGGCAATCTGACCCGCGACCCCGATCTCCGGTACACTCCCAAGGGATTGGCCATCGCCAAGCTGGGCCTCGCCATCAATCGTTCCTGGACAGGTGAGGATGGCCAAAAGCGGGAAGAAGTGACCTTTGTGGATGTGGACGCGTTCGGCAAACAGGCCGAGGTGCTCGGGCAGTATCTGCGCAAAGGTCGCGCCCTCTTGATCGAGGGACGCCTGAAGCTGGACCAGTGGGACGACAAACAGACCGGCCAGAAGCGCAGCCGGTTGGGCGTCGTGCTCGAGTCGTTCTCCTTCCTTGATTCCAATCGCGCTGCTGAAGGAGCGCCTGACGCCCCGGCTGCCGCCCCGCGGACCACCGCGCAAGGTAACGTCAGCGCCCCGCCGCCCGCGCCCGCCGACGCTCCGGCTCCGGACGAGGACGACGTCCCCTTTTGATCACCGCCGGCCTGACGCCACTCTCCCTGCTCAATCCGATCCCTTTCGTATGGCAAAGACCGAAGTCATCCTTACCCACAACATCGTCGGCCTCGGCGCCGAATCCGACCACGTGAAGGTCGCGGCCGGCTACGCGCGCAATTACCTGCTGCCGCAAGGCCTGGCGATCCCGCTTACCGCCGCCAACAAGCGGCGCCTGGAAGCACTCCGGCAGCGTCGCGCCATCCGCGAAGCGCACGACCTGAACTCGATGAACGAGCTGGCCGCTTCCCTGAGCAAGATCACCCTCAAGATTACCGTGAAGACCGGCGCCGATGGCCGGATGTTTGGGTCCGTCACCTCCGGGACGATTGCCGACGAACTCAAGAAGCAATGCGACGTGGCGCTCGACAAGAAGAAGATTCACCTCGACCAACCGCTGCGCTCGCTCGGGGAACACGAAGTTGACCTGCATCTTCACGCCGACGTGAAGCCCAAGCTCAAGGTGTTGATCGAAAGCTCGACGCCCGCCGAACCTGTCCCGCCGGTGGCCAAGCCTGCCGAAGAGAGTCGCCCGCCGCGCGACCGGGAAGGGCGTCCCGCCCGCGCGCCGCGTGCCGGAGCCGGCGAGAAGCCGGCCGCGAAGGTCGCCAAACCGAAGGCGGAGCGGAAGGCCTGACGCGAGCCGCGCAAGTTGCGCCTGAATCTCCACGGCGGACCTGAAGACGGTCCGCCGTTTTGTTTTGTGGTCCGAAGGAACTGGCACGTGACCCTGCCGCACGAGGTTTTCCCGACGCGGCGAGCATCACGGCGCGTCCGACTATCGCTCCTCCGGGTGGCCGGCGTACCGCCGGTACAGCCAGTCTCCGAGCGGCACGAGGATCGCCATCGTCGCCACCCCGGCGATCACATCCACAACGTAGTGGTACCGGCAATACACCGTCGAGATGCACAGCAGCATGGCCACAATCAGATGCGGCCAACGGATGCGGGGCAGGTAGCGGAACGAAAACCAGACCGTGCAGAGGGCGATGGCCACGTGGCTGCTCGGGAACGCGGCGCCCGGGCTCTCGAAGTTCCGGTAGATCCAGGCCATGAGCAGGAAGAAGGGGCCGGCTTTCACCGCTTCCGGATAGCTGGGATCTCCGGCCAGCGCCTGGATGGCCGCCGGCAGTTCGAAGCCGTCAATTTCCCGAAAAAACGCCCGCGGCCCCATCACCGGCAGCAGGATGTACGTGAGGTAACAGCAGTAAAAAACAAAGGAATTCACCGAGACGTAATGAAAGAAGTGCTGCCGGCTCCTCCAGAAAAGCGCCAGCCCCACCCCAACGATCATCACGTAGTAGGAAAAGTAGGAGGCGTAAAACACCTCGCTGACCCACAAGTGCGGCAGCATCTGCATGAGCCGCAAACACGGTTGTCCGCCGAAGAGGCGCTGTTCGAGCAGGATGAAGTGCTCGTCGAGGTAGTCCGGTACGAACATGCGGTTCAACATCCCCGTTTCGCGGTAGAACCCGGTGTACAGCAGTACCGGATAAAAGTGCCGCAACAAATTGATCGCGGTTTGGTCCGGATACCGCGCGCCCCACTGAATCAGCCCGTGAACCAGCGCCAGCGCCAACCCGTGAAGGGCGAGGAGCCACGGCCACTCCGGCACCGTTGCATTGTGGAAGAACAGGGTCAGCACCCCGACCAGGGCGATGTAGCCCTGCGTGGCGTAGTCAATGAACACGTAATGCTTCATTCCGAGGACCGGCCTGGTGTGCGCGTGGCGCGATCCCGGCGGCAGTGTGACCCAATCGTCGCCGGGGGTCCCGCCATTTGTTGCCGCCGCCGGTGCGCCCCGCCCCACGTCAAGCCCCGCGCTTCCCGCGCGACTTTTGGCCCGCAAGTTGTTTCATTGGGGAGGCGGTGGCACCCGTAATGAAACCTGCGTTGTTGATTCCCTGGCTGTTCGCGCCTCTCCCGGCGCTCGCCGGTTATGAGGAGCAGGTCCAAACCAACCGGCCGGTGGCCTATTGGCGGCTGACTGAGCCAACGCCCCCGCCCGTGCCCTCGACGGCGATCAATTGGGGCACGGAGGGCGCGCGCCTCAACGGCACGTACCTCGGCGGCGTGGCCCTGGGACAACCCGGGGCGATTCCCAACAGCACCGACACGTCCGCTTTTTTCAGCCCGTCCGCCGGGCAGCACGCCGAGATTTCCAACCACCCCGCCCTCAACGATGCCTTCACGGTCACCATCGAGTTCTGGGCCATGGTCACGGGCGGCACGGGCCTCCGGTGTCCGGTTTCCTCTTTGCAGGTCAACGGTCCGAATCGCTTCGGCTACGTGTTCTATGTGGACGAGGCCGGTCGCTGGCAGTTCCGCACCGGGCGCGGCTCACTGTCCGAGGGCTTCAACGTCGTGACCGGTCCGGCCGCCCGGATCGGCGAGTGGACGCATGTCGTGGGCGTGTACGAGAGCGCCGGCACCACCGCCGCCAATCGCCTCTACATCAATGGTCAGCTTGCGGGCTCCCTGAACGGCCGGGCCGAGATGAATCAGACCAACCCCCAGCGCCTCGGGGCGTCGTCCGGTGCCTTCGGAGTCCCGACCGACTTTTTCCCGGGCGGTCTGGATGAGGTGGCCATCTACCGGCGCGCCCTGCCGGCGAGCGAGGTTTGGGCGCATTTCTCGGCCGGGGCCAATTACGCTGCCTTCGTGATGAACTCACAACCTCGCGGCTACTGGCGCCTGAACGAACCACCACCGGCCGCGCCAACCGTGGCCGTGAATCTCGGGAGTCTGGGCTCGACGGCCAACGGGCAGTACCTCAACGGAACCCAGGGCGGACGTCCCGGCGCGTTGCTCACGGCGCCCACCAACACCGCCGCCGCGTTCGATGGTGCCGACGATAAAATCGAGGTCCCCTTTCTCCCCGCACTCAACTGCCCGACCTTCACCGTCGAATGCTGGGCCAACCCGACCTTCGGCGGCCCGCCGGGCGGCGAGGCGGTTTCCAGTCGGGACCTGGAAGATACCCTGAGCGCCCGCGGCTGGGCGCTGGGCAAGGATGGCGCGGATCGCTGGCGCTTCTGGCTGGGCACCGGATCGGCCGGACCGGCGCTGCTGCCGGGGCCGACCGTCCGCAACCAGTGGGAGCATCTGGTGGCTTCCTACGACGGCGTGTTTGCCCGCCTGTACGTGGACGCCACGCTCGTGGCCATCCAGCGCACGAACTTCCTTCCCAACACGGCCCGTCCTTTGCGGATTGGGGCCGGCGGCAACGAACTGGCTTTGGGGTCGGCCTTCCTCCGCGGGGACGTGGATGAAGTCGCCATCTACACCAACGCGTTGGCGGACGGGGATGTGCTCGATCACTTCCTCGCGGCGGGCCGGCCCGCGCCCAAACCCGTCGGTCCGACGATCGTCGAAAATCCGGTGAGTGCGACCAACTATGTCGGTGCCACGGTCACCTTCTCCGTCGCCGCCGCCGGTTCGCTTCCCCTCCGCTACCAGTGGCAGCGGAACGGCGTGGATTTGCCCGGCGCCAACACCTCGTCCCTCATCCTGACCAACCTCACCCTGCTCCAGGCGGGAAGCTACCGCGCCCGCGTGTTCAACGACGCGGCCACTGCCGTCAGCTTTGAAGCGGTCTTGACCGTCGAGCCGGAGGGCTGGCCGGTCATTCTCGAGCCGCCGCGGCCGACCACCAATTACGCCGGCGGCACTGCGCGCTTCTCCGTGGTGGCGACCGGCGGCACGAATCTGCTCTATCAGTGGCAGCGCAATGGCGCCGACCTCGCCCAGGCGACCAACGCCGCCCTCTCGATTCCGAACCTCCAGCTCACCAACGCCGGGAGCTACCGCGTCCGCGTCGCTACTTCGCGCGGGACGACCTTCAGCGAGGCCGCGTGGCTCATGGTCGAGGTGCCGCCGCCCGACAGTTATCCGGCCGCCGTTATGACCGACCGGCCGCTCGCGTACTGGCGGCTGGGCGAGCGCACCGGCCTCGTCGCCCGCGACGCCAGCTCCGGCTATCACGCCGAGGTTTACAGCAATGTCGGCCTCGGGCAGCCCGGTGCCCTGGCAGGCGACCCCGACACGGCGTTCTGGTACACGGCGGGCTATTTCTCGTGGGTGGAAGCACCGCCCGAACTGCCCGTCTTGGCCGCCCCGTTTAGCGTCGAAGCCTGGGCCCGCCTCGCGGACGCGCCGAACACGCATCGCACCCTGGTCGGCTCCCTCGCCCGGCAACCCTCGCGGGGCTTTCGACTGGAAGTCTCGCCCACGGGGCGGTGGGAGTTTGCCCTGGCCGATCCGGCCGGCGTCAGCGTCGTGAGCGGACTGCCGGCTACCCGGGGCGCTTGGGCGCATGTCGTCGGCACTTGGGACGGAGCCGTGCAACGGTTGTTCGTGAATGGAGCGCAAGTTGGGCACGCTACTGCCACCTACCTGCCGGCAACCGGTTGGCCGGTGCGCTTGGGCGCCGATTCGTTCGACGGCGGCGCTGGTCTGATTGGCGACGCTTTCTTCGACGGCGACCTCGACGAAGTTGCGCTGTACGACCATCCGTTGAGCCCCGACCGAGTGGTGGCTCACTACGGCGCCGGCGTGGGCCGACTGCTGCCGCCTGCCATTCTCGAGTCGCCCGATTCGCTCGCCGCCTTCCCCGGTTACACGGTCACTTTTCAGGTCCTGGCCTCGGGCAGCCCCCCGCTGGCCTACCAATGGCAGTTCAATGGAGCCGACCTGACCGGTCAAACCAACGCGACCCTGACCCTCGCCGACGTGACCCAAGCAAACGCCGGCAACTACCGCGTCCGCGTCGGCAACGCCCTCGGCGCCAGGTTCAGCGACGCGGCCTCGCTAACCATCGTGACCCTCCCGGACACTTCCTACGCGGACGCGGTCCGGGCGGCGGGGGCTGCCTCGTACTGGCGGCTCGGCGAGACCAACGGCGTCACCGCGTTGGATGCTGCCGGCGGTCGCCCGGGCACCTACCTGAGCGGCGTGGTGCTGGGAATTACCGGCGTGGACTCGAACAACCCGGCCGCTCACTTCGTGCGCGCGGGCGCGTCGCGCGTCGAAGTGCCCTTCAGTCCGGCCCTCAACCCGCCGCGATTCAGTGTTGAGGTTTGGGCGCGCGTGACCGGCGGGGCGGCCACCCAGCGCGCGGCCGTGACTTCCCGCGTGGACGGGCCGCAACGCGGCTACGCCCTGGTCGCCAGCCCCGCCAACCGCTGGCGTTTTCTCACCGGCCGCGGCGACTTGTCCGGCTGGGACGCGGCCGACGGCCCGGAGATCGAACCGGAAGCCTGGACTCATTTGGTTGGGACCTTCGACGGCCAAACCAAACGCTTGTACGTGAACGGCCGGCTTGCCGGGAAGAGCGGCGGACCGTTTGCGGTCAACGACCTTCGCCCGTTGAGCATCGGCGGCGACCAACTCACCTCGCCCGAGCCGGCAGCCTACTTTGAAGGCGACCTGGACGAAGTCGCCGTCTATCCCCGGCCGCTGACGCCCGAGGAGATTCTGACCCACTACGGTCTGATCACGCGGACCACGCAGCCGCCGACCCTGAGCATCTCGCGCCAGGGCAGTCAGGTGGTTCTCACCTGGGCTAACGGGACCCTCGAATCAGCGGGCTCGGTAGTGGGGCCGTGGGGCGAGGAGAACGCCAGTTCGCCCCTGCTCCTGCAGCCGACGCTCGCCGCGCGCTTCTATCGGGTCCGGCAATGATCGCGAGCCGCGCGGTACCCGCCACGATCTGCCGGGCCGCGCTGGGCCCGGGTCGGGGCCGGGTCGCATTCGGCCGGGAGCGCTGGCGTGGTTCGCGCGGGTGCCGAGGCTCTGCCCGCAAGCTCCCGGTGGCCGGGTCGTTTCTGGCGCACTTCCCCCTGGCCGTCAGAGGCGCGGTGAGGCGACCAGCGGGATCACCTGCCGCCGGTTGCGGCGGTAGGTGCGGAAATCCGGGTCGGTCGTCAGCACCCGGGAATGTCCATGCAACTCCGACCCGCGCACGAGGCAGGCTTCGGCCAGGGACATCGGCACGTCTGCGTAGGTGCGTTGGAGTTCCAGCAACCGCCCAACCTCGTCTTCGACGCTGAACGCCACGTTGAAGACGCCCTGCCGCAAAAATTCCAGCTCGGCTCGCGGGTTTTCCCCCGGCCGTCTCAGCACGTGTTGCGCTTCGGAGAGCACCCCCTCGCAGGTGTGGACCGGCGGTTCGAGTCGCGCCCAGACTTCACGCGTCCCTGCGTGATGTTTGTCACCGGCATTCAGCAACGCGCTGGTTGGGCCGGGCATCACCGAGATTTCTTTTTTCCACGGTGGTGACCGGCGAGGATGGCTGGTTCGAGATACCGGGGGGGTGGTCGAGGTGTCCGGCGGGCCGCGGAACTGGCCCCCCAGTCGCCCATAAGAACCAGGCGCGAGACTTTCTTTTTAGCCGCTCGGCCCCTTCGCAACGTGCGTTCCAGGCTGTCGCGGAGGACGGCGGACTTGGGCACGCCACGCGCCGCGGCTTCCTGCTCGATTTCCCGAAGCAGGCTCCCCGGCAGTTTGGGTGAAACGGTCGTCAGGCCGACGGTGGTAAGACCGATTGTTGCGTGTGGCAATACCCGGTTCAGGCTGGCGTGCGGACGCGGCCGGTCAGCAGGTCGGCCATCAGGCCGGAGGGCGATAAACGCCAGCGAGCCTCAGAAGGCCAGGCCCAACGGCCTGATGGTGTTCAGGGTGAAAGGCCCGGGCAATACCAGCGCGGGGGGCAACGGACCATGTCCGGCTGCCAGGTTTCCATCGCATCGGGGCAACCCCGGCTTCACCGGGCGGCCGGGATTTCTGTTGCCACGGTCGCGACGCGCTTTAGCTTTAAGGCCAACCTGAACTCAATCAACCAACCCGCAGCAACCGATGTACTTTGGCGTTGATTACCACCCGGAGCACTGGGTCTATCCCTACGCCGGCACCGAGCAGAACCCGGAGGCGCGCTGGGAACGTGACGCCCAGTTGATGGTCGCCGCCGGCGTGAACGTCGTCCGCATGGGGGAGTTCTGCTGGGGGCTCTACGAGCGCGAGGAGGGGCAGTACGATTTCGAGTGGATGCGCCGCGCCATGGACGTGATGAAGCTGCACCAGATCCAGGTGGTGCTCGGCACGCCCACTGCGGCGCCGCCGGTGTGGATGGCCCGCAAGTATCCGGAAATCCTGCCGGTGGACGAGCACGGTCTCAAACGGTACGAGGGGACCCGGCACGCCTACTGCATGAACAGCGACCTCTACTGGCAGAAGGCTGCCGGCATCGTCACCGCCCTGGCCCGGGCGCTGGGCGGGCATCCGCAGCTCATCGCCTGGCAGATTGACAACGGCATCGGCGGCCACGGCACGGAGTTCTCGTTCAACGACGACGCCGCGCGCGACTGGCATCGCTGGCTGCAGGCCAAATACGAGACGGTCGAGAATTTGAACAACTGCCTGGGCTTGCGCTTCTGGGGCCAGGTGGTCAGCCGGTTCGAGGACGTGCCGATGCCCCGCGTGGCGCCGACCGTTCACAACCCGGCGCTGGTGCTCGATTGGATGCGCTTCGCCAGCGATACCTGCGTCTCGTTCGTGCGGATGCAGGCCGACATCCTGCACCAGATCACGCCGGCGGTCCCGGTCACCACCAACCTGCGCGCCCTGACGCGGCATTACGACCATTTCGACATGGCCGAGGCGCTCGATTTCGTTTCGCTCGACACCTACGCCACGCTCAAACACAAGCCCTCCGAGAACGCCGTCGAGTTCGACATCATGCGCTCGCTCAAGCGGTCGAACATCCGGCTGCCCGGCGGGGGCGAGGGCTTCTGGGTCATCGAGCAGAAGGCCGGCAACGTGAACTGGCAGGACGTCAACTCGCTGCTCCGCCCCGGCGTGGTGCGCCTGTTCACCTACCAGCTCCTGTCGCGGGGCGCGGACGGCGTGCTGTATTTCTTCTGGCGCTCGCCGCGCATCGGCTCCGAGAAGTTCTATGGCGGCGTCCTCACCCACGACGGCCGCGGCGACAACCGCGTCTTCCGCGAAATCAGCCAGATTGGCGAGGAGATGAAGCTGCTCGCGCCCGTGCTCAAGGGCACCCGGGTGGTCGCGGAGACCTGCATCCTCCACAGCCATCCCAACGAGTGGAAACTTAAGCAGCCCCAACAGCACACCAAGGCGTTCCGGCTGCGCGAGCACATGATGCTTTTCTACAACGCGCTCCATGACAAAAACATCCCGGTGGACTTCGCCCGCCCGCCTCGCGATGACCAGGACTCCGCCGCGTTGCAGAAGTACAAGATCGTCTTCGCCCCTTCGCTCCACCTGCTCGACGCCGGGGAGGCGGACCGCCTGAAGCTCTATGTGCAGAACGGCGGCACCCTCGTGAGCACCTTCAACACCGGGCTGGTGGACGAACACGACATCGCGCCGGACACGGGCTTCCCGCACGACCTGACCGACCTGTTCGGGCTGGAGGTGCAGGAATTCGACCCGATCCCGCCGGAAGAGGAAAACGTCCTCAACTTCAAGGGCGCGTTTCCGACCACCCATCTGCACACGGCCCGCATCTGGTGCGACCTCATCGAGCCGCGCGAGTGCGAGGTGCTGGCGACGTTTGGCCGCGATTTTTACGCCGGCCGCCCGGCGCTGACCACCAACGCCTACGGCGCCGGCCGTGCCATCTACGTCGGCTTCATGTCGGGCCAGGCGTTTTACGGCGACCTCGTCAACTGGCTCCGGCAGTTGTGCGGCGTCGCGGCGCTTTTGAAGGTGCCGGAGAACGTCGAAGTGAGCGTGCGGCAGCGCGACGACACCCGCATCTATTTCCTGCTCAATCACCAGAGCACGCCCGTCCGGATCACGTTCTACAAGCCCATGCACGACTACCTCACCGCCAACACCTTCACCGGCAACTACGACCTGCCCCCGCACGGCGTGCTGGTTCTGGACGAAAAGGTGGCCAAGGCGTGAAGCCGTCGGGCCTTGCCCGCATCTCCACCGCTGCCTTCCGCTTGCCCCCAGCCGGAACGAGGCGGTAGGTTTTGGGTGGCACGGCCAACCTGACCGTTCTGGGCGGCAACTTGCCGCCCAGCCGGGCGCGCGGCAGCCGCAGACGGTTCAGTGGCCGCCTCGTGCGTTCGACGGCCGGGCGGGTCGCCCAACCGAACGGGCCAGTGGCCCGTTCCACCCTGAATTCAATTGAATCGTTCCGGCTCAGATTCTGCCAACCGTCGCCCCGTCCGGCTCCGATCCTCGGTGCCGCGCCCGTTCTTCGCAGCCCGGCCGACACCGCCGGTGTCTCGCGATGCCCGGCAAACCGTCCTGGCCGAGTGGCGCGGGATTGATCTCGAACCCCTCGAGCGGGCGTGGGCCGACAACCGCCAGTCTGTGGCGGTTGTCCTGGGTCGCGTCATCGCCAACCTGAATCTCGACCGGCGCGTGGCCGAAGCGGAAGTGTTCACAGCGTGGGACCACTTGGTGGATCCGACGGTTGCGGTCCACGCGCAGCCGGCCGGTCTTCGCAACGGCACCCTGTTCGTGAACGTGGACAGCAGCGTCTGGCTGGACGAGATCGTGCGCTATCGCCGACGCGAAATCCTCGCGCGCTTGCAGCACGCGTTCGGGCCGGAGTTGGTGGCGAAGATCTCCTTCCGCATCGGATGACTCGCAGGCGCGGCCGCACCGCAATCGCAACAGCGGAGTGCGGTGTTGCGCCCACTTGTTCACATCGGCCTCGCCAACCTTTACACCCCGGGGGTCAGTGTTAGAGTCGGCCTATGGCTTCTGTCTTCGACGAGTCGGAATTCGTGGACCGCGACGTGCAAACCGCGCAGGCCTTACGGCTCGCCAGTTCCGCGACCGTCCCGGGCACCGGCGTGGCCACCCGTCCCCCGACGCGGGCGGAGCTCGAGGCCCGCGCCACCGAGGCCCAGAAACGCCTCGCCGAACTGAAGCGCGCTCAGGAGGAAATCGAACACGAACGCGCCCGCCTCGAGGAAGCCCGCCGCCGGCGCGCCGAGTTTGAAACCGGCCGCGCCGAAATGCTCCAGGCCCTCACGCGGGGCGTCGGCCTTCTCGAGGAGGCCACCTTCCGCGCCCGGCGGGACGCCGAGCAAATGGGCCGGACGCTGGCGGAATTCCAGGATGCCCTCGCCAAAATTCAGGCGATCAACGAAACCCAGTGGACGCAGGAAGCGTGGGAACAGGAGTTGACCCGTGCGCTGACCACGCTGGAAAACGCCCGCATGGAGTGGAATTCCGCCCGGCTCAAATGGCCGCTGCTGGACGGCAAATTGCCTGCCAGTGCGGGCGCCGCCGGCCCGGTCGCCGCGCCGGACGGGCTGGCCGGGCGCAGCCTCCGCGAACTCGCCCGGCTGGGGTTCGCCCTGACCTGGCCGGTGGCGGCCGTGTTGCTGGTCATTGGCGTTGCCCTCGTCATCGTGCTGCTCCGGGGCTGACCACCACCCGCTCATGGGCTGGTTTGGCAAGAAGCGAGATCCCATCGAGGAACGCGAGCGCCAGCTCAAGCAGCGGCTGGCGGCCCTCGAGGGGGAGATCCGTCAGTTGACCGCAGCCGACGGCGGCGCGCCGGCTCCCCGCTACCGTCGCTCGACCACGCCTCTTCCCCCGGCCGACCCCGCCGGCGGCCCGCCCCATTTCGAGGAAATTCCGCACCCGCATTCGGCCAATCCCTTTGAGGGCGAGACCACCGCCTCGCACTTCAACGAACTGGGCGTGCGCAAATACGATCTCCTCGCCGCCGTCCGGCGGTGGTGGACCCGCCTGCGCGGCCGCCAGCCGCCCACGTCCAAGCTGGTCAGCTATCTGGCCGCCGGCAGCATCCACGGCCTGCCGGCTTTGCGCTACGAGAAGCGCATCGCGCGCAATCGTTTCCTGGCCTTGTTTGCCCTCTTCCTCGCCATCCTGTGGGGCCTCGTGTACTTCTACTTCGCCAACCAGTCGCGATGACCGTTGCCACCATCGAGACTCCCGATGGGGTGTTCACCGCCCGCTTTTCGGATCGTGGCCTGGTGCAACTGAGCTTTCCCGGTCAGGCGACCCCGGCCTCGACGGCCGTTCATGGCACCCCCCTGACCGCCGTTCAACGCGCGTGGTTGAAAGCCACCACCCGCGAGGTCCGGCGCGCGCTCCAGGGCCAGCCCATCACCGACCCGCCGCCGCTCGACACCTCCGCGGGAACCGCCTTCCAGCAACGCGTCTGGGCGGAGTTGCGGCGCATCGGCGCCGGCCAAATCCGGAGCTACGGGGAACTGGCCCGGCGGGTGGGCCGGCCCACCGCCGCGCGCGCGGTCGGGCAGGCGTGCGGCGCCAACCCCATCCCGCTGTTCATCCCCTGTCATCGCGTGCTCGCCGCCAACCGTCGGCTGGGCGGATTTTCGGCCGGCCTCGAGTGGAAGCGCCGCCTGCTGGCCCGCGAGGGAGTCGCCTGCGCGTGATGGCGCAGGGCGAAGGCGGCCGGCCGGGCCCCGTGGTCAGTGCGGGTGCGGCGTCTCCTCGTAATGCCGGCGCAGGGCATCCTCGCCAAAGTCGTTCTTCAAGTCGCGCCAGGTCGTGTGGATGTGGTTGGCGTTATTCTGGGTGTTGTCGTATTCGAGAATAAAGGAGGGGCCTTGCACGCGGTAGTAGTGCCCCTCGCCTTTCTCCAAACCGCCCATCCACGCGAACCAGAGGTTCTCCGGGCCGGCGGCGGCAATCGCTTTCAAGGTCTCGTCGGCGACCTCGACTCGATAGCGCCGCACGTATTCGTCCAGCAGTTCCTTCAGCAAGGCCCGCTGCTCGGTGTTGAGCCGCGCGGCATTGAGACCCAGCGGCCGCAGCGGCTCCGCCTTGCGACCCGGACCGAGGATGATGTCGGCGGGCGCGCTGCCCGGGAGGATGCCTTCCCGCCGCTGGGCTTCATCGAGCGACCGAGCCAGCGCGCGGCCGAGATCCTCCTCGCGCCCCAACACGCGCAAGCCCTGTTGCGGGCCGGCCCGGACTTCGGCCGGGTTGCTGCCCATCATGGCCGGGGCGGTGGCGACGACAGCGCCCTCGACCAGCGTGAAGTTCAGCGAGAGATGATGCCCTTCGATGCGCCAGCCCCACGTGCCGCGCGCGGCGGGTTCGCCGAAGATCGTCACGTAATACAACTCGGGATCGCGCACCGGGCCGCGGCCCTGCTCCAGGTCGCGCAAAACGGTCTCCAGCGACATGATGGTCGTGGCCTTGAGGAATCCCCGGTGGCTCAGGCCCGAGCTTAACAAGCGGTACACCAAATGGCGTTGCCCGGCATCGAGCGCTTTCAGCGGCACGCCCCGGCGCTCGCGCGGGATGAAGTGCCAGTCCAGCCGCTGCGGATCCTTCAGTTCATACACCGCGCGCGCCCGCTGCTCCGGACCGAGCGATTTCAGGAAGACCTGCGCCGCTTCTGCCATCTCCTCGGCGATGTCGTGCGCGCGCGCCGCGCCGACCAGCGTCGCCAGCCAGACCCCCACCAACACGAGTCTCCACGGGACCCGACACCGGCCGATTCCCGGCCAGCCATAACGAATGAATTGCAACATGCCGCGGACGTTCGCCCGGCCGGCTCGCTTATCACAACGAAAATCTCGACTGCTGCCCCGCTCGCGGCGCCCCCCGTTTCGGATTTGCCGCGCGCGGTCGTTCCCCGCACCCTGCCGTCCACAATGGCTCCGCGGCCCGCTTCCCAGTCCGACCGGCTCGCCACGCGCATCATGTGGGGCATGGTGGCCGGGATGGTCTTCGGCCTCGGCGCTCGTTTCGTCGCCGGCCGCGGGGAGTCGCCCGCTGCCGCGACCGCCTGGTTGGCCGCCGAGGTGCTGGATCCGTTCGGCCAGATTTTTCTGCGGCTGCTCTTCTTTGTCGTTATTCCGTTGATCTTTTCCTCGCTGGTGCTGGGCGTGATTCAGCTCGGCCGACTCGAGCGCCTGGGACCGCTGGCCGCGCGCACCTTCGCCGTGTTCTTCGTGAACATGGCTGTGGGGCTGGCCATCGGCTTGTTCCTCATGAACACCGTTCAACCCGGCCGCGGCATTCCGGCGGAGGTGAAGGCGCAACTCCTGTCGCAGGCCGCGGAGCAATCCCGGGAGGTCCAAGCCCGGGCGGCCACCATGCCGCGCCTCAGCTTCCGGGAATTGGTGGAGATGTTCATGCCGCGGAATCTGCTTAAAGCGGTGGTGGAGTTCCAAATCCTGCCCCTCATCCTCTTCGCGATCCTGTTGGGCGCGGCGGGCACCCGGCTCGACGAAACGCGCCGGCGCCAAACCCAGGCGGTGGTCGAGACCGTGACGGGACTCATGACCACCCTGGTCCACTTCGCGATGGTGCTGGCCCCCTGGGCCGTCGCCGCGATGCTCGCCAGCCAGGTCATGAAGGCGGGCCTGGAGGTGCTCAAGGCGTTGTCCTTGTTCGTCGCCTGCGTGCTGGGCGGGTTGGCCCTGCATCTCTTCGGCACGATGACGCTGTTGCTGAAGGCCTTCACCCGGCGCTCTCCCGGCGTGTTTTTCCGCGCCATCCGCACGGTGCTGGTGACCGCCTTTTCCACCAGCTCCAGCAATGCCACGCTGCCCACCACGATCGCCGTGACGCGCGAGAACCTGGGCGTGTCCGCCAGCACCGCCGGCTTTGTCCTGCCGCTGGGCGCGACGATGAACATGAGCGGCACCGCCTTGTACGAGGGCTGCGTGGTGTTGTTTGTGGCACAGGTCTATGGCGTGCCTCTCTCGCTCGGCGACCAGGTCACGCTCCTGCTCCTCACCGTGCTGAGCGCCGTGGCGGTCGCGGGCATACCGGGGGCGTCGTTGCCGCTGATCGTGGCGTTGATGACGACCTTTCGCATCCCGGCGGACGGCATCGCCTTGATCCTCGGCGCGGACCGCCTGCTGGACATGGCGCGAACGGTCGTCAACGTCGCCGCGGATGTGGTGACCGCGTGCATCGTGCATGAGCGGATGCCGCATACGCCGCCCGGCGACGGCTGATCCCGTCCCGGTTTGGATGGGAGTGTGTGCGGCTCTCTATCCACCACCGCGCCGGTGGATCTCGCGCCAAGTCGGCAGCCGGGCTGGCGCCTCGCAGCGGGGTGTTACCGGGGACAAGGCATGAGGTGCTGAGCGGATTGAAGCCCGCGCCCCGGTTGGTAGGGCGCCGCTGCGTCGGCGCCGTCCACCCGGCCGCGCGGTAGGTCGCCGCTGTGCCGGCGCCGCTCCCGGCCGCGACACAGCGCGGCCCTACCGGCCGCAAGGCATGAGGGTGATGAACGGACTGGAGTCCGCGTTCCGGTGGTCGGGCGCCGCTGCGTCGGCGCCGTCCACCCGGCCGCGCGGTAGGGCGCCGCTGTGCCGGCGCCGCATGCTGGCCGCGACGCAGCGCGGCGCCGCGGTTCGGAATTGCTTGCGGTCCGGACGCGGGAACAGCCATTCTCATTTCAGTTCCAAGCCTTGACCGACGCCGTTTTGCCCGCGAGCCCGGGCAATTTCGGCCGGAGCCCGCCGTGGACCGGTGGGGGCCGGGCTCGGCGGGCGCAGAACCTGGTTCAACCGCAGTCAACATCAACCGCATCCTATGACACGATTCCGCATCTTGGGCCGCACCGCCCTCGGGGTGGTGGCGGCCGTCTGTTGTACACCCCTCGCTTGGGGTTTGCCGGTGATTACCGACGTGGTGGAAACGGGTGGGGACGAGGAACCCACCGATACCATCGTTGCCAAATGGACCGGTGTCACGTGGGAGGCCACGGTGGCCGGGGAACCCATCCCGGGTATTGCCGTCGGCGCGCCCTTCACCGTCCCGGTCTTTGGCGAAGAAGTGCCCGCCTTTGTGGACCGCAACCATCAGTGGACCGGGGCAACGCCGACGCTGCTGATTCCGCAGTATCTGCTGGGCGGCGAGTACATCATGAGCGGCAACGACAACCGCGACAACGCGGCGTACACGCTCGATGTAACCATCAACAAGAAGTCGTTCGTGTACCTGCTCATTGACGATCGTCTGGGCGACGGCAGCAACGCCAACCCGCCCAATCACCCCGACTGGTCGCTGACCCGCACCGGGGCCCCGGAGCCGGACATGCGCTGGGTGGTGGACGAGGGGTGGCAGCCGGTGAAGACGGGACACAACCGTCATGGCAACCCCGACTGGCCGGACCACATCGGCATGGATGAAGGCGCCGATGGCGCGGGGCCCGGTCAGGGCGTGAACCAATGGGCCAGCATCTACCTGAAGGTTTTCGAGGCCGGCACCTTCCAGCTCAAACAAGCCAACAACAACGGCCAGAACATGTATGGCGTGGTCGTGGTGCCCTACCCCGAGAAACCCATCCTCACCGCTTCGCGCGGGGATGTGTTCGGCGTGAACTTCACCATCCTCGATGGCTCGGTCACGCGGGTCAAAGCCGACTCGATCAGCCTCATGTTCGATGGCGCGCCGGTGACGCCTACGGTTTCGAAATCCGGCGATACCACGACCGTGCGCTACCGGGCCCTGCCGTTCCTGCCTTCGGGCTCGGCGCATACGGCGCTCCTCGGGTTCACCGATGACGGCACCCCGGCCACGCCCACCACCAGTACGCTGAACTTCACGGTGGAGGTGTTCGCCAACCTCACGCCGGCGGATGCGGTGCCGACGGAACGGGTGGACACCACCACGTCCGGCTTCCTGGCCCGCGTCGTGCAGGCGCGCGACACGGCCTCCTGGCCGACGCTGGACCTGCCCAACAACACGCAGCGGGCGGAGGATCAACTCGCCGGCCGGCTGGGGGATCCGATCAGTGGCAACGCCCTGGCGAACTACGCGGTCGCCGGCTCCGGCCCGCGCGGTACGCACCCGGTCACCGTGGTGAACTGGAACCAGGAGGCGCGGCCGGGTACCGGCACCCAGGCCCAGGCCGGCAACTTTACGGATACGTCCACCCCGGCGTCCCCTGACCAGCCGATCCCGGGTATCCCCGGCACCGACCCCGACAGTCCGGACAACACGGACAACATGGCCGCCGAAATTGTCGGTTACCTCGAGCTCACGGCCGGCCTCCACCGCCTGGGCGTCAACAGCGACGACGGCTTCCGCCTCACCGCCGGCCACGGCACGGCGGCCAAACAACTGGGCGTTTTCAGCGGCGGCCGCGGCGCCGCCGACTCGATGTTCTACGTCAGCGTCGAGCAGGACGGCCTCTATCCCGTGCGCCTGATTTGGTACGAGGGCGGCGGCGGAGCGAGCGTCGAGTTCTTCTCCGAGGACTTCACGGCCTCGCCGCCCACGAAGATCCTCGTTAACGACCGCACGAACCCGAAGGCCATTCGCGCCTACAGCCGTCTGCGCTCAACGCCGCCGAGTGTGGCGGTGTTGCCGCTGCCGGACGCGGTGAACGTGTGGCCCGGGCTGGCAATCCAGGCGCAGATTACGGATCAGGACACGGCGGTGGCCGCGGGCTCGGCCAGGCTGCTGGTCAACGGGCAGGAGGTCGCCGCCACGGTCAGCAAGACCGGGGACGTGACCACGGTGAAGTACCAGCCGTCGGGTCTCTGGCCCTCGGGCCAGAGCGTGCAAGCCGAGCTGCGGTTTAGTGACACGGCCAGCCCGGCGAATCAACTGGCGCAGACCTGGCGGTTCACCGTCCGGGACTACTCGGCGCTGCCGGTGCTCCAGGCGGGGCAGGCGGTGCCGGCCGATCAGGTCAATCGCTCAACCTCCGGCTTTGCCGTGGACATCTACCAGATGATTGACAGTCAGACTGGCGCGCCGGTGCCGCGTCCCGGCAACGCGAACACCATCGCGACGGCCGAGACGCAGATCGCGCGCGGCTACGTTGATCCGGCCACCCAGGCCCCTTACGAAAACGGCGCGTTTCCGGGTTCACTCCCGGGCGGACTGCACGAGGTGGAGGTCATCAACTGGAATCAAACCGCACCGGCCAACGCCGGCGCCTTTACCGCCGGCAACGATCCGCTGGCCCTCAGCGCGAACTTCCCTGACGCGGAAATTCCCGGCATTGCCGCGGGCGACACCGCCATGCAGAACTGGATCGCGGGCACGGCCGTGGGGTACGTGGAACTAAAAGCAGGCATCTACCGTTTCGGCGTCAACAGCGACGATGGTTTCAAGTTGCTGGGGGGAACGGACCCGGCGGACCTCGCCGCGCCGGTATTGGGGCAATTCGACGGCGGCCGCGGGGCCACGGCGGACCTGCCCCAGAGCGCCTGCGATTTCGTGGTCGCGCAGGATGGGATCTACCCGATCCGCCTGCTCTGGTTTGAGGGCGAAGGCGGCGCGAACTGCGAACTGCACCACGTGGAGATGCAGGGCAATTCTTCGACCCTCCTGAACGATCGCAACCGTGCGCTGCACCTCAAGGTGTACCGCCAGTACACCGGCCCGGCCCAACCGATCTTGCGGTCCGTCACCCCCGCGCGCGGCGCGGGCGGCGTGGCACGGGACGCCGGCATTGAGGCGGTCATCGGCAACTACTCGGGGCCGGTCACGCTGCGAGTCAACGGCGCGGACGTGACGCCGCAGACCAGTCTGGCGGGAGGCACGACCACCGTGCGCTACTCGCCCCCGTCGCCCTATCCGGCCAACAGCACGGTCCGTGTCGTGCTCGGCTACAACAACGGTATCGAATACGCGTGGTCCTACACGGTGGGCACCGGCTTCCTGAACGGCCCGAAGATCGCGTGGGTAAGCTTCCATCCGGGTGACACCCAGCCGTCCGGCGACGCGGCCGCGGCGGGCTTCACGGAGGCGCCGGATGCGGCTTACACCCGGCTGCTGGCGCAGAATGGTTACGTCATTACCCGGATCGTGACGTCCGGCACTCCGGACACCGCGCTACTGAACACGTTTGATTTGGTGATCATCAGCCGTTCGGTGCCCAGCGGCGACTATCAGAGCGCGGCCTCCACCGCGGCCTGGAATGGGATCACCAAACCGATGATGATTTTGGGCGGCTACGTTCTCCGCAGCAGCCGGCTGGGCTTCACGACCGGCGGCACGATTCCCGATACCGCCGGGACGATCTCGTTGCTGGTCACCGAGCCAGCGCACCCGGTCTTCGAGGGCATCGCCCTCGGGCCTGACAACCGGATGGTCAATCCGTACGCCACGCTGGTGAGTTTCAACGGGGTGATTCAGCGGGGCATCTCGGTGAATACCGACCCGGTGGCCGGGAACGGCCGGGTCCTGGCGACCGTGGCCACGGCGACCGATCCCACGGTGAACGGCATGATCATCGGGGAGTGGAATGCCGGCGCCACCCTGGGCAACGCGTCCGCGGACGTCCTCGGCGGGCGGCGCCTGGTGTTCCTGACCGGCAGCCGCGAGCAGGGCATCACCAGTCAGGGCGCCGGCATCTACGACCTCACCGAGGATGGCGCGAAGATGTTCATGAACGCTGTGCGGTACCTGTCGGAAACCGCGCCGCCGCCCGTGGCACCCACCCTCACCATCCAGCGCAGCGGCGCGAGCCTGGTGATCGCCTGGCAGCCGGCTGGCGGGACGCTGGAAGCCTCCAGCGACTTGACGACCTGGACGCCGGTGGCCGGGGCGACAAGCCCGGCGACGTTTCCGCTCGGGCCGGCTAACGTGTTTTACCGCGTGCGCCAGTAACCGGCTGAGTCGGTGACCGGGCTGCCTGGCGGCCCGGCCATGTCCCTTCCGATCGGCCCTCGAGAATCTCGGGGGCCGATTTGTTTTCGGGGCGCGCGGGGTGCTTCCCGGCTTGCATTTCCCGTCCGCGTCCCGCCACGCTCGCCGTATGAAAACTCCGCGTTCCTTCCCCGGGCTCGCCTCGTTGGGCGTCGCCGGCGTCGCGGCGGTCCTGGCCTTCGCCGCCGACTTCGAGAGCCTCTTCGACGGCCAAACGCTCCAAGGTTGGCACATCAGCGCCCGGAGCGGTCACAGCCGCGCCAGCGGCAACACCTCTGGCGGCAAATGGGTCGTTCAGGAGGGCGCCATCGTGGGGTCGCAAGACGTGCCCGGCAACGGCGGCCTTCTCCTGACGGATGAAATGTTCGGCGACTTCGAGATCGAGCTGGAGATGAACAACGACTTTGGCCCGGACTCGGGTTTGTTTCTGCGCAGCACCGAGGACGGCAAGGCGTACCAGGCGATGATTGACTACCACGGCCGCGGCAATCTGATGGGCATTTACCTCGAGGGCCTCGGGGGCGGCGGGACCAGCAACTTCAACTTCGACGGCGCCCCGGACCGGATCAAGGCGCGAACCAACGCTTTCCCGCTGGCGATTCAGCCGGCGGACTGGCCGCAACACTGGCGACACGGCCAGTGGAACCGGCTCCGCGCCCGCATCGTGGGCAATCCGCCCACGATCACCACCTGGATTGGCGACGTGAAGATCATGGAGTGGACCGATACCCAGAAGCGGTTGCCGGACCGGGGGCGCATCGGCCTGCAGGTCCACGGCGGCGGCGACCTCACGCGCCAGTTTGTCCGCTACCGCAATCTGAAGGTGAAGCGGCTCGACGCGGTCGCCCGCTAGGCGATGCGGTTGCCGGGCATCAGCGGTCGGCGGCCCGGTTGGCTCGCGCTGCTGGCCGGCGTGTTCAGTGTCGGACTCACGGGGGCGCCCGCGCTCCGGGTGGCGGCCTTCGACTGCGACGTGACGCCCCCGCTCGGGCATCCGCTGTGCGGTGGCTGGATCCGGCCACTGGAGGCCGTGGATGATCCGCTGCTCGCCAAAGGGGTGATCCTCGCCGACGGGCCGCGCCGCTATGTGTTGTGCGCGGTGGATTGGTGCCTGCTGCAGAACGGCGCCTACGAGGCGTTCCGCCGGAAGCTGGCGGCCGGGGCGGGCGTGCCGGAGAGCCACGTCACCGTTCACACCGTTCACCAACACAACGCGCCGATCGCTGACGCTGACGCCGAGCGGTTGCTGCGCCGCACCCACAACCCGCCCGCGCATCTGGATTTGAGTTTCCTCGAAGCGGTCACCGACCGGCTGGCGGCCACAGTTCGCGCCGCGGGCGAGCGACTGCAACCGTTCACGCACGTGGGCTTCGGCCGCGCCCGGGTCGAGCAGTTTGCGTCGAACCGCCGCGTGCGGCTGGCCGACGGCGCCATCCACCCCCGCTTCAGCAGCACGCAGGATCCCGCCCTGCAGGCCGCGCCCGAGGGGTTGATTGACCCGTGGTTGCGCACCATCACGTTGCTCGACGGCGCGCGACCGCTGGTGCGGCTGCACTACTACGCCTCCCACCCCATGAGCTACTACGGCGATGGCCGTGCCACCGCCGACACCGTGGGGCTGGCCCGGCGCCGGCTCGAACAGGAGGAGGGCGTGCCGCAAATCTACTTTACCGGCTGCGGGGGCAACATCACCGCCGGCAAGTACAACGACGGTTCGCCCGCCCTGCGCGCAGCGCTCTCCGACCGCATCCTGACGGCGATGCGCGCCGCGGTGGCCGCGACCGAAACCCGACCGGCCACGCGGCTCGACTGGCGAACCACCCGGGTCCGGTTCCGCGCCCGCGTCGAACCGGAGTGGTCCGCCGGACGGTCGCGCGCCAACCTGGCGGATCCCCGGGCGGCCGCCACCACCCGCCTGAAGGCAGCGCTGGACCTCGCCTGGCTCGAGCGGTTGCGGGCGAACCCCGCGGTCGAGATCAGTCGGCTGTCCCTCGGCCCGGTCACCAGTCTGCATCTGCCGGGCGAGGCGTTCGTCGAGTATCAGCTTTACGCGCAAAGCCTGCGTCCGGACGCGTTTGTGGCGGTGGCGGCGTACGGCGAGAGCGGGCCGGGATATATCGGTTGCGACGCTTCCCTCAGCGAGGGCGGTTATGAACCGACGATGTCGCGGGTGGGCCCGCCCAGCGAGTTCGAGTTGAAAGCGGGGATTGCGCGTCTGCTCGCGCCGGTAACCCGGAGCGCGGCGTGGTTCCAGCCCGACAAGCTGCATCTGCTTCTGCGTCGGACCGCGGGAGGCCGCGCGGTCCCGATTCGCACCCGCCAAGCGTGGGAGCGGCGGCGCGGCGAGATTCACGCGGCCATGTTGCGCGTGATGGGACCGCCACCGCCGTCGCGGGTCACCGGCCGCGCGCGTTGCGAGGTGGTCAACGAGGAACGAACGGCCGCCTTCACGCGGCGCCGCATCAACGTGCGTTCCCCGGATGGTGATCTTGTTCCAGCCTGGCTGCTGATTCCGCGCGGCTTGACCGGCCAAGCTCCGGCCATGTTGTGCCTCCACCAAACCACGCCTTTGGGCAAAGACGAGCCGGCGGGCCTGGGCGGCAGCCCGAATCTGGCCTATGCCCGCGAGCTGGCGGAACTGGGCTTTGTGACGCTGGCCCCGGATTACCCCAACTTCGGCGACTATGCCGTCAACCCGTACGCTCTGGGGTATGCGAGCGCGACCATGAAGGGCATCGTCAACCACCGCGCCGCGTTGGACGTGCTGGCGGCACTGCCGGAAGTGGATGCCCGGAGGCTGGGCGTCATCGGCCACTCCCTCGGCGGCCACAACGCGCTGTTCCTGGCGGCGCTGGATCCGCGGGTGAAAGCGGTGGTGACAAGCTGCGGCTTCAACTCGTTCTTCAAGTACCAGGGCGGCAATCTCGCCGGCTGGAGTCACGCCGGCTATATGCCGCGCATCGCCCGCGAGTACGGGGCGGATCCGAAGCAAATGCCGTTCGACTTCACGGAAGTGCTCGCCGCCGTGGCGCCGCGTCCGGTCTTCATCAGCGCCCCGGTCGGCGACGACAACTTCGAGTTGTCCGGCGTCCACGACTGCGTCCTGGCTGCGCGGCCGGTGTACGGGCTGTACAGGCGGGCGGACCGGTTAGTTTTGGAAACACCCGATGGCGGGCATGACTTTCCGCCGGAAACGCGCCGCCGGGCGTACGACTGGCTCCGAGCAACCCTGGCGCCGGGCCGGTAGGCGGCACGGGCTTTGGAGGGGTTCCCCCGGGGCGGTTTCCACCACCCGCAGAGGGGGTAACGGAGCCAAAAAACGGCCCTTTTCCGAGCCTTTGTCGCAGTTTTGAAAATTTTCAGAAAAACCCTTGCAGCCACAATATGTGGTATTAAATTCTCGCCCCCTGCCCAACCGGTTGGGCTCTTGTCGCGGGCGCTAAAGTCTCGGTGAAGGGCTTTTCCGGGCGGAGCGGGCGGTTCTTGGACTCGAGCAAACAGGGGTTTGCCCGGGGGTGAGAACCACGATATTTCAACCAACCAGCCGCTATGATTGACACGCCACATCCAGTCTTGTCGCCTGTTTCCGGGACCTCCGGCCGCCGTCGGCCGGCTCCGGCCCGTTCGTCCCGTCGTGCGGCCGCCTCGGCGCGCCGTTCTCTGCGCATTCCGCGCGTGTTCAGTGACCCCAACGTCAAGCCCTTTGATCAGATCGAATGGGAACGTCGCACGGCCGAAATCACGGATGATTCCGGCAAGGCCATCTTCAAGCAGGACAACGTCGAGGTGCCGAAAAACTGGTCGCAGCTCGCGACCAAGGTGGTGTGCTCGAAATACTTCTATGGCGACCCGGCCAAGGCGGAACGGGAGCAGTCGGTGCGGCAGTTGATCCATCGCGTGACGCGAACCATCGCGGACTGGGGGGTGAAAGACGGGTATTTCAGCAAGGCGGACGGCGAGGTGTTCTACGACGAGCTGACCTGGCTGTGCGTCAACCAGTACGGCGCTTTCAACTCGCCGGTGTGGTTCAACGTGGGGCTCTACCACCAGTACGGGATCGGCAAGAATTCCGATCGGGGCAACTGGTACTGGGACCCGAAGGCCCGGGAGGCGCGCCGCGCCGGCACCCAGTACGAATACCCCCAGTGCAGCGCGTGCTTTATCCAGAGCGTGGATGACAACATGGAGAGCATCATGCAGCTCGCCTATTCCGAGGCGATGCTCTTCAAGTTCGGGTCGGGCACGGGCACGGACCTGTCCCCCATCCGCAGCTCGCGCGAAAAACTCTCCGGAGGCGGCCGGCCCAGCGGGCCCATGAGCTTCCTCAAGGTGTATGACCAGGTGGCCAATGTGGTGAAGTCCGGCGGCAAGACCCGCCGCGCCGCGAAGATGAACACCTTGCGCGACTGGCATGGCGACATCGAGGAGTTCATCACGGCCAAAATGAACGAGGAGAAGAAGGCGTGGGCGCTGATCGAGCAGGGCTACGAGGGCTCGTTCAACGGCGCCGCCTACGGCTCCGTGATGTACCAGAACGAGAACCTCTCGGTGCGGGTGAGCGACGCCTTCATGGCGGCGGCCACCGCCGCCGACCCCGCCCGCCAGGAATGGTGGACACGGTCGGTCACCACCGGGCAGCCCCTCGAACGGAAGAACGCGGCAGCGTTGCTCAGCCAGGTGGCCGAAGGCACCTGGGTGTGCGGCGATCCGGGGCTGCAGTACGACGGCGCGATTCAAAAATGGCACACCTGCAAGGGCACCGAGCCCATCCACTCGACCAACCCGTGCAGCGAGTATGTCTTCCTCAACAACACCGCCTGCAACCTGGCGTCGCTCAACCTGATGAAATTCAAGCGCGAGGACGGGCGCTTCGACATCGAGCGCTTCAAGGCGGCCGTCCGCATCTTCATCACGGCCCAGGAAATCCTGGTGGATAACGCCAGCTACCCGACGCGCGACATCGCCGAGAACTCGCACGTCTTCCGCACGCTGGGCCTCGGCTATGCGAACCTGGGCTCGCTCATCATGGACTACGGCCTGCCCTACGACTCGGACGAAGGCCGCGCGCTGGCCGGCGCCCTGACCGCCATCATGACCGGCCACGCCTACGAACAGAGCGCGGAAATCGCCGCCATTAAAGGCCCCTTCGCCGGCTACCGGGATGCTCGTTGCGCCGGCGTGTCCCGCCCGGTCGCCCGGGATAATGTCGAATCCATGCTCGGCGTCATTCAGCTCCACCGTGCGGCGGTGGAGGACATCCAACCGAGCGAGGAATTTGGTTACCTCAAGGAGGAGTCCCGCCAGTGCTGGGACCGCGCCCTCGCGCGGGGCCGTGAACACGGCTACCGCAACGCGCAGGTCACGGTGCTCGCTCCCACGGGCACCATCGCGTTCCTCATGGACTGCGACACCACCGGGATCGAGCCCGACATCGCGCTGGTCAAATACAAGGTCCTCGCCGGCGGCGGCTCGCTCAAGATTGTCAACCGCACGGTGCCGGATGCCTTGCGGCGGCTGGGCTACTCGGAGGAGGCGATCACCCGCATCACGAACCATGTGAAGGAATTCGACACCATCGAGGACTTCTCGCCGGCGGCGGATGATCCGCTGGTGGCCGAGGGCCGCCTGGCGCCGGGCACCACCTACGCCAGCGGGCTAAAGCCGGAGCACCTGCCGGTCTTCGACTGCGCCTTCAAGGCCCACCGCGGCCAGCGCAGTATTCACTATCTGGCCCATCTGAAAATGATGGCGGCCGCCCAGCCGTTCATTTCCGGTGCCATCAGCAAGACCGTCAACATGCCGCACGAGGCCACCGTGGAGGACATCCGCCAGACCTACGTCGAGGCGTGGAAGATGGGGCTCAAATGCGTGGCCATCTACCGCGACGGCTCCAAGCGCAGCCAGCCGCTCAACACCCGTCAGGCGGGCTCGGGCGTCGGCTCGACAGCCGGCGTCGAACTCGAGGCGGCCCTCGTCCGTGTCAAAGAGCTGGAGGCGCTGGTGTCCCGCCTGCAAAAGAACACCGGCAAGCCGCTGCGCCGCCGCCTGCCGGAAACGCGCGTCGCGGTGAACCACAAGTTCAGCGTCGCCAATCACGAGGGCTACCTGAATGTCGGTCTCTTCGCCGACGGCCAGCCCGGCGAGTTGTTCGTCACCATGGCCAAGGAGGGCTCGACCATTGGCGGGCTCATGGACACCGTGGCCACGCTGACGAGCATCGCCCTGCAATACGGCGTGCCCTTGGAGACGCTGGTGAAGAAATTCTCCCATCAGCGCTTTGAGCCCAGCGGCTTCACCAAGAACCGCGAAATCCCCACAGCGTCGTCCCTCACCGACTACATCTTCCGCTGGCTGGCGTTTCAGTTCCTGCCCGGCTACCGCGAGCAGTACACGCCGGACCGCGGGCAGCAGGAACTGCCGATGCCGGACCTGCAGGAGAAGCTCAAGGAACACGTCAACCGCTCCGTGCCCGATCTGCCCACGGCGGACGACACGGTCGAAATCCGCGCGGGCGGTAAGGGCGACGTGATCGGGCGGCCGGGTGAGGGCGCCACCGGCCAGACGCGGCTGACGAGCACCTTCGTCAACCAGGGGGACGCGCCTCTCTGCCCGAACTGCGGTCTGGAGACGGTGCGGAACGGCGCCTGTTTCAAGTGCCTCAACTGCGGCGAAAGCCTCGGCTGCTCGTAAGCCACGCGCCCATGTCTGCGGCGCTCCCAACGACTGGCCCCGCATCGCGCGGGGCCTTTTTGTTGCAGCCGCGCGGCGCGGGCGACCGCGACCGTCCAGAAGCCGCTTTACTTGGCCGCGGACCGTCAGTAACGCTTTGCCATGCTGACACGGTGGTTGACGCTGGGCCTGTCCGCGGCCCTGCTGGCCGGTTGCACCTCGACGCGGATCACGAACATGACGCCCCGCTCCGCCCCACGTTCGCCCGATGGCCTCTACACCATCGAGGCCAAGTGGGACAGCAACCAGCGCTCGATTCGCAAGGACTCGTTCACGCCTTTTATTGTCGTCGGCATGGACTTCCATCCGATGGAGCGGGTGCCGCTCACCACCAACCGTTGGGAGGGCGTCATCCCCGTCCCGGCGAACCAGCGGTTTGTGACCTACCGGCTCAAGTTTGATTACCTGTACGACAGCATCCCGCGGCCGCGGAAGGACAGCCGGCTGTCGCCGAGCTTCCAGCTTGAGATCACCGACTGAACCCGGCCCGTCCCGGTCGTCGCCGATGCCGGTCCGCCGTCCATCGCCTCTCTGCCGCGGCGCGGTGCCGGACGCCGCCTCGGCGAATCGCCGCGCATGAACTTCGCCGAGTTGCGTTTTTGGGGCTGGCTGTTCGTGGGGCTCGCGACGGTGCTGGCCGTGCGCGGGGCGTGGGCGCGTTGGCGTCCCGGCAGCCTGGCGCGGTTTGATCGCGTCGCCTTGATGGCGCTGGGGATGTTTCTGCTGCTGTGCGTGAGCTGGCTGACATTCGTTATCTGGCTTGCGGTGGCGCTGCTTTCCTATGGCGGTCTGTACTGGATTCTGCGCCACGACGCCCGGGCGCCGCGCAAGTACCTGTTGGTCCTCATTCCGCTGCTGCTCGCGCCGCTGGCGTACTACAAGTACTCGAACTTTGTGGTGAACGGCGTGCTGGGGCTGCGCGTGGACTCGCTGCGGGACCTGTTGATTCCGGTGGGGCTGTCCTTCTACACGTTTCAAAAGATCGGTTTTGTCCTGGACACGCTGGCCTTCCGGGAGCCGCTCCCGCGCGTTGTAGACTTCATCAATTTCGTCGGCTTCTTCCCGCAGATCGTCGCCGGTCCCATCGAGCGCCGGCGCGATCTCCTGCCCCAGATGGAGACGTTTCGGTTTCGGTGGGAGCCGGCGCAGATCAACGCGGGCGTGACCTGGGTGGCGGTGGGCCTGTACTTCAAGCTGTGCCTGGCCGACAACCTGGCGAGGTGGATGCCGCCGTTCATGGGCTCGGCCAGCAACCCCTTCATGATCTGGGTGGCCAACGCGATCTTCGGCCTGCGCATCTACTACGACTTTGCCGGTTACAGTCTGGTGGCTTACGGCGTGGCGCAGTGCCTGGGGGTGCGGCTCACGTTGAACTTCCTCAGCCCCTACTGCGCGACGAGCATCCAGGAGTTCTGGCGGCGCTGGCACGTGACGCTCAGCAACTGGTTCCGCGATTACGTGTACATCCCCCTCGGTGGCGGGCGGACCCGACGGTGGGCGTTCAATCTCGCGCTGGTCTTCCTGGTCTCCGGCATCTGGCACGGGGCCGGGTGGAACTTCATCGTCTGGGGCGCGCTGCACGGCGCGTGCCTCATCGGGATCCGCCTGGCGGCCCGCTGGACCGTGCCCGCGCCGGCGGGCTGGGCCGGGACCGTGGGGGTCGCGTTTCTCGCGTGGCTCGCGTTTTACGAGTTGCGGCCCGACGCGCTCTGGGCGAAGTACCTGACGTTGCTGACGCCAACGGCCTACTCGCCCGCCGCTCTCCGCGCGGCGCTCACCACGCTGAACTCCGGAGAACTCACGGTGCTGCTGTCGCTGTTCGCGCTGGCCGGAGTGACCCTGACGCTGGAGTGGCTGTCGGTGCGCCGCTGGCAGGAGCCGTTTGCGTTGCTGCGCCGGCCCTGGGTGGTGGCGCTGCTGGTGGTGCTCACCGTCCTGCTGGCGCCGGGCAAGAACAATGCCTTCATCTACTTCGCCTTCTAGCCGGGGCTGGCCGTGCCAGGCTTTCGCGCTGCTCCTGCTGGCGCTCGTCGCGCTGGGCGCCGCCGCGCTCTATACCGTGCGCTGGAACCCCGAGGTGTGCTTCTACCGTCACGCCATTGACGTCAAACGGGCGTGGTCGGCCCGCCTGGCCGCCGCGCCAGCGCCGGCGCCGCGTCACCTGCTGGCGGGCGGCTCGAGCGCGGCGTTTTCCGTGGATGGCGAGCGGATGCTCGACCGCCACGGTGTGCGGCTGGTCAATTTCGGATTGCACGCAGGCATGGAGGCGCCCTTCCTCCTGGCCATCGCCGCTCGCGAAGCCCGCCCCGGGGACACGCTGATCGTGGCGATGGAGCCCGAACTGCTCACCACGCCCTTCACCGCTCCCGATCTCGCGGCGCAAATGGGCCTCGCCCTCGGCGAGCCGCGCCTCATTGCCGCCAGCGATCTCACCGGCGCGCCGGTGCCGTGGGTGGACAGTCTCGTCGCGATGCGCCCGGGCGCGTATCACGCCTTCACGCTGTTGGGCAAGGTCCTCCTCCGCAAACCGCTCTACCGCTATGCCGCACCGGAGATTCACGCCAGTGGCTGGCAGGAGGCGCGCGATTTTCGGGAGTTCGCCCTGATTCAACCGGGCGCGCCCGGCTTGTCCGCCGACGGTCGGGCGCTGCTGGCCGCCCTGGTCCGCTGGGCTGAGGCGCGCGAGGTCCGTGTCTGCTACGCGCTTCCGTGGGCGTGCGTTGAGCCGGCGGTGCTCGAGGAGTTCCGCCGCACCAGCGCGTCGTTTCTCCGGGACGTCGCGGCATTGCTGCCGGTCCTCAAGGATCCGGCCCTGGGCGTTCACGCGGTGCGCGAGCACTTCAGTGACACCGGCTGGCACCTGACCCCGGCGGGCGCGCAGGTTCGCACGGATGCCCTGGCCGCGCAACTTGCGGCCGGCGAGTTTTGGAGCCTCGCCGAACTCGACGCTTGGAAGAACGGGCGCGAGCGTTCGGATACCCGCTGAGGCCGGTCAGAACACCTTGCCGGGATTGAGGATGCCGTTCGGGTCCAGCGCCCGGCGCAGCTCGCGCATCACGCGCAGGGAAGCCTCGCCGGCAAAGGCGGGCAGAAATGGCTTTTTCGCGACCCCGACGCCGTGCTCGCCGGTGATCGTCCCGCCGAGGCGAATCGCTTCGGCGAAGAGTTCCTTGAAGGCCTCCTCGACCCGGTGCATCTCGTCGGCGTCACGCTCGTCGGTGAGAAAGGTCGGGTGCAGGTTGCCATCGCCCATGTGGCCGAACGTGCCCACGCGCAACCGGTGTTTTCTGGCCACGACCTCCACGAAGCGGACCATTTTCGCCAGTTCGCTGCGCGGCACGGTGATGTCCTCCAGAATCGTGGTGGGGGCCACGCGCGCCAGCGCCGAAAAGGCCGTGCGCCGGGCCGAAGCCAGCCGGGCTGCCTCGGCCTCCGTTTGCGCAATCCGCACTTCGACGCAGCCGTTCTTCCGCGCGATCTCCGCCATCTGCGCCGCCTCCCCGGCAACCACGGCCGCGTGGCCGTCGGTTTCCATCAGCAAGAGCGCCTCGCAGTCGCGGGGCAGACCGATTCGGGCGTAATCGTCCACGCAGGCGATGGTGGTGCGGTCGAGGAACTCGAGCGTGCAGGGGATGATTTGCGCCGCGATGATGTCGGACACGGTTTGCGCGGCCTGGTCCATTTGCGCGAACGTGGCAAGGAGCGTCTGCTTGGCCGCCGGTTTGGGGATCAGCCGCAGCAGGACCTTGGTGATCACGCCCAGCGTGCCTTCCGAGCCGATGAACAGGTCGCGCAACGAGTAGCCCGCCACGTCCTTCACGCATTTGTTGCCGGTCCAGAGCACTTCGCCGTCGGGCAGCACCACCTCCAACCCCATCACGTAATTGCGGGTGACACCATACTTGAGCCCGCGCAGGCCGCCGGAGTTTTCGGCCACGTTGCCGCCGATGGTGGAAATCTTCATCGAGCCGGGATCGGGCGGATAGAACAGGCCCGCGCCGAGAGCGGCGTCGGCGATGGTCTGGGTCAGAGCGCCGGCCTCGCAGAGCAGGGTCAGATTCGCGCGGTCCACTTCGAGGATGCGATCCATCTTCACCAGGCCGAGAACCAGGCAATTGCCGTCCGGCAACGGCACGGAGCCGCCGCTGAGGCCGGTGCCCGAGCCGCGGGTAACGACCGGCGTGCGGGTCTCGTTGGCCAACCGGAGTACCGCGGCCACCTCCTCGGTTGAGCGGACGAACACCACGCCTCCCGGGGAGTGGCGCAACGCCGCCGTGCCGTCAAATGAGTAGGGAATGAGGTCTTCGGGCGCGGTGAGGACACGCTCGGGGCCGAGGAGCCGGGTGAGATCGGAGAGGACTTGGGCGGCGAGGGCCATCGGCCGGCAGCATGGAAATCCACTGCCGCCGGGTCAAGTGTCGCGCCAGCCGGCAACGGCGTTCTGCGCGAATCAGCGGCTCTTGGAGAAGCCCTGACCGTCCACCTCCGGGCTGCTCAGTAGTGCGTGGTGGACTCGGTCTCCTCGATCGGTTGGGTGAACTGGTCGCTGGTCAGTTTCACCTCGAAGCGGGTGTCACCGGCCCCGGTGGCCCGGGCCACCACCTGCCACTCGGCCCGGTCTTTCGGCGCCAAAACGGCGAGAGGCGCGAAGGTCAAGGTTTGCCCGGCGACGCTGACTTCCGTCCTGCCTGCGCCGGAGACGAACTGCTGGTTCGCGGGCAAAGCGCAGGCGATCCGCACGTTGGTGCCGGGGGCCGAGCCCTGATTGGTAACCCGGATCTGGTAGGTGACGTTTTCCCCAACTGGCACCGGATCCTCGGCGTCCACGACTTCGAGCAGAATGGCCGGGATGCCGGCCACCTGGGTGGCGCACGCGGATTCGGCGGGCGGGGCGCAAGCGCCGGTGGCCGAGGCCTGGACAAAGAATTCGCCGACGTCCACCGCCCGCAACGTGGCGCACAGCACCTTGGTGGCGCCCGGGGCCAGATCCCCGAGTTCCCAAATCACATCCACCGGGGAGGCCACCCCGCCTTCGCTCACACCCGTGATTTTGCTGGCTTCCGGGAGCTGCAGGCGAACCACCGCCCGCGGTTCGTTCGTATCACCGGTGTTGCGGACGGTCAGGCAGACGTCCAGCGGACGCCCCAGCAGGAGCGTCTTCAGGGTCTCGCATTCAAGGGTCAGCACCGGAGCGCGCACCGTGGTGGTGGCGATTGCCTCCGCGCGGCCGCCTTCGGCCGAGGTCGCGCGCGCGCGGAGGGCCAGGTCGCCGGCGGACTCGGCTTCGACCTCATACCGGAACTCTCGCGTGGCGCCCGGTGCCAGCGTGCCGGCGTCCCACGCTGGCGCGGCGTCGGCTCGGACCGGCCGCAACCCGGGCGGGAGCTCTCCGGTTAGCCGGACGCCGGTCAACGGCACGCGCCCGGCATTGGTGACCACCAGCGCGACCTCGAAGGGGGCACACCGGCTCACGGAAGTCGGGGCCACGGTGCGGAGCCCGAGCATCGGAGGCGGTTCGGGGCCGAGCTCTTCCGTGAAGAAGTTGCTGCACGGCTTGGGCGTCACGCAGCGGTACCGCTGGCCACGCGAGGTGAACAGGAACGCATAGGCCTCAAACGGTTCCTTGCCCGCCCATAAGACCTCTTTTAGCGCCACCGGCCGGCCGTGCTTGCGCGCCGACATGTAGGGCATGATGGTGCCCGGGTGCATGCGGATCTCGTAAATCTCGTTCGACGCCGCGGCGCGGCGAAAGTCGCCCACGTCGCCCCGATAGCCTCCCTGCGCGAGAATGGACTCCACATCCGCCCGCATTTCTTCGCTCGTCAGTAGGGCACGGAGCTGCTGGGGCGAGGTCAGCGGGGGCGCGAACCGGGTTTCGGGATTGCCCAGACGGGTGGCGCGGTGTTGCTGCGCTGCCAGCGGCAGGTCCGCCACCAGGGCCAACGCGACGATCAGGAGCGTCAGGGGGCGCGTGTGGGTTGTCTTCATGCCCCCCAGCGTAACGACCGGCCGCCGGAATGAAAGCCCGCAATGTCGGGCACGGACGGGTTGCCGGGGCACGCCAGCCCGCCAGCCGGCAAGCGTCCCCGCGGTGCTGATAGCCAACCCGGCGGCTCGGAGCATGGAAAGCGGCTGGCGCCAGCGCTTGTCTCTTCGTTGCCGCATGGCCTGCCAGCCCAGCCCATACCCATCCGTGAACAGGCCGGCCAACCTGTGGATGCACGGGATTTTGGGGTTGACGCCATTGGCAGCCTTGCCACCTTTCTCTCGCCAAACTGACCTGACCTATGAGAACCAACACTCTCCTGCTCGCCAGCGTGGCGGCCACCAGTGCCGCCGCGGTTTCCGCGTTGGCCCAAGTGGAGCTCCAACCCCTGTGGAGCCTCAATCCGGGCTCGCGGTCGTATCTGACCACCGATAACACCCAGCGGGGCATGGATTACAATCCACTGACCGGCAACGTGCTGCTGGTCAACCGCGCGGGCGGCCTCCAGATCGTCAAGTTGAACGCAAACACCGGCGCGGAGGTCGGAACGATGTCGCTGAGCAGCGGCATCATTTCCGGGGGTACGTTCGCGGGTAGCATGTTGGGGGTGGCAGACGACGGCGCAATCTATCTGGGCAATCTCTCGACGGACACGCTGACCACACCTTTCAAACTGTACCGCTGGGCGGATGAAAACGCGACGCCGACCGTCGCGTTCAGCGGTGACCCCTCGGCGGGATTCGTTACCGGCGTGGGCAATTCCAAGCGTTTCGGCGACACGCTGGACGTGCGCGGCGCCGGCGATAACACGCAGGTCCTGCTCGCAGCCCGGGGTGGTGGCGACGCCGCCGTATTGATCACCAGCGACGGCCTCAACTTCACCGGCCTGCCGATTGATACGGACGCGGGCGACGGGGACATCGGCCTGGGGGTGGCGCTCGGCTCGGGCAACACTTTCTGGGGCACCGCGTTGGGCCGAACCCTGCGACACATTGACGTCAACACCGGCGTGTCGCCGTTCGCGGGAACGACGGTGGGCAACTTCGGCGCAGCCGACGGCGTCCCCACCAGCCTCACCATCATCGGGGTGGACGTCGCCCACGGCTGGCTCGCCGGCATTGACCTGGTGGCGGGACCGGACAAGGTGCATCTCTTCGACATTAAGGGCGGCACGCCCGTGCTGCTCGACACCGAGACGCTGCCGGTGGACAACACCAACGGTAATGGCGTGGGCTCGGTGGCATTTGGCGGTGGCATGCTTTTCGTCCTCGACACCAACAACGGCCTGCATGCCTTTCAGGTGATTCCGGAGCCGAGCACGTACGCCCTGCTGGGTTTTGGGCTGGGTGCGTTGTGGTGGGTTCGCCGTCGGTCGTAAGCGACGAGCCGCCAGGGCAAACAATCAACAGGCGCGGGACCTCCCGCGCCTTTTTTATTTTCGCCGCCGGCAACGTTTCCCTGCGGTGGTTGCCGCACCGGGGAGGCCCGGCTCAAACGTAGGGTCCCTTTTTATATCATCCCATCTTGATGGGTTGATTTTTGAGTTGATCCCCCGCCCTTCCCCGCCTACCTATTGACCCGCGGGCGGCGTCGCGTGGCCGTCCCGCAGCGGTCATTGATGGAACCAAGCCAACCAACCGGAGCCGGCAATCCGCCGTCCGCTTTCGCCGCGCTGCTCGCCCGGCGCATCGTCGTCCTCGACGGGGCGATGGGCACGATGGTGCAGCGGTACAAGCTGTCCGAGGCGGAGTTTCGCGGGGCGCGGTTCGCCGACTGGCAGGGCAAGGACCTGAAGGGCAACAACGAGTTGCTCCAGCTCACCCGGCCGCAAGTGATCGCGGAAATCCACCGGCAATACCTCGAGGCCGGGGCGGACCTCATCGAGACCAACACGTTCTCGGCCACGACCATCGGGCAGCACGATTTTCTTTTCGGCAAGCACCCGGCGCAGCGCAAGGACCAGGCGTTTTTCGAGGCGGTGGTGACGGACAAGTTCCTCCGCGAGGTCGTGCTGGAAATGAATTTGGCGGCGGCGCGGCTGGCCCGGCAGGTGGCGGATGAAGTGGCCAACCGCACCGGCCAACCGCGTTTCGTGGCGGGCGCGCTGGGGCCAATGCCCGTGACGGCCAGCATTTCGCCGGACGTGAACGATCCCGCCTTCCGCGCGGTGAACTTCGATCAACTGCGCCGCGCGTACCGCGAGCAAGTGGAGGCCTTGCTCGACGGCGGCGTGGACGTGCTGTTGGTCGAGACCATCTTCGACACGCTCAACGCCAAGGCCGCGCTGTTCGCCATCGAGGAAGTTTTCGAGGCGCGGGCGAAACGCTGGCCGCTGATGATTTCGGGGACCATCACCGACCGCTCCGGGCGCACGCTGACCGGCCAGACGGTCGAGGCGTTTTGGAACTCGGTCGCCCACGCGCAACCGTTGACCATCGGCCTGAACTGCGCGCTCGGCCCAAAGGAGATGCGCCCCTTTGTCGAGGAGTTGGTCGGCCTCGCGCCCACGTTCACCTGCTTCTACCCCAACGCCGGCCTGCCCGATCCGCTTTCCGAGACCGGCTTCCCGGAAACGCCGCAGTCGCTCGCGCCCCAACTCGCGGAATGGGCCGGGCTTGGCTGGCTCAATGTGGTCGGCGGGTGCTGCGGAACCACCCCCGCGCACATCAAGGCCATCGCGGAAATCGTCCGCGACGCCGCGCCGCGGCGCGTGCCGACGGTCTCGCCCGCCCTGCGCCTCAGCGGCATGGAGGCTTTCAACGTCACGCCCCGGACCAACTTCGTGAACATCGGCGAGCGGACCAACGTGGCCGGTTCGCCCCGATTCGCAAAGCTCATCAAAGAGGGCGCCTACAACGAGGCCCTTACGGTTGCGCGGCAGCAGGTCGAGGCGGGGGCGCAGGTGATTGATGTGTGCATGGACGAGGGGATGCTCGACGGCGTCGCCGCCATGACGCGCTTCCTGCATCTGGTGGCGGCCGAGCCGGATATCGCGCGCGTGCCGGTGATGGTGGACTCGTCGAAATGGGCGGTGATCGAGGCCGGCCTGCAATGCCTCCAGGGTAAGAGCATCGTGAACTCGATCTCTCTCAAGGAGGGCGAGGCGAAGTTTCTCGAGCAGGCAAAGCGGGTCCGCCGCTACGGCGCGGCGGTGGTGGTCATGGCTTTCGACGAACGTGGCCAGGCGGATTCGTTCGAGCGGCGCATCGAGGTGTGCCAGCGCAGCTACGACCTGCTGGTGCAGCGGGCGGGCTTCGATCCGCAGGACATCATCTTCGACCCGAACGTGCTCACGGTCGGCACGGGCATCGAGGAACACGCCAACTACGCGGTGGACTTCATTCGCGCGACGCACTGGATCAAGCAGCACCTGCCCGGCGCGCGGGTGAGCGGCGGCATCAGCAACATTTCCTTCAGCTTCCGCGGCAACAACGTCGTGCGCGAAGCGATGCACAGCGCGTTCCTCTACCACGCGATTCAGGCCGGGCTGGACATGGGCATCGTCAACGCCGGAATGCTGGCGGTGTACGAGGAGATTCCGAAAGACCTGCTGGAGCGCGTCGAGGACGTGCTGCTCAATCGCCGGCCCGATGCGACGGAACGGTTGGTCGCCTTCGGCGAGCGCCTTAAGAAGCCCACCGAGGGCGAGGCCGCCGTGGCCAGGGCCGAAGAAGCCTGGCGCAGCCTGCCGGTGGAGGAGCGCCTCAAACATGCGCTGGTGAAGGGCATTGACGCCTTCATCAACGAGGATGCCGAGGAAGCGCGCCTGGCGCTCGGCCGGCCGCTGCTCGTTATCGAAGGGCCGTTGATGGCCGGCATGAACGTCGTCGGCGACCTGTTCGGCGCGGGCAAGATGTTTCTGCCGCAGGTGGTGAAGTCGGCGCGCGTGATGAAAAAGGCGGTCGCCTATCTGACGCCCTTCATGGAGGCGGAAAAAGTGAAGGCGCGGCGTGTGCGCGAGCTGCGGGCGCTGGCCGAAAGCATGCCGGGCGAGACGGTCACGCTGGTGGGGGGGTTCACGTTCACGCGGATGCCGGACCTCACACCGGAGGAGCGGGCCGTCGAGAACCAGTTTGCCGCCGAACTGGCCGCCGACCTCGAGGACGCGGCGCGGCGTTACGACGCCATGTTCGCAAACGTGCTCGACCGCAACGCCGCGCAGGAACTCAGCCCCGACTACGCCGCCACGCGCGAGAGCCGGCAGCAATGGAGCGTCGCCACGCTGGGGCCGGCGGGCGGGTTCATTGACTGGCTATACCACAAGCGCATCGCCGAGCTGCCGCCGGAAAGCCTCATCGCCTTCAACGCCGGCGGGCAGGGCAGCGGGAAGACGACGGCGACGCGCCTGGCCGACACCCGGCGCATCGCTGCCCTGGTCATGGACGGCACCTTGCAGGACGAGGCCCGCAGCCGGGCGCACATGCGGGCCGCCATCCGGTTGGGTCATTTCGTGCAGGTCCGGTTTGTCTATTGTCCGTGGCCCGCAGCGGTGGCGAACATCCTTCGCCGCGCGGCGAAGGAGACCGGCCGGGTCGTGCCGCTGGCCCGCGCGGCGAGCGGGCACTTCCAATCCGCCAGGACCGCCTTGTCACTGTCGCGCGATTTGTTGACTGGCGTGGACGACGTCATGGTTTTCGACAATACGGACTTCAGCCGGCCGGTGGAGCGGGACTTGGACTGGCTGGCGAAGCAGGTGCATCCTTCGAAGGAAAAACTTGTTGAAACCGGGCGGATCGCCGCTGAACTTTACCTCCATGAAAACCGAGACGACCCCGACTACGCAGCGGGAAGTGTTCGCGAACGATTCTTCCAAACGGCAGCGGTTCCTGGAAAAGGTGCGCATCCTGAACGAAGCGACGCTCAATGCGCTGCGGCAGGCGGGGGCGGAGCGCAAGCGCAAGGAACAGGAAGCCCTGGCCCTGCGCGAGGGAGCGGCCCCGGCGCCGACAACGCCGACTCCGAGAATGCCGGCTGCGTAGTCCTCGCCACGGTCAAGGGCGACGTCCACGACATCGGCAAGAACATCGTCGGTGTCGTCCTCGGGTGTAACAACTACCGCGTCGTGGACCTTGGCGTGATGGTCCCGTGCGACCGGATTCTCGAAGCGGCCCGCCAGCACCACGCGGACATCATCGGTCTCAGCGGACTGATCACCCCGTCGCTCGACGAGATGGTCCATGTCGCGCGCGAGATGGAGCGACAGGGTATGAAGCTCCCCCTGCTCATCGGCGGCGCGACCACCAGCCGCGCGCACACGGCGGTAAAAATTGCGCCCGGCTATTCCGAGCCCGTGGTGCATGTGCTCGATGCCAGCCGGGCGGTGCCGGTGGTGAGCGCGCTGCTCAGTGGCGACCAGAAACCGACCTTCGTCCAGCAGCTTCGCGCCGATTACGAGAAGCTGCGCGCCCAGCATACCGGCCAGCAACAGAGGCTGCTCACGCTGGAACAGGCTCGCGCCAATGCGCCGAAGCTGAGCTACGAGGATTTGCCGGAGCCGGAGTTCACCGGGGTGCGTGTGCTTGGGCCACAGGCCAGCGCAGTCTGCCAGGTGCCGCGCGCCCAGACCCCTCGCATCCCAACCCTGCCCTGCCGGATTGGCGGTCGCGAGTTCACGTGCGAATCCGAACTGAAACAGCTTCTGGCACTGGCATGCCTGCCGACTTACTTCACTACGGATGACACTCCCCGGATGGTGGCTGAGAAGCGCTGGCTGAAAGAACGGTTGTTCGACCAGCAACTCGCCTTCGCCTTCCTCGATCGGCATTGCCGTCCGGAGGCTTACACGCCCGTGCTGGGCGGACGCGTCGCCTGGGTGCTGGCGCCCTCCACCTCGGGCCGCAACACCCTGCCCCGTCTCCTCGCCGAGTGGTTGCAGGCCCGTTTTGGGGGCCTGATTTATGGTGGGCTGGGCATCCGCTCCCTGGATGAGGCCAAGAACCGGCGCGGCTACGTGGCCAAGATGGAGGCCCCGACCTTGATCGTGGTTCCCCACGAAGCTGCCACGGTGTTGGCCAATCACAGGGTGGTGCTGGTGGATGACATTCTCACCAGTGGCGAAACTTTGAATGCCGTCCAGGAAGCCCTGACTGCCGCAGGCATCGTCAGCGAGGCCGCGGTGGTTCTGGGGGCGGCGATGGGCGGTAAACCGGCCCTCGCTTCCACGGCCCACCAACTGGCGCGTCATCTCGGCGACGTCCTTGCGCTACCCTGGCGCGGCATCTATGAAGACCTCCGCTTGGCCCACGGGAATGCTTTTGCTAGTTTGCTGCGGAAAGCGGCGCAGGATGCGAACGATCAACCCAGGAAAGTCTATGACCTTGTCCGAAGAAAAGCGGAAGCTCTACGAGCGGCTGCACGACTGGATGTATCAGGAGAGCCTGCGCCTCGATCGCACGCCACTTCCGAAGGAGTTGGAAGACCCGGCGGAATGGGAAGCGTTTTGCGTGTGGAAGGACCAAAACTGGGGCCGGTTGTGCGACGAAGCGGCGACCGGCTTCCGGAGCTGGCGGCAACAGAAACAGACGCCAACCGCGGAGCCAGCGCCGGCCCTCGCGGAAACCCCACCGCCGTATCCCTCGAAGAGCTAGTCCCCTTCATTGACTGGTCGCCGTTTTTCCACACCTGGGAACTGCGCGGTGTTTATCCCGCGATTCTCCAGCATGAGAAGCACGGCGAAGAAGCCCGCAAACTCTTCGCCGACGCGCAGCGGCTCCTCGACCAGATCGTCAGCGGCAAGCTGCTTACGCCGCGCGGCGTCTATGGCGTGTTTCCAGCCAACCGTGTCGGCGACGATGTCGAGCTTTACACCGACGAGAACCGCGCGGAGGTGCTCGCCAGGTTCCACTTCCTCCGCCAGCAGATGGTGAAGGACGACGGCAAGCCCAACGTCTGCCTCGCCGACTTCATCGCGCCCAGGGCCGGTCGAGCGTCGAGCGCCGAGTGTCGAGAAGACGATGCTTCAGGGCCTGCCCTCGCCCCTCGCCCCTCGCCCCTCGACCACCTGGGCGCCTTCGCCGTCACGACCGGCCACGGCCTTGACGAACTGGTGCGACGTTTCAAGACCGGGCACGACGACTACAACGCCATCATGGCCGAGGCGCTGGCGGACCGGTTGGCCGAAGCCTTCGCCGAGTGGTTGCACCAGCAGGTTCGCGCCGAACTCGGCTATGGTCGCGCGGAGAACCTCACCCCGGCCGACCTCATCGAGGAAAAGTATCGCGGCATCCGCCCCGCCCCCGGCTATCCCGCCTGTCCGGACCACACCGAAAAGCGCACCCTCTGGCAGTTGCTGGATGTGGAGCGGCACACCGGCATGAAACTGACCGAAAGCTGCGCCATGTGGCCCGGCAGCAGCGTCTGCGGCTTCTACTTTTCGCATCCCGAGGCGAAGTACTTCGCCGTCGGCAAGCTGGGCCGCGACCAAATCGAGGACTACGCCGCGCGCAAAGGCCAGTCCGTGGCCGAGACCGAGCGCTGGCTGGGGCCGTGGCTCAATTACGATCCGGCGACGTCAGCGCCCGGCGGTCCGGCGGAAGACCGGGGAGTCGGTTAGCCGTTTCGAGCCGACGCGAGGAGGAAACGGTCTTGCGGGCGGGCGGCTGTGCCACGCGGTTCAGAACTCCCGCCCTTGGGTCCGTCCTGGCATCGGTACGGGGTACTTGCCATCGGGCCCGGCCTGCAGTGGCGCCGGCGAATCTTCGCCCAGCTTGTCCAATCCGGGAGCATACTCGTGGTCGCTGTTGAGCAGGTCGTCGTAGTGGACAATTTGGCCCGTGTGGGCGGCGATGCGGCCCATTGAGGTGACGAGGCTGGCGATGGCGCCGCGCTTGATCTCGTTGTAGGGCTGGTTGCCGCGGATCGCCGCGATCAGATCGTCCCACTCGAGCTGGTAGGGGCTTGGCTCCGGTTGCGGGAAAGCCCACAGCAGGTTGGCGCGCGTCAGGTTGTGGCCCTTGAACGTGCGGACGCGGCCCGGCGTGTGGGCGGCGGTGGAGATGATGGCCGCGCCCTTGGTCCCGTGGGCGTAGCTGGCGAATTCCTCGTGGCAGCCGTTCATGTGCCGGCCAATGAAGTAAAACTTCGTGCCGTCCGGATAGGTGTACTCAACGGAGTAACTGTCGAAATTCTGGTCCACCGAATCCCCGCGGAAGTGGCGCCCGCCGGTGCCGTGGGCGCTCACCGGCCAGGCATCCTTCATCCAACTGCACTCGTCCACCTGGTGGATGTTGTAGTCGCTGAACAGGCCGCCTCCCGACCAAAGGAAGCTGTGGAACCGTTGCACCTGATAGCGAAACTCGGACATGTTCGGCGGCTTCGGCCCGGTGGTCGCCGCCTGCCCGCCGGTGCGGTAACCGCGCATCAGGACAAGGTCGCCGATCTCGCCGTCGCGAATCCGTTGCCACAACTCCTGGCGGCCCCGGCAGTGCCGGACCATCAGCCCGACGCCGACCTTGAGGTTTTTCTGATCGGCCGCCGCCGCCAGTTCGAACATCCGGCGGGTGGTCGGACCGTCCACCGTCACCGGTTTCTCCATGAAGACATTGATCCCCTTCTCAATGGCGTAGGTCAGGTGAACCCACCGGAAGGCCGGTGGCGTGGCGAAGATGGCGACATCTCCCGGCTTCAGGCAGTCCATGGCCTTCTGGTAGCCGTCCCACCCGGTGAACCGGCGCTCGGGCGGAACATCGAACTGATCGGGAAACTTTCGGCTCAGTCCCTCGACGCTCCGTTGGAGTTTGCCCTCGAAGATCTCGGCCATGGCGACGAGCTTGATCGGGCCTTGCCGGACCGTGGACAGCGCATTGTCTGCCGCCCCGGTGCCGCGCCCGCCGCACCCGATCAGCGCGACCTGAATCAGGTCGCTGCCAGCGGCATGCACCCACGGCAGGGAGGAGCCGGCGACCGCCGACACAGCGGCCACGCGAGCGGTGGTGCGGAGGAATTCCCGGCGGGAGGTCGAACGAGGGGGAGTTTGATTCATAAATGTGTTGACCCGGACGATGGGGCCGGGCGGCGGATTCAACAAGCGGTGAATTCTGGCCCGCCGAGCCCGCTGTGGAGCGTCGTTCAGCGGGAACAAGACAGCAGGTTTTGGGTGGAACGGCCAACCTGGCCGTGCTGGGCGGCAACTTGCCGTCCAGTCGCGCCCCCGTCAGGGGCAGCCTTGTGCATTCGACGGGCGGGCGGGGCGCCCGACAGAACGGGCCAGTCGCCTGTTCCACCTTGCATTCAATTGAATCGTTCCGGCTCAGGCTGCTACCAGCCGCTCGACAAATTCGCGCGCGCGGCGCGCCTCGGCGGTGATGGCTTTCACGTCCTGCGGGTCCGGCCGCGAGACACACTCCACGACCAGCGGACCTCCCGTGAACCCGCCCTGCCGCAGGCGCGCGACGACTGCCGGGAAATCCACCCGCCCGCGGCCGGGCGTCACGTCCACGCTCTTGGGCGGCAGGAAATCTTTGATGCTCATCCCGACCACCAAACCGTCCACCGTGGCGGCATCGCTCACTGGATCCAGCGCGCCGTCCGAGTAGTAGAGGATGTTCCCCGGATCGTACCAGAGGCAGAAGTTGGGCCGGGCAACGTCCTCGATGACGCGGCGGCATTGCGGGCCGGTGGCGATCCGGTCCCCATGCGGCTTGATGGTCAGCCGCACGCCGTGCGCCGCCGCAACGGCGCTCACCTCCCGGATCGCATCGTAATAGGGCCCCTGCAAGCCCGCCTCGCCGACCCCGCCCAGCAACAGGTCCGGCGAGCCACAGGCGACGCAGTGCATGATCAGCCGCTCGAGGGCCTTCACATTGTCGGCAACCGTCGGCGTCGGCCGGTAGTCGCCATAGACGGACACCGCCCGGAGCCGGCGCTGCTTCAGCGCCGCGCCAATTTCCGCCGCGCGCTCCGGCGAGGTTTCCGCGGTGATCATGACCCAGGACGCGCCCCGCGCGGTCATGATGCCCGCGTACCGGAACCCGGCTTCGGCGATGGCGTCGAGCGCGGTGCGGTAGTCGTGCCGATCCCACGGCCGGGTGTAACAGCCGACCTGCCAGCGCGTCCTGGCAGCCGCCGGGGTGGCGCATCCGGCCAGCGCGGGCGCCGCCAGCAGAGCGGTGAGAAATTCGCGTCGGCTGCAGGGCGGTTGCTGGCGGTGATTGGGAAGCGTGGGCCTCATGGGGTGCGGGGCGCATGCAGCTCTTGCAGGAGCCGGACGGCGGCCTCGACCAGGCGCTCGCCGGACCCCGGCGCGCAGCGGGCGCTCTCGGGTTCGTAGTTGCCCTCGGCATAGCTCCGGCGATCGGGGATGTAGCCGATGTCCTCGTTGGCCAGCTCGATGACCTGAGTATGCAGGAATGGCGAACGCTTCTTGAGCGCGAGGCCCAGTTCGACAAAGACCTCGCCCGGCAGGCTGATCCAGGCCACCTGATCGCCCAGTGCGAGCCCCTGAACCTCGACCCGAAACGGCCGGCCCGCGCGCGCCGCGAGGTCCAAGACACGGTAAGCGCGCACCTGTTTCATGAAGTTTGGGCCGCGGTCGTCTTTCACGGCGGCGAGCGTGGCCCGCGCCTCGGCCACCTGCTCGGGAGTGACCTCGGGCACGGCGAGCTCCACGACCACCGACTTCGCCCGCAGCGGGCCCGGCGCCACCGGTTGAAGTTCCTTGTGGGCCTGAAAGATCGTTGCGCCGAGGATGGTGGCGATGCGGTGCTGCTCGATCGGCGTGCCTTGCGGCCAGCGCCAGGCGAAGTCCAGGTGGTTCAAATTTCCGCACGCGCCCAGCGTGACCAGCGTCACGTGATCAGCTCCGTGGTAGCCGGCCAGCACGCGGCTCAAAGCGCCGGGCCAGTCTGCGCTGAACTTCGTGCCGCCGGTGGTGTCCGTGTGCATGGCAAAGTTCACGCAGGTGGCGAGCACCTCCCGCGGACCGGACGCGCCCGCCTTTTCGACCAACAGGAGTCCCACCTCGGGATCAGTGGGGCCGGCCGGCAGCACGATGTCGGGATTAAGCTTGCCGGGGTTCCAACCCACGCTGCCGTCGCGCAGGTAGTACCGGCGGTTGAAGGTCAGCCCCTCGCAGCGCGCCCGGGCGGCGCTCAGTTGGGCGGCCTCGAGGCGTTCGCCAGCCAGGCGCACCGTGGCCGCAATCCGCGCCGGCAGCCCCTCCGTGAACGCCACCACCAGATTGTCCTTGGCGCCGGGCTCCCCGTTGCGCCGGCCGCTCTGCGCCAGCTCCGGTCCGGTGTGGGCATGGGTGGCAGCGATCATCACGTATTCGCCCGGGATGCCGGTGGCGCGCTCGATCTCCGCGCGAGCGCGGTCGGTGGTCTCCCGGGTGACGCTGATGAGGTCCAGCGTGACCAGGGCAACCCGCTGGCCCTCGCACTCCAGCAACAGCGCCTTGCAAAAGAGCGGATCCAGAATGCCGGTCGCGCCGCGCTCGTGGTAGTAGCCGGCCAGCGGGATGCCCACGGGCGGCGTGATGTCGGCCTGGGCGAGGCCCACCCGGATGACCGGGGCCTCGGCCCCGCGCGCGGGCGCGGGCAGCGCGAGGGTTCCGAGCGCCAGGCTGAGCGTGATGAGGTGGAGCGCGAGTCGCATGAGTGGCAGACTATTCGACCTGCACCGGGGCGCCGGTGCGATACTCAGGCTGCGGTTGGAGCAGGGGGATGCGCCCGCCCTCGAGGAAATGGCGGATCACCAGCAGGATGAGCAGGAGTGCCACGCCAGCCCCGACCCGCCGCCAGCGGGCGCGGCGGGCGCGCTCGGTCGCGGCAGCGGCGGCCGCCTCCTCCTCGGTCGGCGGCGCCGGCGCCGGCTCTGGCGTTGATTCAGCGGGGCCCAGCAGCACGCGATCCCAGTCCACCCGGGGATGCGCTGCCAACCGGACCGTGTAGTAGTTCGAATCGCAGCCCTGGCGGCCGCAGTAGCCTTGTCGCAAGCGCGCCAGCTTCGGTTCGGTCAATGCCTCGGCGGATGGCGCGAGGGCCGCGGTCTCCAGTTCGCCCGCCGAGACGACCAGGCCGCACTTGACGCAGGCGGCGGCCACGGTGCGCTCAAGGAGTTCGCCCAACGCCGCCCCCGACACGCCGGCCCCGGCCAGACCGACGACGAGCCGCTGGCGCAGCGGCAGCAAGCCGTTGACCGGTGAGTGCAGTTCTTTCGGGCAGTTTTCCGGCATGGCAAAGACGCGGGCTAGCGCGCGTTGACCGCGGGCTCGTACCAGATCCAGTTCGCGGTCGGCTCGTAGGGAAAGTAGGGGTCGCGCGCCAGCGCCCGGGAGAAGTTGTGATAGGCCGACCGCCCGTCGGCAAACAGGATCGGGGAGATGAACTGCTGCCGGGCGTACACCGGGTCGTCCAGGTCGGAACGGCCGGAGGAATAATGCCACTGATACCACTCGGGCGGTTCGCCGAGGCAGCCGTAAAGCCGCGCGGGCGGCTCGTACATCAAAATGAACAGGGAGGGATTGCTGACAAACGCCTCCGGCCGGCCGGCGAGGTTTCCCGCGGGCGGCTGCCGGAAGCCGCCGCCCTCGAGGACGGTGGGCAGGACGCCGTTGTACTGATAGCTGCAGCCCAGCGCCTCCCAATTCGACTCCTTCAGCGGCCGCGGTGCCGGCAGGCAAAACTGGCGCCTTTGGCCGCGGTCCCGGAAACAACGGTACACCGCTGACGGCTTCACATACGGGTACAGCGGCCGCGCTTCCGCCAGCGGCACGACCTGATTGAACGGGCGGCGCGGACTCATCCCGCCCAGGGCCGGCAGCGTGCTCTTCAGGCCCGGCTGCTCCGGGTCCACCGCGTCGTAGGCGGTGGCCGACGGGAAACGCGAGCGATTCTCGTCCTTGTACAATTCGATCGCGATGCCGAGCTGGCGCAAGTTGCTGACGCACTGGATCAACCGCGCCTGTTCCTTGCCGCGCCCGAGCGCCGGGAGCAACATGCTCGCGAGCACACCGATGATGCCGATCACGACCAGCAACTCGATGAGCGTAAAACCGCCGCGCCCGGGGCCACCGCCCGCGCGGAAACGGCCGGGCGTTGGTTCAGGATGCGCTCGCATGGATCGGACGAAACGTGCGTCCGCCCGGGCGCGGTGGTCAAGCCACATTCGCGCCGCGGCCGGCGCGGGTGTGCAACAGCAGGCTTCCCGCGAGAAGCGGTCATGAGTGGCGACGGTTCCATTCTCTGCGTGGGCACCACGCCGGCGGCGCAGCGGGTGATGGTGTTTCGCCGGCTGACGCTCGATGCGGTGAACCGCGCGACGGCGACTTCCGACGGAGCGGCGGGCAAGTCGGTCAACGTGGCCAAGGTCTTGCGCGCGCTGGGTGAACGCCCGCTGGCGACCGGCTTCCTCGGCGGCGAGCGCGGCCGGGCGCTGCGGGGGGCGTTGGTGGAGCTGGGAATCGAAACGGACTTCGTGGAGGTTGAGGCTCCGACCCGTCAGTGCGTGACGGTGATTGACGAGGGCAACGGGACTGTCACCGAACTGGTCGAGGAAAGCCGAGCGGTGGCGGCGGAGGCTTTTGACGAGTTGCTGGCCCGGGTGGCGCGCCACCTTCCCGCGTGCCGGGCGGTGGTGATGTCCGGCACGCTGGCGCCCGGCGGGCCCGCCGATTGGTATGGCCGGGTGACCGAGCTGGCCCGCGCGCGCGGGGTGCTGGCCGTGGTCGATGCCCAGGGCGCGCCCTTGCTGGCAGCGCTGCCGGCCGGGCCGGATCTCGTGAAACCCAATCGCGCCGAACTGGCGGCCACCACCAGGCGGACGTTGCCGGACGAAGCGGCCGTGCAGGAGGCCATGCGGGAACTGATCGCCCGGGGCGCGCGCCGGGTCGTGGTCACCGCGGGCGCCGCGGCGACACTGGCCAGCGATGGCGCGCGGTGTTGGCGGGTCCGCACGCCGGCCGTGCCGGTGGTCAATCCGATCGGCTCGGGAGACGCCTTCACCGCGGCGGTCACCGCTCGTTTGCTGCGGGGCGACGACCTGGGGGAAGCGTGTCGTTGGGGGGCGGCCGCAGGAACGGCCAACGCGCTGACGCTGCTGGCGGGCGACGTGGACCCCGGCCGGGTGGAGCCGCTGGCCAGGACCGCGACGGTGGAGCAGGTGTTTTGAGCCGGACCGATGGCGTAGGTTCTGGGTGGACCGGCCAACTTGGCCGTTTTGGGCGGCAACTTGCCGCCCAGCCGTGCGCCCAGAAGCCGCACCTGCTTCAGTGGCAGCCTCGTGCGCTCGACCGTCGGGCGGGTCGCCCCACAGGGCGGACGAGTGGCCCCTTCCAGCCTGCCCTCGCTGAAATCGTTCCGGCTGAACACCGGGCCGGCGGGCGCGGTGCGCGTCAGCGAATTTCGAGTGTGATATTGTTTCGCTCGAGCGTACTGCCTTCGCTGAGGGCGAGCCGCGCGAGCGCGACATTGTAGCCGGTGAGGGCGGACAAATACTCGTAGCGGCGCAGGGTCAGGGTGCGTTGAAGTGTCAGCACCTGGAAGCTGGTGCTCTTGCCGCTCTCGAGTTTCTTTTGTTCCGCCGCCAGGGCCTGCTCCGCAAAGTCGACCGCCGCCCGGCTGGCTTCGACCTGCTGGAGGCTGGTGCGCGCCTGGGCGATGGCGTTGTCAATCTCCACCAAAATGGACTGCTCGAGCTGCTTGAGGCGCAACACCTGTTGCTCGATCTGCTCCTTGGCAATGCGGTGCCGCTGCCGCGCCGCCCGGTTGCTCAACGGAATGGACAACTCCACGCCGTAGCCATAGCGGCTGCCTTCCGCGTCCGCCGTGCCGCGGAGGGAATCGCCGAAGGTGTTCCCCGCGCCGGACTGGCCGTAGCTGCCCACCACATCGAGTTGCGGGAACAACTGGTTTTTGGTGTAGCGCAGCGAAATGTTGCTCTTCTCGAGCTCGATTCGGGCTTGTTCCAGGTCGGGCCGCAGGCTCAGCCCCCGTTGCCAACTGTCCTGCCGACTGAAGGTCTGGGGGACGGCGGAGAGTTTCGCGGTGGGTTCAAGAAACACGTCGTGCCACTCGAGGTAGTTGCTGGTGAAGAGCTGTTTGAGCGCGTTCTGGCTGGTGGTCACCGAATTCTCCGCGCCCAGCAACGCCGCGCGGCTGGCGGCGACCTGCGACTCCGCCTCCTTCTCATCCAGGGGAGCGAGGACCCCCACCTCGACGCGCTTGCGGTTCTCGGCGAGGAGTTTCTCGGCCAATTGCAGGGCGGCGCGCTGCACGTTCACCGAGTCAATCGCCGCGATCAACTGGTAGTAAGCCTGCTCGACGGCGGCCACCGTGGCCATGATCTGCCGCCGGACCGCCAGATCCGAGATCTTCAGATTCTTCCGCGAGAGCGTGATGTTCAGCCGCGTGCCATCAATCCAGAAGTTTTTGAGCAACGGCTGGCGCATTTGAATCGCCGCGCTGCTGTTCGCGTTTTGGAAGGGCACATCCACCACGGTGCCGCCAAAAACGGTCCGCTGGCTGCCCTCGCTCTCCGCCGACTGCCCGGTTAAAGAGTAGCTCAGGCCGGTGGGCAGCAGACCGTTCAGTCCGAGGTTCACGGCGTCGCCCTCGGTCTGGGAGCCCGGGATGAACAGGTTGATGTTCGGATTGAACGAGCCCGGGTTCTGATTGAAGAAATGGTTGTAGCCGGCGTTGAACACGGGGTCATAGCCGGCGTAGGCGAGGCTCAGGTTCAACTCGGCGATGGTCGGCTCCCGGCGCACCACCTGGATGTCCAGATTGTGCTGGAGGGCAAGCTGGATGCAGTCCTCCAGCGACATCTGACGGGTGCGGGGTTCTTCGCCGGTCAACGGGAGGGCCGCCACGGCGATCCAGGCGGCCAGAAGACTGCGCGTCACTTGCATGTGTGCGGGAGACTGCGTGATTCGGTTGGCTTCGTCAAACGGTCTGGCCCAGAAGTCCGGGTTGACCCGGGCCAACCGCCCCGGAGCCAGCGTGCGGACGGCTTCTCAGCCCGGCCAATTCAACCGGACCGGTCGGCGAACGTTCCCTTTGACCGACAAGGACCGGGAAAGGTTTCGCCCAAATTGCCGGCGGCGCGGCGGTGTTCACTCGCCAGCCCGGGTCAGGACCGGCCGCCAGGTTGTGCCGGAACCGCCGGAGCAACCGTCAGATTGGTGGCCGGCGCGGGTGGGCCCGTCCGGGCGGCAAGCCGGTCCGCGCGGGCGGAGAACGCCGCGGCCACCGCCGACGCCCTGGCCCGCAGGTGAAACGCCTCGCGGAGCAGATTGCCCACCATGACGGCGGCGCAGGCAAAGAGGAGCAGGTAGGCCAGGCTGACGCGGCGTTCAGCGTTGGCGAGGCGGACGAGTTCGCGGTTCAGGTTCATGTTCGGTGGCGGTTTCGTGGCTGCCCCAGGTTCCGGCGGGAGGACCTTCCGCCCGCGCGGCCCGGACCACGGGAGATACCCGGCGGCGGGCTGATTTGTTTCAATTCCTGCGCGTACTCCGGCCGGGCGCCAGCACGATTCGATGTGCCGCCAGACGCACATTTGGGCGCGTTGGCTCTTCGGCCAACTATTCGTTGACGAGCGCACGAGGTCCGACTACCAAAGCCGAACTGACTGCGGAAACACTTGGATCATTATGAAAGTCCTTCACTCCTCAAACGCCGGCCGCCGGACTGGCTTCACGCTGATCGAGCTGCTGGTCGTCATCGCCATCATCGCGATTTTGGCGGGGATGCTCCTGCCCGCGCTGTCGAAGGCGAAAACCAAGGCCCAGGGCATCATGTGCATGAACAATGGCAACCAGTTGATCAAAGCCCTGGTGCTGTACACGGGTGACTACAACGAATTCCTGCCCCCCAATCCGGACGACGGCAACGTCACGCCCTTTTACAACTGGTGCGGTGGTCAGGGGGGGCCGGGCGGACTCCAAGAGTTCAACACGGACATTCTGAAAAACGCGAGTAACGCCCTGCTGGCTCCGTACACCGGCGCCACCGTGGCGCTCTACAAGTGCCCGGCTGACAAGCGCGTCGGGAAGTATCAGGGTAGGGATCCCGCTTTGATTGGCACCAAGGTTCCGGCCGCGCGCAGCGTGGCCATGAGCCAGGCCGTGGGCACCAATCCCTCCCGCGGTGGGCGCGTGGCGGTGGACGGTCCGTGGCTGGATAACAACCATGGCCACACGCTGGGCCGCAGGTGGATGACCTACGGCAAGAACACCGACTTTACCGAGCCGGGTCCCTCTCAGACGTGGGTGATCCTCGACGAGGACAACAAGAGCATCAACGACGCCGGTTTCGCCGTGGGCATGGAGCGAGCCGAGTGGATTGACTGGCCGGCCACCTACCACAACATGGCCGGCGGGTTTGCTTTCGCGGACGGACACTCCGAGATCCGTAAGTGGAAGGATGGCCAGACCATCGTTCCGAAATCTGGGCCGGCTCGGGTTAGCCCGAAGAACCCGGTGGATTGGAAGTGGATTTCCGAGCGCACGTCGGCCCTGCTGATCCGCTGATCCGCCCGTTGGTTTTTGCCCCGCCGCCCGGCTTTCGAGTCGGGCGGCTTTTTGTTTTGGGCGGGCGAATCCCGTATCCGGCTCCGTGCGCGCCGCCCCGCCACTCGCCTCCGGGATGGATTCGCCGCGCGGACACGCCGCCCGCCAGCGACTTTCATTTGATTCCGCGGGCCCGCGGGCTGCCCGGAGACGGCCGGGTTCAAGCGAACGCGAACGCGCCGTAACCCACCACCCGGTGGCGCGGGCCGGCCGTGTCTCCGGCGTTTCTCAAATCGAGCTGGCGACACCGCCAGCCGCGCGCGCGTGCCACCCGCAGCAGACCGCGGATCGCTCGGTAGCCGCAGGCGTCCTCGTCATCCAGCTCGTCACCCCGGAGCGCCGTGATGCAGTCTGCCGTGCGGGCGTCGAGCTCGCGCGCCGTGTGATAATCGTGGAAGTGGCTCAGGTCCGAACTGACGACGATCAAAACATCCGGTCCTTCGCCGACGGCTTCGATCGCCGCGGCAACGTGCGCGTCGTCCGCCCGGCCCACCAGCAGCGGCACGATGGCGAAGTCGTCCAGCACCGTCTGCAGGAAAGGCAGTTGCACCTCCAGCGCATGTTCCGGCGCGTGCGCCCGATCGTCCACCTTCACGATGGGCAGCTCCCGCAGCCGGTTCACGGTTTGGCGCTCAACCGGCACGCGCCCCAGCGGCGTGGCGAACGCGGCTGCGCCGCTCACGGCGAGTCCGGACACTTCCGCATAGTGCGCCGGACCGAGCAGCGCCACGCGGCGAATCGCGGCCCGGGCACCGCCGAGGCGGGCGTAGGCGGCGCCGGCGACCGGCCCCGAGTACAGAAAACCGGCGTGCGGGGCGATCAGGGCCTTCGGCACCGGGTCGGGCGCCATCCCCGCGACGCGCAGGAAGCCCGCGATGTCGCAGCGCAACTCTTCCGGGTCGCCGGGATAAAAGCGGCCGGCCTGGGCCGCGGGCCGGGTGAAGTCGGTCGCCGCCGGTGGCCCGTGCGGGGTAAGGACCGTGGTTTTCATGCCCGGTCCTCTGGGGCGGCCTGCGCGGCCGGAGTGCTCGGTTCTGCGGCCAATATCCCCGCGGGTGCCCATGGCTTCCAAATGCCCGGAATGACGCAGCCGCAACGAAAGCACGCGCCACTGTCGCTCAGATGATCGGCGTCCACCTGGAAGCCGCGGCGTGCGATCAGCGTCTCCCCGCACTGCGGGCACCGGGTGTCTTCCCACGGCACCACCCGGCCGGGCAGGTTGCCGGCATACACGAAGCGCAACCCGGCTTCGACGCCGAACTCGACCGCGCGCAGCAGGTCGCTGGCTTGCGTGGGCCGTGGCCCGGTCATCTGGTAGTCCGGGTGAAACGCGGTCACGTGCCACGGAAGGTCCGGACTCACGGAAGCGATGAATTCCGTGAGCGCCGTCAGTTCCTGATCGTCATCGTTGAAGCCAGGGACCAACAACGTCACCACCTCCACCCAGATGCCGCGCTGGTGCAGGGCGCGAATGGTTTCCTTCACCGGTTCGAGCCGGCCGCCGAGCGCGCGATAGCCGGCCTCCGAGAAGCACTTCAAATCCACCTTGCAGGCGTCGAGCCACGGCGCCAGGAAGTCGAGCGCCTCGGGGGTGCCGTTGCCGTTCGAGACAAAGCCGCACCGCAAGCCCGCCGGCTTCGCGCGCGCGAAGACCGCCGCCGCCCATTCCGCCGTGATCAGCGGCTCGTTGTAACTCGAGACGAGCATTCGGGCGCCGTGCCGCTGCGCCGCGGCCACGAGCTGCTCCGGGGTCGCGGAGTGAAACCGTGCCACCGCGGCGCGGTCGCGGAGCACCTGGCTGGTCAGCCAGTTCTGGCAGTAGGCGCAGTGAAAATCGCAGCCCAACGTGCCGAACGTCAGCGCCGCGCCGCCGGGGAGGACATGGAAGAACGGCTTTTTCTCGATCGGGTCGCACGCCACGCCGGCCGCGTAACCGAACGGCACCCGCAACACGCCGGCCGCGTTAAACCGCACCTTGCAGATGCCGCGCCGGCCCTCGGCCAGCCGACAGCGGTGGCCGCACGCCAGGCAGCGGATGAACTCGCCCTCGGCCCGCCACAACTGGCCGGGCACCGTCCGGCGATCCAACGCCGCCGCCAGGGAATCCTGGCCGGCGGCCGGAGCGTCGGGGTTGGCTGTCGCAGCTTTCATGGCTCGCAAACTGGTTCGGACGCGTGGTGTCAGTGGGCAAACAGTACGCCCGGCGAGGGCCTGCGGCCAGCGCGGATTAGCCTGCCCGGGGCGCCGGCGCGTGCATCCCGGCGACGGGATCAACCGGCGTCTTACGGGAGCTGGGCGACGTCGCCGAGCTGCGGCAATTCGCAGGCGAGGCCAAAGCGGTCCCGGATTTTCGCGGCCAGCGTTGCACGCGGCTGTTCCTCCCCGTGGGTGAGGATGACGCGCGGCAGGCCGCCCGCCATCGGCGCCAGCCAGTTCAGCAGATCCGTCTGGCCGGCGTGCGCGCTGAAGCCGCCGAGCGTGGCCACCCGCGCGCGGACGATGACCTTTTCGCCGAAGATGGTCACGTGCTTCGCGCCCTCGACGAGCGCCCGGCCGAGCGTGCCTTCCGCCTGATAGCCCACGATCAGCACCCAGGTGCCCTCGCGCCAGAGGTTCTGCCGCAGGTGATGGCGGATGCGGCCCGCGTTGGCCATGCCCGCGCCGGCAATAATCAGGCACGGTCCGGGACAGTCATTGAGCGCCTTCGAGTCCTCGGCGGTGACGGAGACGCGCACGGAGTCGAGGTCTTCCCGCAGCGGATGTTCGCGGTTGAGCGCCTGGAACTCCTCGTCGAACAGGTCGAGGTGCCGCTCGTAAATGCGCGTCGCCTCGATGGCCATGGGGCTGTCGATGTGAATCGGGAACTTGGGCACCATGCCGCGGCGGAACATCTGCGCCAGGAGGTAAAGGAGAAGTTGCGTGCGGCCCACCGCGAAAGCGGGCACGAGGATCTTGCTTTTCCGGGCCACCGCCTCGAGCACCGCCTGCTCGAACTCGGCGACCGTCTCGAGGAACGGCCGGTGATCGTGGTCGCCGTAGGTGGACTCGAGCACCACCACATCGGCGGCGTCAAAACCCGCCGCGTCTCTCAAGATGGGAGCGCCCTTGGGACCGAGGTCGCCGGAAAACACCAACCGGACGGTTTGCCCGGCGTTGGCGACGCAGAGCTGGATGCTCGCCGAGCCGAGCACATGCCCCGCCTCAACCCACCGCGCCCGGATGCCGGGGGCGACCTCGACCGGTTCATCGTACGGGACTCCCTGAAACTGGCCGAGAATGCGCTCGACCTCGGCCGTGCCGTAGAGCGGCGCCAGCGGAGGTTCGCCCGCGCGCTCGCGCTGGCGGTTGGTGCGGACGAGGTCGTGCGCCTGCACGCGGGCGGAGTCGTGCAGGATCAGGCTGGTCATTTCGATCGAGGCGGGCGTGCAGTACACCGGCCCGCGATAGCCCGCCGTTGCCAGCAGCGGCAATCGGCCGGTGTGATCCAGATGCGCGTGGGTCAGCAGGACGGCGTCCAGTTGTGCCACGTCAAGCCCGGCCGGGAGTTGGTTACCCTCGTGGACCTCGTGGCCGCCCTGGAACAGGCCGCAGTCCACCAAAACCCGCGCCCGCTCCGTCTCCACGAGGTACGCGGAACCGGTGACCCCGCCAGCCGCGCCCAGAAATCTCAGCCTGATGGACATGCCGGGAGGATGTTGCGCGCCGCTCCCGGGCAGAAGCGAAATCAGCGGGCGGCTGCGGCCGAAGTCCTACTTACAGCGCCTGCGGGCAACGACCGGCGAGAGCGACCCAGAGCCAGTGACACCCGCGGAACGCGGGCCCGCGCGTGGAGTTCAAACCGGCTCAAGCGACCGGGCGGTCACCGCAAGCGCCGCCCGCCAGCCGGCCCCGGGACCGCGTTGCCCGCTTTCGCCACAGCGCAAAGCCGACCAAGCCCGATCCGCCCACCACGGCAAAGGTCGCCGGTTCAGGAACCGCCATGAAATCAACCGTGGTCTTAAAGTCGTAGCCGGCGAGCCCTTCAACCAGGCCCGCGTCCTGCCAACTGCCGAGACCTGAATCCAGCCGCGAACTGAAGACTAACTCGGCTTGGTACATCGAGCCGGCCGTCAGCACTCCGGGCGGCACCGTGTAGCTCGTGTCGGTGGTCGGCAGCGCGACGATCCAAAGGGAATTGGGGCCATCCCAAATTTGAAAGAAAATCGAGGATGGGTAACTCGGGGCGGCAGTCCAACCACCCCACGAAAAGGTGGCATTGTTCACGTCCACGCCCGGTGAAATCAAGTTATCGAAGTCGGCGAAGACCGGCACCGTATCGGGCCAGGGCAGCGGGTCAGGTTGGACGATCGTGCCCTTTTCGCCCGTCAGGCTTCCCGAGGTGATTTCGTAATCGTAGCTGGCTCCGGGCGGGAAATTGGCGTCGAAGGTCGCGTGATTCCCGGGGCCGTAGAAGCTGCTGTATCCGAGCAACTGCTGCTCAGAGCCGGGGACCGGCGTCAACGTGACCACCGATGAACCGACCTTCATTGTGGCTTCGGTGGCGTCGGCAGGGTCGGTCACGGTGATCCGCGCGGCGAAATAGTGTCCGGCGTTACTGCGGTCAAACGAAGGGGATGCCGTGGTTTGGTGCCAGACGGCCGAGTGGAAGCTCTCATAGAGCGCCAACTGGCCGAAGGCCGCCGGACAAACCAGACCAAGGACGAGGATGCCGCCGGAAAGGTACCGGCCCGGGCGGCCTGCCGGGTGCATGATCATGCTCATGGCTCGTTAGTTAAACTACAACTGAGAAACAGGTTTAACGTAGGCGGCAGGCATGGTCAAGTGACAGCTTGGTGACAGGCACAATCCTTGGCGAGGGTTTCGGCACGAAACCTGAAATCCCCGCAAAAACCGGCGAAATCCAGACGAATCGAGGTTCTGATCGTTCAGCCTTGAAGCCGACAGCGGCGAGCGGTCGCTGGCTCGCAGAGCACCAGGTCAACTCTCCCCTTGCGGGTGAACTTAACTGGCCTCGAACTTGACCCAGAATTGGATTCCCGTGCGGCAGGCTAAAGTTTCGGGTAACAGTAAAACGTCCGGAATCAACTTCCCAACCGGGTTTTCATCGTGGGCGCAACGGCCCCGTTCGACGCGAACCATTCGCCCGGCGGCCGGTCGCGCTTGCGGTCTCGTCGGTTCGGCCCCGCCCACATCGTCCCCGGGGCGGAAGAGAATTCTCGCGAAGCGACGGCGTCCGGAACGCGGTCCGTCTTTTGGTAGAACGAACAGCGATCGAGATCAGGTCGGGCGCCGCTTGAGCGTGAACCCCGGGTTGCCGTAGAGGAGGTAGCCCGCCCAGTCCACCGAGCCTGCGGCTTCGAGGGCGCGCCGCCCGGCCAGCACGGCTTCGCCGATCGTGGCGCCCTGTACCAGCAAGGGATAGAACGCCTCGGCAAACCGCTGTGCCTCCCGATCGCCCACGGGCCAGTAGGTGCCGAGAAAATTGGCCACGCCGCCGCGGATGAAGGCCGCGGCCACGCTGAGATTGTTTCGGCCCGGCCGGCGCACCGTCGGGCGGCTGCCCAGCCGGCCGCGTCCACCGAGCCGGCCGCTTTCGCAAGCGTTGAAGAAAATCAGGGCGGGCAGGTTGCCCAGCCCGGCCAGGTCGGTTCCGGCGAGAATCTCCCGGCCGGAGCACATAAGCCCGGAACGTCCGGGATGCTGGGGCGAAAAGAAAGCGTGGCCGGCGTAGTGAATCACGTCGAATCGCCCGCTGCGGAAGTCCGCCAGCAGTTGGGCTTTCGTGGCCTCGGCGCGGCGCCGGGTGGTGACGCGGACGTGGGGAATGGTTTGGAGCAGCGCCTGCAGCACCAGCCCCTCGCGCTCGCTGCCCAACAGATCGCCCGTCGGATTCGTCACCAGCAGGACCTCCAGGTGCTCGTCCGCCGCGCGCTCCTCGAGCCACTTCGCGACCGAGAGGTTGGCGTCGAGGTGCTGGCGCGTGAGCCCGCCTGCCAGCGCGGGCGCCCAGTCGGCCACCCGCAGCGTCTCCCAGGGCAACTGCGCCGCCACGGCATCATGCACCACAACAAGCGGGGTGTCGCGGAAGGCGCCCGGGCCCTGGTCCAGCGCTGCCTGCAATCCGGCGTCGCAAACCAGCTTGAACAGCCCGCGCCCCAGCCGCTCGAGTCGGGGCGGGCTGAACGGAACCGACCGGAGCCGGGCGAGCAGGGCATCCTTTCGCCGCACCGAAACCACCGCGTAGCTGGTCAGCACGGCCGCCTTGCCGCGGTTGGTCAGCACCGCCGTCTCGATGCGAACCCGCGGCGGCCGGGCGCTCCGCGCCGAGCCGGCCGCGGTGGGGACATCGCCGTCCTCCACCATCCGCGCCAGCAGGTACAGCGGCGTGGGGGAGGCGACCGCCGGCTGCGGAAACAGTCCGGGCGCCTCGGGCTCGACCGGGGTCGGCAACTCGAGCAGGTCGAGTTCGAGCTCGAGGTCGCTCGCGGGGGCAACTTCGCTCAGGCGCTGTAGCGCGGCGCGGATTTCCCCCAGGCGCTGGGCGTCGCGCTCGCAGAGCGTGATGCGCCGGAGGCGTCCGGTGGGATCGGCTGCGGTTACTGCCTCGATAAAGCCCCGGCTGAAGGTCTGCACCGCTTCGCCGGCGGACTCCGCCGCCGAAGCGCCCATGAGCACGGTGGCGAACTCCTCGATGTTCGCGTGCAGGCAACACCGCACGGCGCTCTCGCACACCAGCCGCATGGAACCGGGCGCGCCGTCCGCCGTGCGGTGCGTGTGCTTGAACCGGTCGAAGGGCCCCAGGCCAATGAAAATCACGTGGTCGGCGGGCACTGCCGTGCGGCCCTTGGGCACGATGAACACTTCGCCCAGGCGGCCGCTCAACATACGCCGCTGGACCAGGTCGCTGATAACCCCGTTCATGAGCCGGTCCACCGCGGACGCCGCTCCGCCCGGAACCACGCCCTGAAACAGACCGAGCACGTACGCGCGCGCGGGAATGGCCGTCAGGCTGCCGGCGAACAGCGCGACCTCCAGTTGCCGGCGGCGCCGACGCGACGGCGCGACCGACCGATTCTCGCGGGACGGGGAAGTTGCGGCGTCCGCCGACGCCGGCCCCGGGGAAGAATCTCCATTCGGCGGCAAGGCGGGAATTGGCAAATCAGGGGTTGGCATCGGCGAGACGCAGCGAAGGTAGCCCCGGCGAGCGGTCTGACAAGCGGCGTCCCGCGCGCCAGGCATCCGGCCTCGACAAGTCGTCGGCGACGGGGCTCAGTCGGGGCGTGTGGACCTGGGTGGGAATCTTCATGGCAGCGGCGGCCTCGTGCCTGGCTTTGCGGACCGGCGAACTGATGTGGAAACTCGCCGTCCCGGCCGGTTGTGCGCTGGCGCTGGTCGCGCACCGGACCGACGACCGCCAACGCTGGCGCGAGATCGCGCCGGTGCTGGTGGCCTTTGGGTTCGCGCTCGTCGGCGACGCGTTCTTGTCCCTTCGCGCGGGCCGGGTGAGCTGGTTCCTCGCGGGCATCGCCGCGTATTTCTGCGCGCACCTGGGCTACCTGACGTACTCGTTGCGCCGGGGCCGGCTGCACGGGCCGACGCTGGCGGTCGCGCTGACCGCGTTTCTGGCGTACGCGGTGTGGCGGCTGGCGGGGGCCGTGCCCGAGCCGGCGTTGCGGGCTGCCGTGATCGCCTACGGCTTGGTGTCCTGCGCGTCGTTGGCCGCCGCCGCGGGGCTGCGTCAAGGTCGCTTGGCCTGGGGGCTGTTCGTGGGCGGCATCGCGCTGCTGGTGTTTTCCGACACGCTGATTTCGTTCAACGAATTTCTCGGCTATCGGGCGTGGAACGGGTGGATTCTGCCGACGTACTACCTGGCATTGCTCGCCATCGCCGGCGCCGTCCGGGCCCGCGGACCGGCGCTGCCCGCGGCTGACGGGCCGAAGGTTGCCCGGCCCCCACGCGCTTGCTAGCGTGCGCGGATGCGAATTTTGTCGGGCATCCAGCCTTCGGGCGCGCTGCACCTGGGGAACTACTTCGGCATGATGCGGCCGGCCCTCGAGTTGCAGGAGCGGGGCGAAGCGTTCTACTTCATCGCCGATTATCACTCGATGACGTCGTTGTTCGATGCGGAGGAACGCCGGCGGAACACCCTGGACGTGGCGCTGGATTTCGTCGCCTGCGGGCTGGACCCCAAGCGCACGGTGTTCTTCAAGCAGTCCGACGTGCCTGAGGTGCCGGAATTGACGTGGTTGCTCACGACCGTCACCCCAATGGGCTTGCTGGAGCGCTGCCATTCGTACAAGGACAAGATCGCCAAGGGCCTCCCTGTGAATCACGGCCTGTTCGCGTACCCGGTGCTGATGGCGGCTGACATTCTGATCTACGACTCGAACATCGTGCCCGTGGGCCAGGACCAGAAGCAGCACGTGGAAGTCACCCGCGACATTGCCATCAAGTTCAACGAAACCTACGGCCAAACCTTTGTGCTCCCCGAGCCCCTCATTCGGGCCGAGACGGCCAAGGTGCCGGGGCTGGACGGCGAGAAAATGAGCAAGAGCTACGGCAACACCATCGAGATCTTCGGCGACGAAAAGGCTCTCCGGAAGAAAATCATGGGGATCAAGATGGACAGCCGGACGCCGCAGGAGCCCAAGCCGGACGCCGACCAGAACCTCGCCGTCCAACTGCTCAAACTTGTGGCCCCGGCGGAGGTGGCCGCGGACTTTGAAAATCGTCTGCGCGCCGGTGGCCTGGGCTACGGCGATCTCAAGAAGGCGCTCTTCGAGCACTACTGGAACTTTTTCGAGGGGCCGCGCCGGAAACGGGCGGAGCTGGCCGCAAATCTCGACTACGTTCACGCGGTGCTGCGCGACGGCGCGCAGCGCGCCCGCGCGCTGGCGGCCCGGGTGCTCGATCGGGCCAAGCGAGCCTCGGGATTGGCCTGAGCCCGGCGGCGAAATTCCCCGGCCACTCGCCGACCCGCTGGCGCCCCTTATCCCGTGATTCTTCACCGGCTCATCCGGCATCACCTCCGCCACGGCGCGGACCGCGAATTTTACCGGCTGCAAGCGCGGGACGCGATCCGCTGGCTGGAGTTGCGCGGCCTTGCCCTGCGCCCCGGCCTGACCGTCCTCGACCTGGGGTGTGGTGACGGCACCTTCGGCCTGGAACTCCTCGGACGCGGCTGCGCGGTGACCTTTGCCGACGCTCAGGATTGGCTGCCCGCGGACGCCCCGCGCGGGCAGTTTCGCGCGATCAATCTCGATTGCGACGACCTCGGCGTGCTCGGCCGGCACGATGTGATCATTTGCTCGAACGTGATCGAGCACCTGCGTCACCCGGAGAAACTGCTCGCCGGCCTGCCCGCGCTGCTGAATGCCGGCGGGCACGTCTATCTGAGCTGGACCAACTGGCTGTCGCCCTGGGGAGGCCATGATTTCTCGCCGTTCCACTACCTCGGTCCGTCGCTGGGGCCAAAGGTCTTCGACCGGATCTGCCGGCGTCCGCGCCAGCTCCGGCCGGGCGAGAACCTCTTTGTCACTCACATCGGCCGCACGCTCCGATTCCTGCGGGCCCAACCCGCGCTGCGGCTCCGGGCCATCGCCCCGCGCTATTATCCCGAGCTGGCGGTCCTGTTGCGCGTGCCGATCCTGCGCGAGTTCCTCGCCTGGAACTGCGCGATCCTGTTGGCCCGCGCCGACAACTGATCATGGGCCACCAGGAATCCTATTACCGCCACAATGAGGCGTATGCCGAGTTCCTCGCGAACTGGGACGAGGGCTTTTACGCGAAGTACGCGGACACGCTCCAACCGGCCCGGCCCGGCGGTCGCGTGCTGGATGTCGGCTGCGGCGTTGGCCAGGTGGTGCGGCGATTGCGCGACGCGGGTTTCGCCGCTCACGGGGTGGAGGTCTCGGAACCCAACGTCGCGCGGGCGCGGGCGCTCGGCCTCGACTGCTCGCTGTACGACGGCCGGCATCTGCCGTTTCCGGATCGGCACTTCGCCAGCGTGGGCGCACTGAACGTTCTCGAGCACGTCGAAGCGCCCGAGGACTTCGTGACCGAATTGGTGCGGGTGACCGAGCCCGGCGGACGCGTCCTCATTTCGAGCCCGAACTTCCTGCGCGTGATCGGCTTTCGCGACTACCACCCGCGGATGCGCGGCGTGGCGAACAAGTGGCGGAACTGGCGCCGCCTGCAGGCCAAGCGCCGGCAGATGCGCGTCGCGCCGGACACCGTGCGGTTCGACCGGATGGCGCCGATCGTGCGGGAGCCGTTTCAGCCGGATGACGACGCCATCGTGGCGACCAACGGCCCGGAGATCGCTTTTTTCCTGCGCCGCGCCGGCTGCGCGATCGAACGGGTTGAATGCACGGACCGGTACGTGAACCGCCTGGTGGATCGCTGCTTGAACCTGACCCCGCTGCGCTACGGGATGTTTAACGCCTTCGTGGTCGCGCGCCGCGCCGGCTGATGCCGGGAGGGCGCGGCGGCACGTTCCGCGCCGCTGTGGGCAATGCGCCCTTACGCCGGACGCGGTTGCGGCACGCGCACCGGGCGGGCGGGCGGGCCGCCGGTGGGGGCGTCGCCGCCCCGGTAGCTGGCCCAGAACCTCAGCGGCAGGGCGCCGAGGGCCATCAAGACGAACTGGCTGACGAAGAACATCATCAGCCACTTGAAGGCGGCGTCCATGAAGCCGTAGGAGTGCAGGCCGATGCCAAGCATGTTGACCCCGAACCAGGAAAAGGCGGTCACCACGTTGCCGAAGATCGCCATGTTCATCAACCCGCGCTCGCGGATCACCCCGCCCCAGCGCGCGTGGAGGATGGCGGCATTCCAGAGCACGATGATGAGCGCGCCGTTCTCCTTTGGGTCCCAGCCCCAGAAGCGGCCCCAGCTCTGGTCCGCCCAAATGCCGCCCAGCACGGTGCCCGCGAAGCTGAAGAGCGTGGCAAAGCAGATGATCGCATAGACCATCTTCTGCAGCGCCTGGCCGATGGTGAGGCGGTTGGCCGCCGGCGAGGCCGCGCCCGCCACGGCCGCTTCCGCCCGGCTGACCGGCAGCCGGAGCAGCCGGGAAAACACGCCAAGCAGGACGAATGCAATGGCAAGAAAGCCGGCGGCAAAACTGGCCGTGTATCCCAGCGTGATCACCACCACGTGCGTCGCCAGCCAGAAGTTGGTGTCGAGCACGGCGCGCATCATTTCCATGGTGTCGCCGCCCAGCGCGAGATTGTGCGCGATGATCAGGGTGACAAAGCCGATAACCGCCGCCGCCGCCAGCCCCAGCCCGAGGCGATAAACCCGCTCGAGGATCAACCCCAGGCCCACCGCGCCCCAGCCGATGAAGACGGCCGAGGAATAGAGGTTGGTGACCGGCGGCCGGCCCTCGAGCGCCATGCGGAAGATCAGTCCGGCGGTGTGAACCAGAAAGGCGAACGCCACGAGGTAACAGGCCGAGCGCCGCAACGTCTCGGCCAGCCCGGGCGCGAGGGTCACGGTCAGCAACGCCCCCGCCGCCAGCAGGAAGGCGAAGATGTAGGTGCTGGTCGCCCGCAGGAAGAACTGCACCTGGTGGAAGAAGAACTCCGCCCGCCCCTTGCGAATTTCCCTGGCGAACTTCGGGGCCAGCCACTGCTCGTACGCGGCGAGGGCCTGGTTGAAAGCGCCGGAGTCGTCCTGACGATACGCGTTGGCCAGCCGGGCGAAGAACTGCATCGCCGGAGGGATTTCGCCGTGCTGAACCGCCTCCATGAGCGCGGTGCCGGCGTTGGCCCACTCGTCGGGATGAGTTTCCGGGTGCAGGGGCGGCACGATCAGCGGATAGGCGCGCTGTGAAAGTTCGTCGTACCGCTTGAACGTCCGGGCGAGCGCCGCGAGGGCGCGTTCGTCGTGCGGTTGGCCGGTCTCCCGCGCCCGGGCAGCCTCAAGTCCCGGTTTGATGGCCGCCTGGTACGCGGCGATTTCCGCGGCGAAATCGGTCGCGTCTTCCGGCCGCAGGCTGTTCTTGAGGCGATGGTACAGCAAGACGCCCTGGGCCAGCTTCAGCGCCTCTTTTTGAAAGCTGGTGCGCAACTGGGCGTCCACGCGGCCGGCCCGCTGGCCCTGCTCACCGATCTCGGCCGCCACGCCTCGAATCTCGTCGAAGGAGTAGTAGCGGAGGCCGGATTTTTCGATGCCCAGGTTTTCGAGCTTCAGCTCCCCGAGGAGCTCCGGGTGGTGGATGAGGAAGGTGGGCCGGGTGTCCGCGACCTCCGGCTTGAGCATGACTTCGAGCAGCCACTCGGTCGCGCGCAACTTGCGGGGATGCTTCCAAAACTCGAACCACTTTTTCTCCTCAAGCGGCACGCTGGCGGTGCCCCGGATCTGCAGCAGCGCGTTGCGCGCGACCGAGTCGAAGGGCTGCACGCGGCCGTTGAGGAGCACGGGCAGCCGGCCAAAGTCGCGGTAGTGAAACCCGGTCTGTTGCCGCGGGAACATCATCGCCAGCAGTTCCCCCACGAACAGCGCGAGCAGCAGCCAGGGGACGAGACGCTTGAGCAGTTTCATGCGGATTGACGTTTGCGGGCGAACTCGAGGAGGTGCATTCCAAACTGCCAACAAAGCCCGACCGAGACGATCACGCAGGCCAGATAGGGCGTCAGCCAGCCGGGATTGCGGACCACCTGCAAGATGGTCACGCGCGGGTCTTTGTCGTCGTAGCCGGACTGGTAGTAGGTCTTGCCCGCGTAGCGCAGCGGGTTGTTCATGTAGATGAGAACTTCGCGATCCTCGCCGGTGTCGGGCCGCCGGACGCGCACGCGGCTGGAAAAATTCTTCGGGATTTCCGTGCCCTTGTATTTGTCATGGCGGAACTCCAGCAACTCGAGCGAGTGCGGTTCGTAAAAGCGAATCGGGCGCATGGCGAGCGCAAACGTGCGGCCCTGGTGCTCGAAGGACTGGGGTTGGGCGAGCGCCGCGCGCACCGCCGGCCCGGCCTGCTGCAGAATGAGCCGCCGCAGCGGTTCCTCGGTCAGCCAGTTCGACACCCACCAGGTCCCCAGCGACTGCTCGCCGTCGCGCACCTCCAACAGCGCCGCCGGCACGTCGCGCGAATCCAGCCGGGTGACGGGTGGTTCCTGGCGGAACTTGAGCCGGGGCCCCACCCCGCGGGAGGCGGTCCCGGAATCGTTGCCGCTGGTCACAAACTCGGGCGTCGCGTTTTGGTACACCGCCTTCACCTCCACGGTGAACGGCAGGGCTTCATGGCGGAGGGTGCCGCCCAGTTGCGCCACCGGGATGGCCACCACCTGGTCGCGATCCGGCGCGGTCGTATCGAGAATCGCCAGCTCGCTCTGGCGGCTGCTCTCGGAGAAGAACTTGGTTTCGCCCTCGGAAAGCCGCATGTGGCTCTCCACCTGCAGCAGGTCGGTCGCAAACTGTCCCAACAGCAGGAGCACGACGCCGGAGTGGATCAGAGCGATCCCGATCTTCCGCCGACTGGCCTGGAAATAGCGGAAGTGGGCGGTCACCAGGTTGACCAGCAACGCCCACCCCAGCAAATAACCCCCGGGAAAGGCGGGCACGTACGGCGCCGCCATGACGTCGGCCGCGGTGGTCGGCGCCACGTAGATATGCAGCATCTGGAGCGTCTTCTTCACGGCCGCGGTCAGCGAGACGTAGTCCACGAACAGACTTTGGAAGAAGCGGTCCTGCACCAGATACAGCCCGAGCGGATCTTGCGCCATGGTGCCGAGGAACACCAAGAGGCACGAGAGGCACAGCAGCACCACCGTGAGCCGGAGCGAACTGAAAAGGTCGAACCAGCGTCGCAGCATCACCGGGGGGATTTCACGAAGGCCAGGAAGGCGTCTTTCTGCGCCCCGACCAGTTCCGGAGAGCCCGACAAGCGATAGAAGACGGTCTCGCCGTCCCGCGCCGCGATCACCGCCATGATGCGCTGCTGACCGTTCGCGCCGGTCATATCCACCAGCTTCGCCGGCCGCCCGTCCGCCTCCACGGTGACAGCCGCCGTCGCCAACTCGGCCTCGGTGATGGGCGGCAGCCCCACCTGGCCGCGCCAGCGATTCACGTTGGCTAGGTCGCCGCCGCCCGTGCCGGCGAGGATGGAAATCGTCGCCTCGGCCCTGCCCGCGGCGCTTTCCGCGGCGAGGAATCGCGCCCGCTGAAAGGTTCCCGGCGCCAATTCCCTCCACCCGGCCGGCAATTTCCATTCCGAGGAGCCGGCGACCGGCGCCGCGGGCGCGGCCGCAGGCGTGATCGGCGGATGGCCGTCAGGCAGGCCGGCGGCGCTCGCCGCCGGACCACCGGGCACCGGTGGATGCCCGTCGGGCAACGTCGCGGACGCCATGGGCACTTCCCCGCTTCCGGGCGCCCCGAACTGAATGGACTTGAGAAACTCGAGCAGCGCGGGCTTTTGCGCGGCCACCAGCTTGTCGTCGCCCAACAGCTTGAAAAACCAGGCCGTGCCTTCGCGGTGCAAAATGGCCGCGAGCATCCGGGCCGGCTTGTCCTCGTCCGGGGTCGCGCCCGCAAAATCGAAGAGGCGCCCTTCGCCCGAGCCGATGATGACGGGCTCCGCGATCCGGTTCATTTCCGTCTCGTCAATCCGACTCAGGCTGACCTGCCCCCGCCACCGGTTCACGTTTTCTAGGTCGCCCCCGCCCACGCCGGCCAGGGGAATGATCGTCAACTGCGCCTTCTGGCCGTCGGGGCCGCTGATCGCAAAGTGCCCGACACGCATTTGACTGGCGGGCAGTTCCTGCCAGCCCGCCGGCAACTTCCACGTCACGGGCGGCGTGGCAACCTCCGGTCGCTGACCGATCCCCATGCCGGTGGCGGTCATCCGGTCCACGGCGGGCGGGTTGTCCTTGGGTGCGGTGTAGGTCCGCACCCCGCCACGATCACAGGCCGTCAAGACGATCAGGGCCGCCAGTGGGGCGGCCCCGGAAACGCTTTTGGAAAAGCGGAGCAGAATCACGTGCAATGGTTAGGTCGAACGGCCCGGATTGGCAAATACCACCGCTCGTGAAAATTGACGGCGATCAGCGCCGGTTGCGGAGTTCACCCCTGCGGGCCGCCGGATCCAGCGGCCCCGACCTGGGCCGCAAGGCGGTCACCGGGCTTGCCGGCCGGCCGGCAAAAGACGCACCATGCCGCCGTCAACGATGAAGACTGCGCCCCCATCCCGAACCACCCCCGAGCGGTTCGCCATCATCATGGCCGGCGGCCGCGGCGAACGGTTTTGGCCCGTCAGCCGCGAGCGGGCCCCGAAACAACTGATCAAACTGTTGGGCGACCGCTCGTTTCTTCAACAAGCCGTGGATCGGGTGGCTCCGCTGGTGCCGCTCAAAAACGTGCTGGTCATCACCAACGCGGCCCAGGTGGCCGAGGTGCGCCAGCAGTTGCCGCGACTGCCCAAGGAGAACGTTGTGGCCGAGCCGGTCGGCCGCGACACCTGCGCCGCGGTGACCCTCGGGGCGGCGATCGTGGGGGCGCGTTCGACGACGGGGGTCATGGCGGTGCTGCCGGCGGACCACGTCATTCCCGAGGAAAAAAAATTTCAGCGGGTGCTCGGCGACGCCTTCGATTTGGCCGGGCGCGGCCAGGTGATGGTGACCATTGGCATCCAGCCGACCGAGCCCGCCACGGGCTACGGTTACATCAAACTCGGCCACGAACTGCCGCCGCCGGCCGGAGTGAAACGCTACCAGACGCGTTTCTTCAAGGCCGAGCAATTCAAGGAAAAGCCGGACCTCGCCACCGCCGTCGAGTACGTGAACAGCGGACATTATCGCTGGAACGCCGGCCTGTTTGTCTGGTCCTTCGTGACCATCACCAACGGGCTGGAAATGCACCAACCCGAGCTGCACGCCGCCTGCCACCGCTGGTTCGCGGCCGCGGCCAAGAGTCCGGCGGCGCTCGCCAAAGTGCTGGCCCAGGACTACCCGAACCTCAAGCGGATCAGCGTGGACTTCGCGCTGATGGAAAAGGCCCACAACGTGGTTTGCGCGGACGGCGCCTTCGCGTGGGACGACCTTGGGGCGTGGCCCGCCCTGGCGCGCCATGTGAAACCCGATGCCGAAGGCAACGTCGCCGTGGCGGACTTCATCCACGTGGACGCCGCGCGCAACATCATCTACGACGCGCGGTCGAAGGCCCGCCGCACGCCCATCGCGGTGGTCGGGCTGCGGGACGCCGTGATCGTGCAGACGGATGACGCCACGCTGGTGGCCGACAAGGGCCAGGCGCAGAAGATCAAGGACCTCGTAAAAAAGCTCGCGGAGAGCAAGCCGCACAGTCACCTGGTATGAGCCCCGGCCGGGCGGCAATCCGCAACCCGCCGGCCGGCGCACGCGCCACGGCGACCATTTTCCTTCTGACCTTGAGCGGGCTGCTGGCCAGCCTGCTTTGCTCCGCCCACGCCCGGACCGTGCCGCTCATCCGCGCCAGCCGCGACCTCGGCGGCGCGTGGCTCTTTCAAACCAACGGCGCGCCCGCCGGCGAATGGAAAACGGTCCAAGTTCCGGCGGACTTCCAGTCGCACGAGGGCACCCACTTCCGCGGCGTCGGCTGGTACCGCCGCGAGGTGGACGTTGCCCGGCCGCGCGCCGGCCGGCGTGTCTTGCTGGAGTTCGAGGCCGCCGCCACCGAGGCCGAAGTCTGGTGGAACGGCGAGCGTCTCGGCAGGCACCTGGGCGGCTGGACGCCGTTTCGCTTCGACGTGACCGAGCACCTGCGCCGCGCGCCAACCACGACGAATGAGATTCGCGTCCGTCTGGATGAGAAGGTCGGTCACAACACGCAGGGCTTCCTGCCGATTGTCCAGCCGCACTTCGGGGGTCTGTGGCAAAGCGTACGGTTGCGGACGGTCAATGCGACCTACCTGGACGACCTCCGCCTGCGCGCGGCCGGCAATCCGGACACGGGCGAACTGGAACTGGAGATCCCGCTCCTTGGCGATGAGCCCGCCGCAGTGGACCGACTGACCGTCACCTACGGGCGCCGCGGCCAGCGGGCCCGGACCCGCGCCGAGCTGGTGGTCGGAGACGCGCCCGCCGCCGGCGCCGGCCGGTCCGGCACCCTGCGGCGCGAGGGCACCACGCTGTTCGCCGCCGTCCCGGTGACCGCGCCGGCCCGATGGTCGCCCGAATCGCCCGCCCTGTATGACCTGATCCTCGAGTTGCCGCCCGCGATTCCCGCCGGCGCGCCGCGGGATCGCGTTGCGGTCACCGCCGCGTTTCGGAAGGTCGAGACCGCCGGGCACGAACTGCGCCTGAACGGCCGGCCGCTAAATGTCCGCGGCCTCTTGAACTGGGGCTACTATCCGCCGCGGCTGGCACCGGTGCCCGACCCGGACCGGTTTCGGCGCGACCTGGAATATGCGCGGCGGCGCGGCTTCAACCTCATGAAGTTCTGTCTGTGGGTGCCGCCGAAGCGCTACCTCGAACTGTGCGACGAATTGGGAATGCTCGCCTGGATGGAGTACCCCACGTGGCACCCCCAATTCACCCCGGAGCATCTCGAGCCGCTGCGCCGCGAGTTCACCGAGTTTTTCCACTTCGATCGCAACCATCCCTCCGTCATCCTCCGCAGCCTCACCTGCGAGACCGGTCCGGGCGCCGACCTGGCGGTGATTCGTTCGCTGTACGACACGGCCAAGCAATTGATCCCCGGGGCGATCGTCGAGGACAACTCGAGCTGGATCGAGTGGAACCGCATCAGCGACATCTGGGACGATCACCCGTACGGCAACAACCACACCTGGGTGTCCACCCTTCGCCGCTTTAACCGGCACATCGCCGAGCGCGAGGCAAAGCCGCTGCTGCTCGGCGAGGCCATCGCCGCTGACACCTGGCCCCGACTGGATGAACTGACGCAACGGGTGGGGGCGGAGCGCCCGCACTGGTTGCCGAAATCGCTGGACGCCCAACTGGCCTGGCGGGCGCGGCTGGCTGCCCGCGTCGGGCCGGAACCGCTCGGCGCGCTCGAAGCCGACTCCCTGCGCTACGCGCTGTTGATGCGCAAATACCAGGCGGAAACCTATCGCCGCGAGGTGCCGGCGGGCGGCTATGTCATCAGCGTCATCCGGGACTTCCCGCTGGCTTCGATGGGATTGCGCGACTACCGCGACCAGCCCAAATGGCAGCCCGCCGACTGGGCGTGGCAGCGCGACACCGTATGCCTGCTGCAGACCGAGAACGATCGTCGCAGCTTCGCGTCCGGCGAGCGGTTGCGCGGCCAACTGCTGGTCAGTCATTTCGGCCGAACCGCGATCGCACGGGGGCGACTGGAGGTCACCGTGCCCGGCGCGCGGGCCCGCGTCGTCCGGTCCCAGGAACCCGGCACGCTTGCCACGTGGCTGGACCTGGATCTGCCCCTGCCGCCCGCGGTCGCCCGCCCGCAACGAATCGTGGTCCAGGCGCGGCTCCGCACCCGGCACGGCGAGTTTCGCAATGCCTGGCCGGTGTGGGTGGTGCCCGCCGTGGGCGACCTCTCCGCCGCCCCCGTGTGGGTCGCGCCCGACCTCGCGCCCCGGCTCGATCTTCCTCACCCCACGCGGCCGATGACCGACAGCCCGCCAGACGCGGTCGTGGTCGCGGCCCGCCTGGACGACGCCCTGGCGCAACGCCTCGAAGCCGGCGGTCGGGTGTTGTTGGCCACTGCCGGCGGACCCGCCACTTTTCGCGTGGTGGATCACTGGTTCCTCCGCGGGGCGCCGCTGGCGGATACCCGCGCCCTCGGCGAAGGCGTGCCGCGCGACCTGCTGGTCGAGCTCCAACATTTCGACCTCGCCAGCGGTGTCATCCCCGACCTGCCATGGCTCGAGCAGATTGACCCGCGGCTGATGCTCTGGGACACCCATGACCACGGCGGCGTGAAGACGCACGGGCTCATCTTTGAAACCCGGGTGGGCGCGGGTCGCTTGCTCGTCAGCGCCGTCAACCATGCCGGCCCGGGCAACGCCGCCGGCCGCTGGCTGCTGAGTGAATTGATTCGCCACCTCGCCCGCGGCCCCGCGCCCCGCGCCGCGCTCGCGCCGGAACTCTGGGCGGGCATCCGCGCCAAACTCCACGAAGCCCGCCTGCCGCTCACCGCGCGCGACTGGCGGTTTCAACCCGAGCCCGGGGACACCACCGTGGCCACGGCCTGGGCGGCGCCGGAGTTGGATGACGCGGCGTGGCCGACCATCCGGGTGGGCCAGCATTGGGAAGGGCAGGGCTGGCCGGCGCTGGACGGCTGGGCCTGGTACCGCCTCCGCGTGGACGTGCCGGCCGCGTGGGCCGGCCGGCCGATCTACCTGACCTTCGAAGGGGTGGATGATCTGTACGAGTTGTATCTCAACGGCCGGCTCTTCGCCCAACGCGGCGACCTCGCGACGCGCGTGGACACCTTCAACGAGCGATTCAGTCACGATCTGAGCAGCGTCGCCCGCGCCGGGCAGCCCCTGACGATCGCCGTGCGCGTCCACGACTGGTACGGCGCCGGCGGTATTTTTCGGCCAGTCACGCTGGGCACGACACCGTGGGCGCCGGAGTTGGAGGCGTTCGAACCCGCGGCGGCCGGGCCGCCTTGAGGGCTGGAGGCGGCCGAGCCGTCGGAGCGGGCGGTTCTCCGACCGCTTGCCGGCAGCGGTGGTTTGCCTACGGTGGTTGCGATGCCGGACATTGTCCTCGCCACGTTGAACGCGAAGTATCCGCACGCCGCCTTCGGCCTGCGCTACCTGCGCGCCAACCTGGGGGACCTGCGGCCGCGTTCGATCATCGCCGAATTCGATGTGAGCCAGCGCCCGCTGGAAATCGCCGAACGGATTCTGGCGTTCGAGTCGCGGATCGTCGGCCTCGGGGTGTACATCTGGAACGTGACGCCGACCACCGAACTGGTGGCGCTGCTCAAGCGCATTCAACCGACCCTGCGGATCGTGCTTGGGGGGCCGGAGGTAAGTCACGAAACCGCCGGCCAGCCGATCGTGGAACTCGCCGACTGCGTGATCACCGGCGAGGCGGACCTCCAATTTGCCGCGGTCTGTCGCGCGTGGCTGGCGGACGGGGACGCTGCCGCGCCCGGCCCGCTGCCGAAGATCATCGCCGCCGCGTTGCCGGATCTGGCGAACGTAGCGCTGCCCTATGACGAGTACACGGACGCCGACATCGCGCGACGGTTGATCTACGTGGAGGCGTCGCGCGGCTGCCCGTTCGAGTGCGACTTCTGCTTGTCGGCGCTCGATGTGCCGGTGCGGCAGTTTCCGCTCGCACCGTTCCTCGCGGCCCTCGACCGCCTGCTCGCGCGCGGCGTCCGCCAGTTCAAATTCGTGGACCGCACGTTCAACCTGCGACTGGACGTCAGTCGGCGAATCCTGGAGTTCTTCCTCGCCCGGCTGCGTCCGGGGTTGTTCCTCCATTTCGAGCTGATCCCCGACCGGCTGCCGGAGGGCTTGCGCGAGCTGATCGTGCGTTTTCCGCCGGGCACGCTGCAGTTCGAGGTGGGCATCCAGACGTTCAATCCGGCGGTCGCGGCGCGGATCCACCGGCGGCAGGATTACGAGCGGCTCGAGGACAATTTGCGGTTCCTGCGCGAGCGGACGGCGGTTCACGTGCATGCGGACCTCATCGCCGGTCTGCCGGGCGAAACGTTGGAGAGCTTCGCGGCGGGATTCGACCGGCTGGTCGCGTTGCGGCCGCCGGAGATTCAGGTGGGCATTCTCAAGCGGCTGCGCGGCGCGCCCATCGCCCGCCACGACCGCGAGTGGGCGATGGTGTATTCGCCGCTGCCGCCTTACGAGATTCTGCGCAACCGCCTGCTTGGATTCGCCGAGCTGCAACGGCTGCGGCGGTTCGCGCGCTTCTGGGACCTGGTGGCCAACAGCGGCAACTTCGTCGAGACCACGCCGCGATTGTGGGCGGCGGGCGGCTCGCCCTTTGCGGCCTTCCTCCGCTTCAGCGAGTGGTTGCATCAACGGGCCGGGCGCACTCACGCGATCGCGCTGCCGCGCCTCATCGGGTTCGTGTTCGAGTACCTGAGCGGCGAGCTGAACCTCGATCCGCGCGAGGTGGCGGAATCGCTCGCCCGCGACGCCGAACGGGCGGGGGGCCGCGAGCTGCCCCCGGTCCTTCGCCCCTGGCTTCCCAGCGTCCGGCCGGCCCGCCGCGTACGCGCGGCCGGCCCGCGCGATCACGCCGCGCGGCAGCGTCGTCACCGGGGCGTGGCGGTGGCGGCCGGCGACGCCGACCCGGCGCCGGGAGACCAAGCCGGAACGATGCAGTAGGTTTTGGGTGGAACGGCCAACTTGGCCGTTGTGGGCGGCAACTTGCCGCCCGGCCGTGCCCACGGAAGCCGCACCCCATAGGTGGCAGCCTCTTGCGTTCGACTGTCGGGCAGGTGCGCCCGGAAGGGCGGCGCCGGGCGAAGCCGCGCTTGCGGTGCGGCGCCGTTCCCTCGCAAGCTTCGGCCATGCGCATTCTGGCCCTCGACCTCGGCACCGTCCGCATCGGCGTCGCCCTCAGCGACGAGTTGCGGATGATCGCGTCGCCGCTCGAACAGATTCCCGCCGAGCCGTTCGGCGAGGTTCTCGTCCGGCTCAAGACCTTGATTCGCGAGAAGGAGGTCGAATTGATCCTGATCGGTCTGCCGCGCAACATGGACGGCAGCTACGGTCCCGCGGCCATCAAGGCGCAGGAGTTTGCCGCGGCGCTGCGCGACGCGCTCACCGTGCCGGTGCGCACGTGGGACGAGCGCCTGACCTCGGTGCAGGCGCATCGCTTTTTGAGCGAGGGGCAGGTGCGCGGGCGCGACCGCAAGGCGAAGGTGGACCAATCGGCTGCCGCCCTCCTGCTGCAAAGCTACCTCGACGCCGGCGCGCCGTGAAATTCCGGCTGGTCATCGCCTACGACGGCACCGCCTACCAGGGCTGGCAGACCCAAAAGATCGGGACCGGAGTGCAGGCGAAGGTCGAGGCCGCCCTCGCCGGCGTGATCCCGTCGGCCCCGCGGCTCCACAGTTCCAGCCGGACGGACACCGGCGTTCACGCGCTGGGAATGGTGGCCCACTTTGAGGTGTCCCCCCGCGAGTGCCGGCTGCCCGCACGCAAACTCTTGCTCGCGCTCAACGCTCACCTTCCGGAGGACATCCGGGTGATGGCGGCGGCGGTCGCGCGGCCCGGCTTTCATGCCCGCTTCGATGCCCGGGCCAAGGAGTACCGTTACGAGGTCTGGAACCACCCGGCCATGAATCCGCTCCTGCGGTTCCACGCGTGGCATGTCCCGCGACCGCTCGACCTCGCAGCCATGCGCGCCGCCGCGCGCCACTTCGAGGGGCGGCACGACTTCGCCGCCTTCACGGCCAACCCCGGCTACGCCCGCGCGTCCACCGTGCGTACGCTGTATCGCTGCGCGATCCGCCGGTCCGGCCCGCGCCTGACCTTCTGCCTGGTGGGCAGCGGGTTCCTCTACAAAATGTGCCGGGGCATCGTCGGAACCCTCGTGCAGGTGGGCTTGCAGCGGTTCCCACCCGAGGCCGTGCGCGCGATGCTGGCCGGACGCGACCGGCGCCTGGCCGGCATGACCGCGCCGGCCCACGGCCTGACGTTGTGGAAAGTTTCCTACCGCCGACCGCCGGGCGCGACCGCGGCGGTGACAGACCTCCGCGAAACCGGCGTGGACGAGGAATGAACGTCGTGCTCGTGGAACCGGAGATCCCGCCGAACACCGGCAACGTGGCCCGCCTGTGCGCCGCTACCGGCGCGCGCCTCCACCTCATCGAGCCGCTGGGGTTCCGTCTCGACCACCGCGAGCTTCAACGCGCCGGCATGGACTATTGGCAGCACGTCGCGTGGCAACGCTGGCCGGACTGGGAGGTCTTTCGGCGCGCGCAGCCGGCCGGGGCCCGCTTCTGGTTCATTGAGTCCGGCGGCCCGCGCCGCTACACCGAGGCGGATTTCAGGCCGGACGATTACCTGGTCTTCGGCCGCGAAACCGCCGGGCTGCCGCGGGCGTGGCTGGCGGCCGAGCCGTCGCGCTGGTTGCGCCTGCCCATGTTCCATCGCCAGACCCGCTCGTTGAACCTGGCAAACTGCGTGGCGGTGGTCCTCTTCGAGGCGCTCCGGCAGCAGGGCTTTCACGGGGAAGTCACGTGAGCGGCGCGGTGGCCAAGGCGGAACGATTCAATCGAAATGCTCGGGGAGCACAGCCGCCCCGAGCGGTGGTTCGGCGCGCCCTCGCGCCGAACCCGAGCGCACGATGAGGCACCCGATGGTGAAACCCTCTCGTTCGTCCGAGTGGGCCGCGCGGCGCGGCGGGACCTCGCGCGCCCCGACTCAACCGCGCGGGACTTCGGGACCCCCGCTCACGGCAGCAGCAGTTGCCGGCTGGTGAGTCCGTCCACCAGCTTCGACCAGGCGTGGCGCGCCGCCGTGTAGTGCCCGAGCAACGCGGGCACGATCAAGAGGCTCAAGACCGACCATTCCGGGGCAGCCCATGGCCTGCCGGACCAGCCCCAGTCGGGCAGCAGGAGCCGGGCTTGCACCAGCACCCAAATGACGCCGCCGCTGACCAGCAGCGCCGCGAAACTGATGCCCAGCCCCACGCCGCAGGTGGCCAACCAGGCGGCCAGGACCGAGCGAAAGCGCAGCGACAGGTACAGCCCGATCAGGGGCAGCGAAATCAGCGGCAGCCCCGCCAGCAGCACAGCCGAGAACGCGTTGACGTCCGAGGCCCGGGGCGCCAGCACCCGCACACTCAGACCGAACAGCAGCGCCATCAGCACGAGGGTGGGCAGGAACTGCCGGAGCAACGCCGCCCAGCGGCCCTGCACCAACTGTTGGGCCGAAATGGGAGTGACCAGGATCAGTTCCAGGACGCCGCTCAGTTTCTCCCGCTGGAAACTGCCCGCAGCGGCAAACGCCATGCCCGCCTGAAGCGCAACGATCGACCACGCCTGCTGCGCGAGGATCGCGCTCAGTCCGCGCAAGTTCAGGAAGACCGGGACCTGGGTGATCACGGCCGCCAGGCACCAACCCCAGCCGCTGAGTCGGGCGCTCCATTGGCGCGCGTGCAACCAGCCAATGGGGTTGGTGTTCAGTCTCCGGCGCTGTCGCAGAGCGAACCAGTGCCGTCCGACGAGCGGTTCGCAGAAGTCGCGTCGCAGCGCGCGGGTCTCCTCGCTCGCGTGAAGGGCCGCGATCGCCCGCAGCCGGCGCGCCAGCAATCTCGGCAGCAACCCGGCCGTCGCCACGGCGATGAACGTCAGGAAAAACGAATTCTGCATGACCATGCGGGCGAGCGGGTCCACGTAGTCGGCGGGGACGCCGGTGAATACGTTCATTTCGGCGAGTAAACCGGGCATGCCCGCCAGGAAGATCGCCGCCCCCAACAGCGGACTCATCAGCAGCTGACTGAGCGGGGCATCCGCCATCGCGTTGGTGTCCCGCAGAAGGTTCTCGCCCCGCCAAAACGCGGCGACGCCGACGACGGTCAATGCCGTCACAGTGAGCCCGGCGCTGAGGACCAGGCTCCACACCAGGCCGGTCGCCCAGCGTCGGCGCCACGCAAAAGCCAGCACGCCTGCGATCAGCCCCGCGCTGGCGACGCTGGCGGCATTCAGCACCATGAAGAGCGGATTGGGGGGCTGGTTGAACGGCATGACTTGGGACGCCACCAGCGGGCACACCCCGGCCACGGCCGCCCAAAGCCAGAAGAAGCGCCAGCCCGAACCGTGCGTCGTCGCGCGTACAGCCTTGGCCGCCGACAAATTGGTGGCCCCGCCCATCGCCGCCAGCCGGTTGACCGTGACCGCGGCGGCGAGGAAGGGCAGCGGGGCCAGCCAGAGCAGGTTCATCAACCAATAGGCCCCGCGGGCAGCCCAGCCGCTGTGCGGGACGATCACCAGCAGCGCGAACTGCGTCGCGAGCGCTGCCAACGCACCGATCCGAATCCACATGCCGACGACCGCGCGCAGCCGGTGGGTCGAGTCCTCGGCTTCCTGCCAGAACAGTGTGACCTGTCGCGCCGCCTGCCACAGCCCGCCCGCCGTAGCGACCAGCGCGCCCGCCAGCAGCAGCGCGAGACTGAGCAGCCAGGTGCGGGCCTGGGTGGGCAGGGTCACGCTCGGCAACCAGTCCACCGGCAGGAACAGCGGCGGCCACAGCTCGACGCCAAAGGTGGTCCCCAGCAGGAAATTCAGCGGCATCACAGCCACGAGCGCGAACAGGACCGCGCCCAGTGCCGCGCGCCCCGGACGCTCGGCCAGCGACGACACAACCAGGCCGGCCGTCAACGCCACCAGGAACGCGCAGGCGTGGATGCCGACAGTGACCACGGCCTTGAGCCAGCCCACGCCCCCGAGCAAAACCGGCAGCAGCAGCATCGGCACCAGCCCGATCAGGAGCGTGCTGCCGCGCAGGGCCTGACTGATGGCCTTGCCCGCCACGATGTCCCGCGCCCGCAGGGGCGTGAGGAACAGCAGCCCCAGCGTGCCCTCGCGCCGTTCGCGGCTGATGCTGTCGGCGGTTAGCAGCGGCACGCACAGCAAGATCACGTGGTAGGCCGCCGCGTTAAGCGCATCGAACAAGTATTCGCCGAGTTCGCGCCCCGAGCGGCTCGGACCCGAGGCGGCCAGCGCGAAGACCGTCATCACTCCGGCGGCGCCCGCCACGCGGAGCCAGTAGGTGGCGGGCTGGCGCGACTGCGCGATCAACTCCCGCCCGATGACCGGCGAAAGGTTCACACGAACTTAGACCGCGAGCCGGTGCGAGTGGCACGCGACAAAGCGGCGCGCCTACTGGGTCTCGCCCTTGGTCACCCGCAGGAAGACCTCCTCGAGGCCGAGTTCGTCCTCGCGCAATTCGGTCAACCGCGCGCCGCCCTTGACCAGCACCTCGGCCACCAGGCTGTGGTCGGTGTCGTGGCTCGCGAGGGTGACCTTCAACCGGCCTTCGGCCGGCTGCACCTCGGTGACCTCCGGACGCGCCCGCAACAGATGGACCGCCTGCTCCGGATCGCTGGCCACGCGCACCCACACGACGCGGCCTGAAGCCATCTGATCGCGCACGCCCTGGACCGGGCCCGTATAGATGAGCCGGCCCTTCTCGATGATGGCCACGCGATTGCAGAGCGTCTCC